>CAXUIG010000068.1:2414-27350 GCA_964250845.1 uncultured bacterium | reverse complement strand
GCGACATCAGCAGCCAAGCCACAGAGCACTCAAAGCGGCAGTGGTGCCGCCACCCCAGCCAAACAACAGAGCACTCAAAGCGGTAGTGGTGACATTGCCTCAACCACAGCACATAGCACCCAAAGCGGTAGTGGTGATGCTGCCTCAACCACAGCACATAGCACCCAAAGCAGTAGTGGTACCACAACCCCAAGCAAACCACAGAGCACTCAAAGTGGCAGTGGTGATGCTGCCTCAACCACGCCACATGGCACCCAAACCGGCAGTGGTGATGCTGCCTCAACTACGACACATGGCACCCAAACCGGCAGTGGTGATGCTGCCTCAACCATAGCAGAAGATACCCCGAGCGGTAGTGGGGTGAAAAGCAGGATAGCGGAAGCCTTAAGTAATTCGACACCGACTTCGGCACAGGATACCCAAAGCGACGACACTGAGGCAATACCAGACGATGGCGGGATGGCAGCCCCAAGTGATTCGACAGATGCTGGGGCACAGGAGGACCAAAGTGACGACACTGGGGCAATACCGGACGACAACGGCATGGCAGCCCCAAGTGATGCGACCGAGCAAGCTGACGGGAATGATGGTGGGCAGTCTCCGGCCTCCCCCGAACAAGACCCGGCTTTTCAGGCCGTAGCCCAGCAGACCGCAGGGGTGGCAGGGCAGCAGCGAACTCATGAGCCAGCCGAAACCGGCTCCCAGCAAGCGCAGGAGGCGGCTAAAGGTCCTGCCAACGAGGTAGAGAGCCAGGCCCAGGGCAACCAGGTCCAGGAGATGGACCAGCAGCAACCTGGGGAATTCAACGCAGAAGCCTTTAAAAAGGCACTGATGGACAAAATCGCTGACTCCACCCCAAAAAACCTCCAAGATGCCGACAATTTCAAAAACAACAATAAACTCGACTCTGTGAAGCAGGACATGTCGTCGCAGGTTTCACAGCAGAAACAGCAATCCCAGGGAGCGATCGAAGAAAAGACCAAGGAAAAGCCCAATACTAGCGGGCTCAAACCCAAGCCAGTAACCGCACTGCCGCCTCAGCAGCCTGGTCCCAAACCACCTACAGTCGATGCTGCCGCCTCAGCACCTAAGCCCAAGTCTAATTCTGAAATTTCCCTGCAAGCCGGTAGCAAATCAATTGACCACAAGATGGCCTCGGCTGACATCACTGACGAGCAACTGGCGAAGTCTAACGAGCCCAGCTTTCAATCAGCAATAGCAGCCAAAAAGACAGCCCAGACCGATGCCGCCACAGCGCCTGCCGCCTATCGCCAGCAGGAGCAGGGGACCTTGTCGCAGGCGCAAGACCAAGCGCAAACGGCCACACAAAAGCACATGGAGGAAATGCATGGCACGCGCGAGCAGGTCTTGACTCAAGTAGCTGGCCACCAAGACCAAACCAAGGGGCAGGATGAGCAGGAACGCGCCCAGGTCGCTAATCAAATTCAAGGAATCTATAGCCAGACCAAAAAGAAGGTCGAAGATATACTCAATCAGTTGGATGGCCAGGTCAACAAGCTGTTTGATGACGGCGCAACTGCCGCTCAGAAGCAGTTTGAGGATTACGTTGGCAAAAAGATGGACGCCTATAAGAAGGAGCGCTACAGTGGGTTCTGGGGTCCGGGAAGATGGCTGGTGGACAAATTGTTCGGTATGCCCGGCGAGGTGAACAAATTCTACGATGAAGGTCGGCAACAGTACCTCGACAGCATGGGCCAAACGATCGATAATGTTGCCAACCTGGTGGCGACCCAGCTGAATGCCGCTAAAGCCGAGATTGCTAATGGCAAACAGGAAGTCCAGAAGTACGTCGCTAGCCTGCCGCAATCGCTGCAGCAAGTCGGGCAGGAAGCGGCACAGAATATTCAGGATCAGTTTGATCAGTTGCAGCAGGAAGTCAACGACAAGCAGGATGACTTGGTTGATCAGCTGGCGCAGAAGTACAACGACAACCTCAAGCAACTAGATGCCCGCATTGACGAAATGAAGGAGGAAAATAAGGGCCTAGTGCAAAAAGCGATCGAATTTGTCGTGTCAGTGGTCACGACGATCGCTGAACTGGCGAAAATGCTGCTACAGGTGTTGGCACGAGCCGCTAGTGCCATCCCGCAAATCCTCAAAGACCCGATTGGGTTCGTGAAAAATCTGGTCAGTGGGGCGAAGCAAGGGTTTCAGAACTTTGTGAAGAATATCAAGCAGCATCTGATCCAGGGGCTGCTGAGCTGGCTGACAGGCGCTATGGCTACGGCGGACATTCAAATGCCACAGACCTTAGACGTGGAAGGCATCTTTAGCCTGGTAGCCCAGGTAATGGGGCTGACCTATGATGCGATCCGGGCTCAGGCGGTCGAGCGACTGGGCGAGGAAAAGGTCAGCGAACTGGAAAAGAGCTTCCAGATGTTTCAAGTCTTAGCCACCCAAGGAATAGGCGGTCTGTGGCAGTTTGTCAAGGATAAGATTGGTGACCTTAAGTCGATGGTGCTTGATGCTATCGAGAAAATGGTGATCCAGGAAGTCATTCAAGCCGGAGTAGAGTGGCTCCTAAGTCTGTTGACTCCGGCTAGTGCTTTCGCCAGAGCTTGTAAGGCGATTTTCGATATCGTCAAGTTCTTCATGGATAACGCCCAACAGGTGGCCGACTTGATTAACTCGATCATCGATGCGATCCTGGCGATCGCTAATGGCTCGGGCATTGATAAGGTAGCGCAGTTGATTGAAAATGCCCTAGCCAAGGCGGTACCGGTAGTCATCGGCTTCCTGGCCAGTCTGTTGGGCATAGGTGACCTGGCCCAGAAGGTGAAGGGCGTGATCAAGAAGGTGCGCCAGCCATTTGAAAAGGCGATTAGTTGGGTGATCGATCAGGGTGCCAAGGCTGCTGGGAGCGTCAGTAACAAGTTAGGGAATACTAAGGCTGGCAAGAAGGCAAAAGCCGTTGGTCAATCAGTGAGCCAGAATAAGGAAGCCGCCAAGCAGTGGGTTGGCGATAAGCAGGAAACCGCCCAGAACTGGATGGGAGATAAGAAGCAGGCCGTGAGCCAGGGAATTGAAGCGCGGCAGAACAAGTTGCCGTCCACAGCTAAGGCTGGGTCATCCACGTCTGCAACTAAGCCGTCCACTTCTGCTGGGTCATCCGCTTCTGCAACTAAGCCGTCTACACCTAAGACCGAGTCACAGGGGAAAGGTAAGGACAACAAAGACAAAGGTAAAAACAGTAAATTTGACGAGAAGCAGAATGAACAACAGAAGAAAAAAGCCGACCTTGACAAGGCTTTAGCAGAAGCTCAACGGCTGATGCAAAATGAAAAATTGTCGTTTGATGATGTCAAGAAGCAACTGCCTAAGCTCAAGTCTAAGTATAAGATGACCTCTCTCAAACTAGTCGTCGATACTCAGAATAAAGACAAAGAAACTGCTCACGTTGAAGGTAAGATTAATCCTGAAGGGGAAACACAAAAAGTAGAAAGAAATAAACACGGTCGCGACGAAGAAGAAAAAGGTACTTCTAACAAGAACCCTAAACTTCTCTCTACGATTAACCAAAAACAATTTGAATATTACAAACCTAAAGATGAAACAGTGCAAAAACTAATTCAAGATGCCAAAGCCATTCATAAACACCTTGAACTAGATTCAGGTATCACCGTAGGCACTGGAAAACTAAGGAATGGCGACTACATTGTTGCCCTTAATAAAGCAGGTAATATTAGTGAAAAACAACTAGAAAAAATAAATAATGCCGATTTTAAACTAAATTTTGAATATTTGTATTTATCGGCAAAGGATAAAGACCTACAGCCAGCTACGAAAACGCAAAGACTTAGTCAAGGAGAAGAGAAATCAATAAAACTAGAAGGAGTAGGAACAGTAAAATTGAAAATCGACAACAACAAGGAACTTTCTGCAACGTTAAATGATGGTGATACTCAAAAAGCTTCATTGGAAAATCATAGTAGTCGAGGCAAATTAAGCGACTCGTATAAAATAGATTTTTCCAGTCAAATATCAGGCAAAACAGTGCGTATAGCGAACTTAACAGTAAAACCGTTGGCAGGCAATAAATATGACGCAAGTTTGAGTTCGTATCCTCATGCAGAAACGAATATGCGTCGCTACGCAATAAGCAACGACACGCAACTAACTCATTCTGGTTCAGATAAACCAACATGTTATTTATGCGCGGTAGCCCATGAAGACAACAAAACAACATTTGGGGATTTAACAAAAGAGTCACCAAACTGGACTCCCCTCCACTGAAAAAATCTATTTTATAGGAGACAACGCTCATGGCTCGTTCTTCGCCAGATCATCTTCGACTAGTAGAAGCTCTCGAGGATAAGTTGGGTATCCGTCTGCCTGATCGATATCGGCAGGATCTTTTGAAATACAATGTATCTACTCCAGACCCGAATTCATTTAAGTTGCCAAACACAGATAAAAGGCTACAGGTATTTTCTTTTCTGGGAATTACGGAAGTCGTTAATGATAGTATTTGGGATACTTATCAGATGCTCAGAACTTTTCTTCCTGACAATTTAATACCTATTGCAAGTTTGACAAACGGAGGATTCATTTGTATAGGGATTCGCGGTAATGAAAAGGGGAAGATTTTCTATATTGGAGATCGTAAGGATACTCAAGTTTATTCATCGTCAAATAATGAAAATATTACCCAGATTGCGGAAAATTATGAGGAATTCATCGCTCTTTTTGATGAAGAAGGAGAGATTGATCGAAAAGATGAAAAAGGTTGGTCGCTGTTGCACAAAGCAGCAGGGAAGGGGATTGTAGAAGAAATTTATGAGTTGCTTGGGTATGGAGCGGATATCGATCTTCTTACCAACAATGGATATACGCCACTTTTTATCGCAACCTCAGAAGGCAAAGTCGAGGCAGTTAAAATCCTTCTGGAAGCAGGTGCGGATATCTCAATAACATCAGAAACGAGTCAAGGAAGCCCCTTCCACGTCGCCTGCGCCCAAGGTTATGAAGAAATTGTCGATACATTCCTCCGCTATGATAAAAGTCTTGCAAATGTGGTTCTTGATGACGTAACACCGCTATACATAGCAGCTGATTTAGGACATACTGAAGTGGTCAACGTCTTACTAAAATATGGTGCGGATGTTAATCTGCGACCAAACAAAAAATCAGCAACACCCTTGTATATGGCAACATACAACGGTCACAGGGATATAGTAGAAATTTTGCTTAAACACAAAGCAGACGCGGAGGCTGGATACGATAGGGCAACTCCACTACATGCAGCAGCGTTACAGGGTCATGTAGAGATTGCTAAACTACTTCTTCAATATGGAGCAGAGCCCAACAAAAAAGATCGAGAGGGGAAAACTCCACTCGATATAGCAAAAGTAAAAGGAAATGAAACAATGGTTAAACTTTTTAACTTGAGGCAATGACCTGACTGCCTGACACATCTGAGTGAATCGCAGACAGCTCAAGGCTTACAGGTTAGGGAACGAATTCGAGTAAACCAAATCTGGTCATAAAAATCTCGCTCAGCCCGATTAGAGGCAAAACTTTCTTTGTGGGTCTTTTGGGAGAAGCGCAATAGGGAGAAGGAGTTGTCGTCCCTTATGCACAACGCCCTGAAGCCAACGCAAGCCGATCTTAAGGTAGCTGATGCCCCGCCGCCAGTGAGGGTCAACCTGTTGCCGCAAACCAGCGATTTGCTTTAGCCTTCCTTGAGTGGTGGCATAGAGCAAGGCTAGAGCAGCAACAAGATATAGGCGTTCAAGGGCTGCTTCAGAGCACAGACGAGAGTCTTCTAATTCAAAAGCCCCTGACTTACTATTCCATTAATAATTCTTCGACCCGAAACCGGAGTGCATATTGCCACAATGTTTGCAAGGAAGGAGGCTCGTCGGTGGCTACCGCCCACGATTCCTTGGCCCCCTTAACCGTCGCCAGGACTAGATTACAGCGGTAAACCCCACCCGCCCACAAGCGCACCTGGCGGTACAACCGGGCTTCGCCTAATGCTGGATACAGGGTGCCAACTACCGTCGCATACTTGCTGGGACCGTGCAGCAGGACATCACTTTCTTAAGCGTAAGCAGTAGTGCCACCCGCTCGCTTGTAACCACCCCATCACCTCATGGGCGGGCATTACCTCGGTCCGCTAAGAGCATGACATCTTCATGAGTCGCGCAATAACCACCGGGCTTTTCGCAGTAACGGTTGATACTCCTTAAAGGCAACGGTGGCACAAACACGCTCTAAGACTCGCCACAACAACGGCACCGCACGACCACAACACACCACCGACAGATGAATCATGCAGTACCGATCCCACAACACGGTGGGATCGAGGGCCAGATACAGACGATGGGGCTTCCAGTCACTTAACGCTGCTATCACCAGCGGCACATACATCCGGCTGACCCGTACCCGTTGATTATCCAAAAACCGTCGCCACCGCCGCTCCACACTTTGTGCTTTTGTCGCCCGACTGGGCACATACGGTTCCCAAGCAGGCAGACTGAGTTGACCACTGTAAATCAGCGCACTGACCATCCAGGCTAAAGCCTTAAAGTGACGCAGATCGCTGGCACGACTATATTGACGCAACAGCGCGAATAATTGACCATACAGAGGGGTAGACTTTGACATGATTACTGGGCTATTTGTGTCGTAACTTTAGCCTAGGAATGTCTTTCTACCCTTTTCCTCGACTTTCTCTCTACTATGGGCTTTCACCCACTTTTGTCAGGCAGTCAGGGCAATGACAGTATATATGAAGTGCGATCACACGCTTGTAAGATAGGCATTGTCTCATAAAACGAAGAGATAGTAGGGAAATGAAGCGCAATGCCCACTTACCCTGATTCACCGAATCTCATCCTTACAAAATTTGAGACATTATGCTGTCTCTCACTACAGTAGCATGGCAAGCCAGACTAAAGATTATCCCCTAGAGTGCGAGCTAACATTACATGACTCTTCCCAATCCTCCCTAACCGTTCGCGCCGTTACTCTATCTCTGAATCAACAAGACGACCAACTCGTCGAGTGCCGTCTTACCAACGATTCCGCGACATCTAAAAATGCTAACTCTCATAAAAGTGTTCTGAACTCCTCACGAGTTATTTGGCAATCGCGCAGTATTTGCGCTAGCAAACCGCGACCAATCGTTTCACCGGAATGTACAGGAACCACTGTTCGCCGCCCGTCGCTATGGATCAGAATATGGTGACTTCCACGTACCCTGGCAACTTCAAAACCCGCTTTGCCAAGAGCGGTAATGACTTGATGTCCCGTCACACTTGGCAGTTGGCTCATACTTCAACCACAACTCGCTGGATACCCACAAAATCTAGTGAATCCTGCTGTTCCTCCTCAAATTCCAGACAAAGCGCGATCGCTTCTCGGATGCGCTCCGTCAACTCATCTAAAGATTTGGCTTGCGTATGACACCCAGGAAGACTAGGGACGGAGGCGACAAAGTAGCCATCTGCATCCCGCTCGATAATCACATTAAATTCTCGCCTCATTATTAGTGCTCCTTAACAATATGAACTGAGCCTACCGCAATGGGCTTTGCACAATCAGGGGATGATTTAGGCTGGTGGATGGCGAGATTCGCTACAAAACTAGTATTGACTTAAGGGCGATCTGCCGAAGGCAGATATCTGGCTAAAGCCAGATCGTCTTAGCTCAGCACTGATCAAACGCTTAGTTTATGCCGACGTGACGATGATAAACGAATACCTGCTGGGGATTATGTCTGTCATCTATGGTAATGTGTCGCCAGTGGAGGCGATCTGGCTTTAGCCAATACTAGGTAATACCAATTCTTTATGAAGCTGCGCTAAATAAAGCTTCGAGAATAAAGTCGTAAGAAGTGAGAGAAACAATAATCTCTGGTGTAATGGTTTCCAAAACCTCAGAGAGTTTCTTGCGAAGTTGGGTAAGAGTCTTGCAATTTTCCCATTGAAGTTTGCTTTTGAGGAATTCTCCATTTCCTCTCAATTGGGTTCAGTTCCGGCGAGTGGGGTGGTTGGAAAATTGGTATAATATTTTCTGGACGCTTCGTGTGCTTTAGCTCTGTGAAATGACCCTTGGTCGAACTGGATAACTGCAATATCATCGCCTATTTCTACAGAGAGCAACTCTAAAAACCGTTGAAAACAATCACCATCAAGGTGAGAGAACTCGTAGAAAAAGCTGTATCCACTCAATGGTTCCACCACTCCATATAAATAAAAATTATCACGTTGCCACTGGCTCAGACCCAGAGGTTTAACACCTATTGCAGTAATTAAACGTCCCGTGATTGTCTTGAGTCCTAACCGAGTCTCGTCTTGGCACAAGTATCTCAGTTGCTTTCCCTCTCCGAATTCCTCTTGCAAAAATTTGAGAGCAAGGGGAAGTTTTTTTTAAAGTGAGACTGACTTTCTGGATGCTGTTTAAGGCTTTGAGGACGGGGAACTTTGAGTTTAGCCTTGAGTTGATAACGAACTAGTTGATAGACCGTTTTATAGGCGATGTCCAGTCCCAATTCAGTCACGAGCCATTGTTGGATCTGACCATAGCTATGAAATCCTTCAGGTGAGTGCAATCGCTGTTTCAGAAGTTCTAGGGCTTCCCCTCTGACGATAGGCACTTGCCCTGGTGCATGTTTCACTTCTAGCAAGCTTGAACGTCCTCCATCTTTGTACTTCGTAAACCTTCGAGTGATAGTTGCTTCATCACGTCCTAGACGTTCTGCCAACGCTTTCCTGCTGCTGACTTGACTACTTTTTAGCCAATAAAGCATTTGCAACCTTTCTTTGCTGCTTGCGCTTGTTGCATATTTGAGTGCTTTCTCCAACTCTTCTTGGCTTTCTGAAATCTCGATTTGAAATGGACGGCTCATAACCCTTGCACCAAATACACCTACCCCCTGTCTATTTTAGCGCATCTTCACACAGAATTGGTATAAGTTCCACTCTGTATCAGCAGGTTTTAGAACAGGCAGAAGAAGCAGCTTCGTTCAAGTCTCTCAGATAATGCGCGGAAGGCATTCGACCAGATGCGAGAAGTGTTGCCAGAGGAGGACTTCTCCAACCTAGAGAAAGGCTGCAGGAACAGCTACGGCACCTACAACGTGCAGAAAGCCAACGAACTCTTTGAACACAAGCTCCTTAGTGATGCCAAGTACCAAGCAAAGTTGAATAGAACTGAACCATCAGGTCAAGCAGGAGGTAGTCCTCGTGGCGAGAGAACCTCTATTAATCCGCAATCTAGCAGTGACAAACAACGCGGGTTAAGGCGTGAGAATGAGTCTGCCGACATTCTTGCTAATAAAGGATATGATGTCGAGCAAAACCCACCTGCTCTCCCTAACGGTAAAAACCCTGATTACAGAATCGAAGGGAAAACATTTGACAACTTCGCTCCGCAGAGTTCCAAACCTGAGCAGGTTCGTAAAGGTATTAGCAACAAGGTCAAGGAGGGACAGACAGGATTGTTCTTAATCTTGATGATAGTCATGTCAAACTTGAGGAATTACGAGATATTCTCAACAGAAAATCTGTCGGTAATCTTCAAGAAATTATCGTCGTGAGAGATGCCAATGTGATGCTGTTTTTCCCGTAGAAGTTGTAAGAGGAGCAAGAGGTTGAAATGGCGTTGAGTTATGGACTGGAGATAGCAACTGAGTTGAAGCCAATACAAGCTTTACAAATTGTGGCCGACAAATGTAGTCTTGAGTGGCAACAAGAAACTCTTAGAGGACCAGGAATACAGGTAATTGCATCCGAAGAGGAAGAGGACGATCAGTCTCTTACTGAGGAAGCATTTGGTTTTCGACCCTCTGTATTTCTAGGGTTTCGGGTAAACCCCGGTAAGAACCTGGAAAAGGCAGAGCGTACAGTGATACGAGCAACGATGGCTTTGCTCCAGCAAGTTGCAGGAGATGCTGTCCTAATGTTCAATTACGAAAGTATCGTACTTCAGAGAATTAGTAACCAATTAGTATTTAACCAGGAGATGTGGGAACGGTGGACTGCGTCTGAAATGGCCAACACAACAGTATTGTATGAGTTGAAAGAGTTGCCATCACCCTTGCTGTAGTCTATTTCCGGCAGGTCCTTAACAACATGAACTGAACCTACCGCAATGGGCTTTGCACAATCAGGGAATGATTTAGGCTAGCCGATGGCGAGATTCGCTACAAGACTGGTATTGATGTTAAGGGCGATCTGCCTGGGGCAGATCGCTCAGATAGAAGGCTAGCCAGCGTTAATTTATACAGGGAGCAGCAATGGGGAGTCAATTGCACACTCACAAGCAGAATTCAGCTACTGATGTCAAGACGGCTAGAGAATTTGAGCCTCATCGATTGGCGGTTGAAACCGAACAAGACATAGCATCCTAGCCAAAACAAACAGCAGTAGACTGGCAGACAAAACTGAATCAGGCCAAGCGCTTTGGTTACAACCTAAGTCACTTTAAGTAAACCTAAGGCTTTACTACCTAGAGGTCGCCAACTCATTCCCCGATGTTTCTGGCGAGAACCAACGGTTAAATCAGTTTTTGCAACACAACCCTAAGAACCAGGATGCTTTCCATTTTGTGTTGCATATTTCTATACAATATTGTAGACTAAATATATACACAAGAGGTGCAGCCATGCCCCACGCACAAAGTAATGAATCCGTTTCCATTAACATCCGCGCCCGCGCCCGACAACGCGACCTGATTGACCAGGCGGCTGACCGGCTCGGTCGGAGCCGGTCAGATTTCATGCTCGAAGCAGCGTGCCAGAAGGCTGAGGATGTGCTGCTCGACCAAACATTTTTTACGGTCGATGCCAGTACCTTCGCCAAGTTCCAAGCACTCCTGGACGAGCCCTTACCACCGACCGACAAGCTGCGCCGGTTGCTGAAGACGAAAGCCCCTTGGGAAAAATGACGGCGCTCGATCTCACCCCACCCGCGCCGATTGGTGACAATCACGTCCTCTCGGATTTCGACAGCGGCGAGCCATCGCTCGACGAATGGTTGAAAAAGCGCGCACTCAAGAATCATGCTTCTGGTGCGTCGCGGTGCTTCGTACTCTGCAAGGGGGAGACGGTCATCGGCTACTACAGCCTCACGGCAGGGGCAATCAGCCACGAAGCTTCGCCCAAAGCGATGCGGCGCAACATGCCCAACCCTTTGCCGGTACTGCTCCTCGGTCGCCTTGCCATTGATCGGCGTTACCACAATCAGGGACTCGGCCAAGCACTCTTGCGCGATGCAATGTTACGATCGGTCAACGTCTCAGGCGATGCCGGAGTGTTTGCCATCCTGGTTCATGCCCTATCCGAGCAGGCCAAGCGGTTCTACCTGTCACGCGGCTTCGTCGAATCGCCTTTGCAACCCATGACGCTGATGATGACGCTCAAAACTGTACGGAAAATCCTTGCGGAATAAGGGGCAGATCGCTCAGATAGAAGGCTAGCCAGCGTTAATTTATATAGGGAGCAGCAATGGGGAGTCAATTGCACACTCACAAGCAGAATTCAGCTACTGATGTCAAGACGTCTAGAGAATTTGAGCCTCATCGATTGGCGGTTGAGACCGAACAAGACATAGCATCCCAGCCAAAACAAACAGTAGTAGACTGGCAGGCAAAACTGAATCAGGCCAAGCGCTTTGGTTACAACCTAAGTCAAGTTCAAGTTGAGCCCAATTCACCGATTCAGCGTCAGGCAACGATTATCCAAGGGAAATTGTACTTGCAGCGCTCTCTTGTAGACGATGAGCAAAAAAAGGATGAAGAGGTGAGTCGCGTGCAGAGGAAGATGGTGCAGCAGCAGGCAGGACGAGTGCCAGTTCCCATCCAGCACCAGAGAAAGAGCTGAGACGGAAGTATATCAGTTTTGCCAAAAAATCTGGAGCATAATCCGGAATGCAGCAACTTCAGTTGGTAGCTTAGTATGTTACCAGGTAAAGTAAAGAATTTATCTTTAAATATCGAGGGATGAAGTTATGCAAGAAATTGAAAGATTCTTTGGAAATTTGTTCAGTAGCATAATCAATCGCTTCAAGTATGATGCGATCGCAGCTGCTGAGCGAAAAGTGAAAGATACCGTCAATCAGCAGCTTGATCAGCTACAAAAACCAAAGCGAGAAGAAAAGGACGACCGGGAGTAGAGTTGATATCGGATGAACACCGACGCTCACCAGGAATGGCAACAGGCGAATCAGCGCTACCTGATGGTAGCTTTGGCAGTCGTGCGTCAGTACCTGAAACAGCATGCAGCGCGACTGCAAGACACGCCCTCGGATGAATCACTTGAACCAGTGGACGCGGAAATGTTGTCGGCAGCGGCATCAGCTCTAAGCGTGCCAGCAGCCTTGGATACGCTCTCTCGCACTTTCAATCTATCCAGCTTCGAGCGAGACGTGCTGCTGTTGTGTGCCGGGATGGAATTGGATGGGAATTTTGCCGCTTTGTGTGCTGCTGCTCAAAGCGATGCCCAGAGGTCTTATCCGACTTTTGGACTGGCACTGGCGGCATTGCCCAACCCAGATTGGAGCGTTCTGTCATTGGCTACCCCTCTGCAGTACTGGCGGTTGATTGAAGTCAAGGAGAGTCTGGCGCTCACCCTCAGTCCACTGCGCATCGACCCATGTATTTTGCAGTATCTGCTCGGCATAGAGCATCTGGACGAGCGGCTGGTAGGCATAGTTGAACAATCGTATGTCGGGGGGAATTTACCACCGTCTCACCTCCAACTGGCGGAGCGGATGGCGACCATTTGGGCAGAGACAGCGAACAGGTTCCCACCGATTTTTCAGTTGTGCGGGGATGAGGTAGTAGGGAAACGAGCGATCGCGATCGCGACCTGTGCCCAACTGGGCTTAGCTCTGAAAATGATATCCGCCCATGCTCTGCCTGCCGCTCCCAGTGAGCTGAACAACATGATACGGCTTTGGGAACGGGAGGCGGCATTGTTTGGCAGTGTTTTGTTACTGGAGTGCGATGAGTTGGAGACTACCGATACCACCCACGCACCTGCGATTCAGCATCTTCTGGAACACGCGAATAGTCTGCTGATTGTAACCAGTCGCGATCGCCGCAGCCTGCCTCAACGTCCCATGCTCAGTTTTGACTTAGGTAAGCCAACCGTTAGCGAACAGCGCGCCATCTGGCAAGAGGCTCTGGGGGATGCCGCTCCCAGCCTGAACGGGCAGATAGACCGACTCGTCTTTCAGTTCAATTTAAGCGCGCCGATGATTCGTGCTACTTGTGCCGATGCCCTAAGACAGCTAGGCACCGCCCCGACAACACTCAGCACTATTTTGTGGGATACCTGCCGCACCCAAGCTCGTCCCCGTCTGGAAGACCTAGGGCAGCGCATTGAGTCAGCTGGCACCTGGGAAGACTTGGTTTTGCCCGAAGCCCAGCGCCACATCCTGCGGGAGATTGCACTGCAGGTGCGACAGCAGGCTAAGGTATATGAAACTTGGGGTTTTGCTAAAAAGAGCAGCCGGGGACAGGGCACTGCTACCCTGTTTGCTGGCCCTGGTGGCACGGGCAAGACGATGGCTGCTGAAGTATTGGCTCAGGAACTGCGGCTTGACCTTTACCGCATCGACCTGAGTGCTGTAGTTAGCAAGTACATCGGGGAAACCGAGAAGAACCTGCGGCGGGTGTTTGATGCAGCGGAGGCAGGCGGGGCGATTCTGCTATTTGATGAAGCGGATGCCCTGTTTGGCAAGCGTAGTGAAGTGAAAGATTCCCATGACCGTCATGCCAATATTCAGGTGAGCTATTTGTTGCAGCGGATGGAGGCGTACCAAGGATTGGCAATTTTGACGACTAACTTGCCAGATGCGCTGGATCGGGCGTTTCTGCGCCGTCTCCGCTTTATTGTGAAGTTCCCATTCCCAGATGCGGAACAGCGTGCCCTGATGTGGCAGCGGATCTTCCCCAAACAAACGCCCACCCAAGGGCTGGATGTGCATAAGCTGGCGCGGCTGAATATGGCAGGAGGCAATATTCGCAATATTGCTCTGAGTGCAGCGTTTCTGGCGGCGGAGGATGGACAGCCGGTGACGATGGCGCATCTGCAGCGGGCGGCACGCAGTGAGTACGCCAAGTTGGAGCAAACACTGACTGAGGCTGAAATCAGAGGATGGGTATGAACAAGTCAAACGAGGATTAAACTATGACCAGAACACACGCCAAGAAAAAAGCTTTAAACCCGTCTGCTTCCATGTCCTCAGGGGTTAGAAAGCCGTCGCCGGCTTTCCAAGTCCAGACTCCAAAAGCCGAAGTGTCCGATATAGAAACTCAACTGCACAGAGCAAACCACTTGGGACACAACTTTGGTGAAGCAGTGTTTTCCCCAACCTCAATAGCTCAGCGCATCCAACCTGAGGCTGAGACGGAACAGCAAGCGCCGACACAGATGCAAGCTGATGCTGCCGGGGCAAGAGCGCAACAATTACCGCCCAGCAGCGGGGGGAGTCCCTTACCCAATCCTATCCGTAGCAAGTTTGAAGGAGCATTCAAAACCGACTTCTCAGATGTCCGCATTCACGAAGGAAGAGAAGCCGATTCGATTGGTGCAGTCGCTTACACACGGGGAGCACACCTCCACTTTGCTCCCGGTAAATACAACCCACTGAGCCAATCGGGGCAGCAGTTGCTAGGACATGAACTCACTCATGTAGTGCAGCAGCGAGCGGGACAAGTGGCAGTCCCTCAGGGTAAGGGCACTCCCATTAATAACGATTCCAAGCTAGAGAAAGAGGCTGACGTCCAGGGGGCAAAGGCAGCGCAGGATAAGCAGGTGCAAGTTGGTGGTGTGGGTTTAGGCTTACAGCGCAAAGCTACCCCAGAAATGGGTCAAGTTCTGCAATGCAACGAAGAAGAAAGGAAACCGCGTTTCCATATGGATGCTTCTGGTGTGGCTCATGAGCATCCTAACTTTTTGGATAATGAGACAAAAGACTCACTCAAACAGAAGTTAAAAAGAAAGCCAGAAGAACACCAGGCATTAGCAAAATGGAATACTAATGCAGCAGGTAGGAATCAAGGGCTCGTTCATACTCTGGATTATGCCTATGCAAGACCACCTAAAAGTGGTCTTGAAGAACTCGAAAAGAACACGGTTGGGCAACCTACAACTGCCAAAGACCTAAAGGAGAAGCATGGAATCACAGATAAGCAAATCAAAAACCTAGAAAAATATACGTCCAAAAAAGAAGATGGAACAGAAGAATTACTCCCGGCAAGTACTAGGGATGAAAAAGGAAACGTAATAAGAACAGATCCAGTGGCGAAGCAGCAGGAGTTGGAAAACCTAAAAGCCGCTCAAGACGCATACAAGGCTAATCTATCTCCACAAGAAAAACAAAATTTAAAAACTGACGAAAAATTCCAAAACATTAAAGAACAGGTCAACGAAGCAGAGAAAAAACTAGGCGAGGAAACCGCCTACACAGTACCAAGGGAAGAATCAAAGAAAGGTCGAATCAAACAAGTAGAAGAAGCGTCAGGAAATCAGCCAGGAAGCTTCAAGCAAGATCAGGGAGAAATCATTGGCGTTACTAATGCCCTAGACCAACTGACTCAAAATCAAACTCCCGAGAAGGAAACTAAGGGAACAGGAGAGGAGACAACCCTCAAAAATCCTGAATGGGTCAAGGATGAGCATAGCTGGCAAAAGAAATCTGGTGTTAAGGTCATGGATACAGCGAGATCACAAAGTCACACAACAGGGAACGAAAAGCAATCATTAAGGGTAGAGAAATGGGGACCGGCTCAAGACAAAATGAAATACTCAACAGTTATGGGAGCTAGTACTAAAGATAAAGAGAAAAAAACACCAGCTACAAAAACCGGTACTAATGAAAATAAAAATAAAAAGAAAGAAGAGAAAAAATAGAAATAAAAAATCTGTAACTGCTCAATAACATCTGATATCTGCTAGACAGCTACTTGAAGTTAACCCAAAATAACTGCTGCTTCAGGAGTTAAGTGTTTCGAAGCCTGTGCAGTTGCTCGCGCTATAATCACATCCGGCAGATAGGGAATAAGCTAATCTGCACTAGTGACATACATTTCCGATTCGCGCTTACCCAAAAGCTGGAAGCATAACGAAGTTTGTCCTGTCCCTCCTGAACTAGTGATTGAGATTATCTTTCCTGGTCAGAGTCTAAAAGACTTTGAGGATAAGGCTAAGGACTATTTTGGCGCTGGGGTATCGCTTGTTTGGGTTGTAGACCCTGAAGCCATTAGCATCACAGTCTTTTTCCCAGATGGTACGAGTCGGCTTTACACCAACAACGACAAGCTTGTGGAGCCACTGCTGCCTGGCTTAGAACTAACACCTCTGTTGGTTTTTGAGCAAGCAGAACTGCTTCCAACAGTTGAGGCAGAAGATTCATGTCATTGACCCTGCCAAGCTAAAATGGGAATCTGTTGGGAAATTGTTCTCTCTCCACTGCTGATAAGAACCCCGATCTCCCTTATGGCGACCAAACACCACCATCACGTCAGGAGCTTGGCGAATCAGAGTGGCTGCCTTCTTAACTTGGTTGCCCATGTCTTTAGTTTAGTTAAAAAACACTTTCGTTTCATCTTGAGCATCTATTGAGTCAATTTCTAAAGCTTTTTTATTCCGCTGCAAAAACTCTTCAAATAACTCAAAAAAGCGGTCAACAGCAGTTATTTCGTCTTCAGAATAAAAGAGAATTATGCTATCCCATGATTGACCTGAAGTTATGTTAAATCTTTTTTTAATCCAGTCCTGAAACTCGACAAATTCCCGCTCTTGCTCTGTCTGAGGTACGCCCAATTCACGACGAGCAAGAATATAGCCAGCTAAACATGAACGAAGGTTACTAATTGAGCGCCTACCCAGATACATAGATGGTCTTCTTTTAATTTTTTGGATAAGTTCATATAGACTACCCATGTTAAATTTACTCCTGAAAGTTATAAATATAAATTATAGCTTATTTTACTCAAAAATCAATCTCTGTGAGCTGAAAATCTCCGCCTGCATCTTTGATAGGACAGTAGAGGTTATTTATCCAAGCCGCTCTAGAAATTACTTGATGCTCGATGTTATCAAACACCAACTCCTCTCCTTCTATTTCAACTGCAATTCCTTGGTGCTGACCGTTAGTTGCTATATTCTGTTGGAGGAATTCATGATAGATATTGCCATAGTGTTCTTCTGAACTCCCTGTAAATAATTTAATCTGTTTGCCGCAAATCCCTTTTTCTATCAAAATTTTTTTGATGGCTTCAGCGCACTTATCGCATTCAAATATTTGAAAGCGACTGGCAATATTGGTAAGGTGTTTACGAAGCTTTTCATCAGACAAATTGGTGTTGACATAATCGGTTACTACTATAGTATTTTGTGCGATCGCTGTCTGGAAAGCAAGGTTAACATAGCTGGGAGATCAGGCAATCACTTTTACGATCGATTCATGAGTCAATGCTGCGGTTGTTTACTGTTGAGGGGCAGCTAGTACCCACACCTGAGGAAGCGGCTCAGCAAGCACAGCAACCATACTTAACAAGCAGAGCAATAGGTTGTAGACATGCAGGCAATACTGGTACGCTAAAATTGAACCATGATTCAGAACACACGCTAAGAAAAAAGCTTTAAACCCGTCTGCTTCCATGCCCTCACATGTTAAAAGTCTAATCTCCTGGGTTAAGGAAATCGCGGACGAGATAATTTTTGGTTACGCACAGTTGCTCTCTAAAGCTAGCAATTGACTCCCAAATCGCCCAGCTCATTATCCACCAAACAATATTCTTGTCTTGAGGAGACCTACGCCATGACCAGAACTTATGCCCGGAAGAAAGCTAAAGCTAACTCGACTGCTGGAGCTTCACGTGCGAACAAGCCTTCGTCTACTTTCACAGTCCAGACTAAACAAGCCGAAGTCCCGGATATAGCTACCCAGCAGGAGAGAGCTAAGCGTTTGGGTCACAACTTCGCCCAAGCGCAGTTTCCTTCTGAGCAGAGGGTACTGCACGATCGTGGGGGTGAGCTCTTGCCCGAACATGTGCTCCAGAGGATGGCAGCAGCGTTCGGCACTAACTCTGGCGATGCCCATGACTATGAGGGATCAGAAGGAAAATCAATTGGAGCCATTGCCGACAAGCAGGGCAGCCACATTCTCCAGTCACGTCCGTTTATGGTGCAGGCCAAGCTGACAGTAGGAGCGCCTGGGGATAAGTACGAGCAGGAGGCTGACCGGGTAGCAGCACGAGTAGTAAGTCAGATTAATACGCCTGCACCCCAGCAATCAGCTCAAGGTCAGACTATCCAGCGCCAAGAATTGCACAAGGAGGATGAAGACAAAAAACTCCAGAAGAAACTTGAAGTAGGCACTATCCAGCGCCAAGAATTGCACAAGGAGGATGAAGACAAAAAACTCCAGAAGAAACCGATGGTACAACGTCAGCCAGGTGGTGGTATGGCTAATGCGCCAGCTCTGGAAGCATCCATCCAGCAGGCTAAAGGTGGCGGACAACCCCTCTCAGACCAGATCCAGACTCCAATGGAGCAGGCGTTTGGAGCTGACTTCAGCCGGGTCAAGGTTCATACAAATGCCCAATCAGACCAGCTCAATCATTCAATCCAGGCTCAAGCTTTCACCACTGGGCGGGATATCTTCTTTAAGCAGGGGGCATATAACCCTCAGAGCCGGGGGGGGCAAGAGTTGATTGCCCATGAGTTGACGCATGTGATGCAGCAGAATGGCGGGACAATACAGCAGGGGAGGCAAGAGCCTGGTCAGTTATTCAGCCAGAGGAAGGAGGTGTCAACAGTAACCCGTATACAATGCCAATCAGACAATGAAGCTGAGGCCGAACCGATACCAGAGCCTGAAGCTAGTACATCTAGAGCCCATGAAGCTGAGGCCGAACCGATACCAGAGCCTGAAGCTAGTACATCTAAAGCGAGCTTTATGTCTAGAGCTGCAGGCAAAATGAAAACTGGGGGTAACTATGCTCTAGGCAAAATGAAAACTGTTACAGATAACAAGTCTAAACACATGAAAACTGCTGGTAATGTAGCTCTTGGTGCTGCTAGTAGTGGGCCTGGTATGATTGGTCATGCTAGCACACTAATTGGTGGTGCTAGCACGCTTGGCCACGCACTCGGTGCTGCTAGCCACGCACTTGGCCCGGTTGCAGCTCCTGCCGTAACCGTTCACGGGGGGGGTTACAAAAAAACCAGACATTAAGCTCTGGCCGTCAACTAGGTCATTCTAGGCGCTCTCGCGTGATCTTCAATACACGGCCAGAGCTTAATGTCCGGGAAAAATCTAGGGGGTACGTCATGCGCATGAACTTCAAAACCTTGCTAAGCAAAAGCTTTAGAACTTATGCACATATAAACAGCCTCCCTAAAATGTCTATTAGACAATTGGCAAACCAGTATAGCAGTTTTAACTACTCACAATTATCTAGGAAAAATTAAATCTAGGCTGGTTTTCGTACTGATTACATGTGATTTCATAGCGGGAACTTTTTTACCCCCCCCCTGAACGGTTACCTCCTGCCGCAGCTGTCAGCAGTGGTCTAGCAATTGGATCGGCAGTCAAAACTGGAAAACATATCAGCAAACTAAAGGAGATTCAGCAAGCCGGTCCCAGCCTCGGCGCTCCTCAATCAACTCTCAATGCGATCAATTACGCTATCGGCAAGAAAAGGAACAAGGCTATAAAGAAAGGGGTGTCAGCCTTGCCTGTTATTGGTTCGGCGTCTACAATTACTAATATCGGCAAGTGGGCGTATAAAAAGTACAAGGGGACTAAAGGAGTGCACCGGGAGAAATACGCTAAAGACCTTCACGCTGATGCTATCGGAGGAGATATTATTGCACGGAGCGCTGTCCGAGAGTTAGTTGGTGGTAATTATAACGCAGCTATGACTCCAGACGGATGGAAAACTATTATGGATAAAATGAAGTCTACTTGATTGCTTGCCTTATGCAGCAGGTTTTGTAGGCAATGGTTCAACAACTTCGATCAGACAGCAGCCAGCCTATTATTTATCCGGAAAGTGACGGTCAACCGATGGCAGATAATACGCGCCAGTTTCGGTGGATCGTAACTATAAAAGAGAATCTGGAACTGCTATTTGCTGCAAATGACGATGTCTTTGTCGCTGGCGATCTGCTTTGGTATCCAGTCGAAGGCAATAATCTGATCCGCCAAGCTCCTGACGTAATGGTGGTGTTTGGTCGCCCCAAGGGAGATCGGGGTTCTTATCAGCAGTGGAGAGAGACCAATATTACGCCCCAGGTGGTGTTTGAGATTTTATCTCCAGGTAATCGATTGAAGGAAATCACCAAAAAGTTTAAGTTCTATGACCGTTATCGGGTTGAAGAGTACTACATCTATGACCCAGATTCTGTGGACTTAACAGGTTGGTTACGCTCTGATGGGGAATTTGAGGTGATTGAAGAGATGAATGGGTGGGTGAGCCCACGGCTAGAAATCCGGTTTGAGTTGAAGCCAGATTCCTTGGAAATTTACCGTGCGGATGGCGATCGCTTTCTGACTTTTGTGGAACTTGGGCAGTTGAGGGAGCAGGAGCGGCAGCAGCGGGAACAAACTGAACCAAGATTGTCAGAAGTGGAGTCTATGCTTGCTCGCTACCGTGAGCAATTTGGTGAGTTGCCTGATAACGGGGAGCTACATCTAGGACTTCACTGAATCAAACTCAACCTTGTCATAAATATCTGCAAGCACGATCTGGAAAGGAATCGAGTTTAGAGAGAGTGTTTCATCGGCATCATCATACTCAGAAAATGTCCAGCGTTTTCTATCAGTTTTGAAATATTGCTCAATATGCATAGTGTACTGGTCAATGAGGAGATATTCTTGAAAGTTAGGAATAGTTCGATAAGCTGAAAATTTTGCATCTTTGTCATAGCTTCTGGTGGACTCTGACAATACCTCAGTAATCATTAGTGGGTTGGTAATGGTGTCTCGCCGTCCTGCTTGAAATTGCAACTCACCCTGAACCACCATGACATCAGGATAAGTATTAATGCGTTTTCTGAGAATCCAGAGCCGTTGATCGGTGACAAAGACGCGGTAGGGTTGACGCTTGAGGGCAAAATTCAGCGCTGCGTAAAAATTGCCAGCAATTTGATTGTGATTGGGGGTTCCGCCCGTCACGGGAATAACCTCACCGTCAATATATTCATGCCGTTCTTCTGAGTTAAGCTCAAATTCAAGGTATTCTTCGGGTGTGTAATACCTTTTATCTTCAGTCTGCATAATCATTTGATTTCAACTCCCAATGCAGCAAGTTGCTAGTTTATCCAGGATTAAACCCAGCCTCTGATCTCCGCATCCGTCAGTGGACGCTCTAATTTGACATACTCGCTCTTAGTTGCCTGTAACACATGCTTCATCGTTACCGCGTCCCCATCATCAGCCGCCAGAAACGCCGCATTCAGGGCAATGTTGCGGATATTGCCCCCCGCCACATTCAGTTGTGCCAACTTCTGAGGGTCTAAACCTTCTGTCGGCGTGGCTTTCGGGAACACCCGGCGCCAAATCTCCCCTCTCATCGTCGCATCTGGGAAAGGGAACTGCACAACAAAGCGGATGCGGCGCAGAAACGCCTGATCTAGGGAACTTTTGAGGTTAGTCGTCAGCAGCGACAGCCCTCGGTAAGCTTCCATCCTTTGCAGTAGGTAACTTACCTCCACATTGGCATGGCGATCGTGGGAGTCCTTCACCTCCGTGCGCTTGCCAAACAACGCATCCGCTTCATCAAAGAGTAATACTACCCCACCCAACTCCGCCGCATCAAATACCCGACGCAGGTTCTTTTCCGTCTCCCCAATATACTTGCTAATCACAGCACTCAGGTCAATGCGGTACAAATCCAGTCGCAACTCTCGCGCTAGTACCTCCGCCGCCATCGTCTTACCCGTACCGCTACCACCTGCAAATAGAGAGCTAATCCCCAGTCCTCTGCCACTTTTCCCCCCAAACCCCCAATGTTCGTACACTTTAGCCCTACCGCGTACATGGGCAGCAATGTGTCTGAGGATTTGCAACTGAGCCTCTGGCAACACCAAATCCTCCCAGTCAGCGGCTAGCTCAATCCGTTGCGCCAAATCGTCCAACTTGGGACGGGCTTGGGCGCGGCAAGTATCCCACAGCAGACTACTATAGCGGTTTGCTTGCGAGTGAGACATATCCCCCTGTTGCTGCCACTGGATGCGCACTTGGGAACAGGCAACCTGAATTACCGGAGCACTGAGATTAAACTGCGACACCAAAGCATCCACCTGACCATTCAAAGATTGAGCCATCGTTCCCAACGCTGCTTGCCAAACATTGTACTGTTCGCTGCTGGTGGGGCGTCCGATGTCAAAACTCAGCAACGGTCTCAGTCGCGCTCGTCTGCGGTCAGTAGTGGTGATAATTACGGCAGAGCGGAGCCATTCGCACAGGTGAGCGATCGCTCCCTCCCTAGCCGTATCTGCTGCTTCGAGGTGATCGCTCTCGATCAATAGGGCACTGCTGCCTAACACCACTTCTCGCTCCCACAACAGCTTAAACTCGTTCAGTTCGCTGGGGCTACTGGGGACGTTGTGGGCAGCAATTGTATACAAGTCCAGCCCCAAACAGCGACAAGCCACCGCTGCGATCGGGCGTTTGCTAGCCACCTCATTCCCACATAACTGCAATACCGGCAACGTCAGGAAATCATTGGTTTCCACCGACCAAGCAGCCACCATCTCCTGGGCTATTTGCCAGTGAGACAACACCAATGTCTCCATCGCCTCCACAGGCTCAACCATTCCCAATAGGCGCTGATCTAGATGCTGTACGCCGATTAAATAATCCAGCACCCGCTCGTCAATCCGTAGAGGGCTACTCATCCGTCCACTCCCAGTCCCCACCTCAATTAACCGCCATCTGCGTAGCGAGCCACAGGGGGTTAAGGCACTCCATTGCATACCCTCTAACACCGCCATAGCCAAACCGAAAGTGGGATAAGAACGTTGTTCATCCCCGCAAGCCGCAGCGCAAAGCACCGCAAAACTGGCATCCAGTTCTATGCCAGCACACAACAGCAGCAGATTACGCTCAAAATCACTCAAAGCAAAAATGGCGCAGAGTCGTTCTAAGGCAGATGCTTCGGAAGCCAGAATCGAGTTGGCTGGAGAATTTTCTGCTATTGGATTCTCCCCTAGCATGATTTCCTCCGAGTCCAGCAAACTCGAATCGGCGTGCTGTACCAGTGTCTGCCGGACTTTAGCCAGTGCTGCCATTAGATAGGTATGATTGGTGACTTGCCAGTTGTCGGTTGCTGCTATGTTCATTCTTCCTTTGGCACTGGGTAATAGATAATAGCTATAACTGTTTTCCTGCCCTAGATGGTAATCCTGGGGCCGATATACCAGTTAAAAGTGGGGCTATTGGGGTCTGTGTCATAGCTCAACAGACTGTCGGCACCGTCAACCTGCACCCGCACCAGATACTCCCCAGCCTTAACCTTTTCCACAGGAATAGTCAACTCCACAACATCCTCCTCACGAACTAGGGCTTTAAACAAATAGGCGACTGGACTGTCAATAGACCACTCGTTTAAGATTAAAACTACTAGCTGTCCCTGATTAACTGTTAAGTTCAACTCCACTGTCACATCCGCAGAGCGAGTGTCATTTCCCCTAACCTGCACATTTGAAACCCTGATCGAGCTAATTGTCGGACGCAGCACAAAGGTAGCTAGATTCGACTCTATGCCGCGATAGGGGCCAGTAACATGCAATCTTGGCTCTGGATGCACCACCTGTAGACTTTGTACCCCAGCCCGCAGCACCCGAGGCGGCACCAATGTCAGGGGAAAGATAATCTGGATATCACTCACTGCCTGGATCGCTATTTCTAATCCCCCAATGCGTACCAGAGTGGTGGGGTCATACAAACGCCGACCGAGAATTAGCAAGGTGCTGTCAGCGACTATCGGCTCTAGCGCTCCCCTCTGGGAGATTACCCTTTCCACCAGTATCTGGGTGAAAGGCATCACCAAGTGACGGCGATCGCGTGCAGGCAAAGCCCTCATACCCGGTTCTTCGCCCTCAATCAAGATTACACTGCCTTTGTAAGTAGCGGAAAGTGCATATGGTGTCTGTAAAAAAACTGACCAAATTTTGGAGAGATTTTCTACAGAGATCTCTGTAGGCGTAATCACAATTGGCTCTATCTGGTCAGCCAAGTCAGCCCCCGCCAGAAAGCTGAGGGTAGGGTCAGCCAAAGTGTCACGAATCATCTCAGGTGTGATGGTTAATAACTCTTGCAGGCTGCGAACCACGCAGCCCATAAGACGCTGTGGCTCTAATTCAGTCTCATTCCCGTAAAAGCTTAGCAGGTACTGGAGATCCACACCCACCTGCGTGCGCTTTACCAATTCTCCCCTGGGACGCCTAAAGGAGGGATCTGTTTGGCGATAGGATGTATTAGGTGTTACCATATACAGGTAAATATTCACACAGGTGTCAGGGGAACCCCCCTCCAAGGTGTTAGGTCGAGCCGTGGTCACCCTGGCTCCATAAACTTCCTCCTGGACAGCCGCTTGCAATATCCTCTGTAGGGTTGCCGTTACAGCAGCAATAGCAAGATAATTACTCATATAGCAATCCAGGTCTTTTTTCAGGTTTCTGTTTTGGAATTTTTATAACTTATTCAGGCTGATGCAAACAGCTGATTACGGCTCTGTAGGCAGCAACATTTGATAAATAGGAAGAATTAGTTCTAATTCAAGGCTAAAGGCACTGGATCAATATCAGAAGTAGCCAAAGGTCTAACTTACCTTTGCTTGTGTCGGGTTGAGCAAATGTCGCCCCAAAAAAAAAAAAAAAAAAAAAAAAAAAAAAAAAAATAATATTATAAAAAAAAAAAAAAAAAAAAAAAAAAAAAAAAAAAAAAA
>CAXUIG010000068.1:0-2404 GCA_964250845.1 uncultured bacterium | reverse complement strand
CCCCCCCCCCCCTCACCCCCCCCCCCCCACCGCCCAACCCCCCCCCAACCCCCCAACAAATTGGCCCCCCAAAATTGCTGGGTTTTTGTGGCGACAGACATAACTAGGACGGCGAGTCCTGATCTTGAATATATCTCAACAGAGTCTCTAGATTAGCTCGGCCTCCAACAGTAATAACAGCATAAGCCTTGTTCCAGAAATAAGGTTTCCAGAAGAATTGCTTTAAGTGTTCCTCGTACTCAGCCCGAATCCGACGAGCAGAAACAGTCTTCAAGTTACCAATCAGACTCGATAAATCTAGCGCTGGGTGAGCTTCAATCAAAAGATGCACATGATCTGGCTCACCGTTGAATTATACCAACCGACAACGCCATTTTTGTAGGAGATCAGCAAAAATAGCCTCCATCCGCTTTAGCATAGGTGCTGTAATAGATTTTTTGCGGTACTTAACTGTAAAAAAGATGTGGTAATAGAGCTTAAAAGCAGAGTGGTTCTGGGTTTTTAGTGGATCACTTTCCATGTAAGTAATGGTATCATCTAATTATGGTATTAATTCGTTCTGACCGCTGGCAACTTAATCCCACTCCTGTCCAACGTCAATATCTGGCACGGACAGAAGTTCTGTATCGCTGTTATGCAGCAGCACTAACAGGAGTGGTCTATACGCATTGGGTAGAAATATCTAATGCATCAAGCCAGTGTGCAGCGGTCGAGGAACTAATACATAGAACAACCAAAAACCTCCATCCGCGCTATCAGTACTTTTCTTGTAACTTCCCTAAATTTCCTTCTTACCTACGCCGTGCAGTCATCTCGGCGGTGATTGGACAAGTTTCGTCATTTGTGACTCGTTATCACAAATGGCAGGGAGGAACGAGGAACAGGAGAGATGCCCTACCACCTCGATTGACTGCTGATACAAACTTGCACACTGTTCTATATCAGGGGCAATGCATCAAGTTCTGTGACAGCTATGTGGAAATCAAAGTCCACAACGGTAGTGACTGGGTATGGGTCAAAGTCCCAGTAGTCAAGCGTCGAAAGCGACATTTGCTACCTAATACCAAAGCTCTGTCTCCAAGTTTGATTCTGACTGAAACCGGGACTTATCTAAGTGTTCCTTTTGAAGTTAATCCGCCAAAATTAGGCAAGGCGGAGCGGGTTTGTGGTGTGGATCTAGGGATGAATACTACGGCGGTAGCTTCAATCGTTGAACCAGATGGTACTGTGACAGCACGACGCTTTTTTAACTGTGCTGCCGACATAGACCGCAGGGACAAGCGATTGCAGGCAATTCGTCACAAAGCTCGTTTGACTATGGGTCAAAAGGGCAAGTTGTTCAAGGGGTTTTGCAAGTCTATCTATCGTAAAGCGAGAAACATCAATCGGCAGATTGCCCAATTAGTATCGCGGCAGCTGATAGATTGGGCGGTGCAGAACGATGCTAACGTTATCGTATTCGAGCGCCTTAAAGGCTGGCGTCCTAAAGGCGGCAAAAAGGGTTCTGTTTTGCGACAACGTTTTCATGGTTGGCTGAAAAGTCTATTGGTCGAATTGACGCAACAGAAGTTTGCTGAAGTTGGTGGTAAGGTCGAGTTTGTTTTTGCTCGTGGTACTTCTAGTCATGCCTTTGATGGGTCTGGATTAGTCAAGCGCAGCAAATTAAATTATTCTCAAGCTACCTTTTCAACTGGCAAACAGTATAATTGCGACTTGTCGGCTAGCTACAACATTGGTAGTCGCTATTGGGCGTCTAAAAACAAAAAACTCGTTCGGAGAAATCGCAACGAGTCCGGTTCGGGCAAAAGTCCCCGGACGGAACCGAGAAGTCCGGTATCGCTCTCGTCCTTGTGGTTGAAAAAGCCCAAGGCGTGGATTAAGATGCCCCACTTACAGTCCTCTTAGGACTTAAGTGGGGAGGCTTCACATTACAAGAAAGGGACTAGGGGTGAAGGATCTTTGCGATGTGCTTACCCTGGGTAAAAAGCAGATGAGCGGCGATCGCCTATTGATTGAATTGCGGGGGTGAGTCAGGGCGATCGCCTTACGTTAGCGAAACTGTGAAACCTACCAGGTTATTCTGACCCAGTTGTAACGAATCGCCGTGATTGAGGCGGTAGTTAACACCAGGATTAAGAGGATTACCGTTTACAGAAGTACCATTTCGACTGTTATTGTCAACAAGCATATACGCGTTTTGTGACCAGTCCCAAAAAATTCGAGCATGGGCACGGGAAACTATCCCGTCATTGGGAATACCTCTCAGGTCAATTTCTGGCACAATCTTGCTAGTCTGCCCTCGGCGACCAATGTAACCCTCTTCCCCTGGTAAGGGAAATGAGCGTCCTGAAGCATGAATCAGCCTAAGAGCTGGTCGAACTGGAGGCCGTGGCGGGGGATAAGC
>CAXUIG010000067.1:0-27431 GCA_964250845.1 uncultured bacterium | reverse complement strand
CTCAGTATATCATATCAAGGCTTGGTATAAAATTAAGATGCGTTCGCCCTGATACCTTCCCTAAACCGAAGGAGAAAGCTAAAGCGCTCGTTATCTGGTCTGTTGTATCAGTAATCGCCCTTGTTGCTGGTCCTGTTGTTGGTAAGCTACTTGTAGATACCTTAGGGTGGCAGAGTGTATTCTTGATTAACGTACCACTCAGCGCGATCGCTTTTTGGGTGACCTCCCGTGTTCTTAAGGAAGATATCAATTCGACGAAGCAACGTCTTAATTTGTCAGTTTTTGCGCTCAGTATAATCTTGCTAGCAACGCTTACCTACGCACTTACCCAGGGTAACAACGGATTATGGCAATCACCGCTCATTCTCTGGTTGCTAGTTGACGGAGTCAGCCTGATGGCATTTATCAGCGTTGAGTACAGCAGCAGCCGCCCGATGCTGTCACTACGCTTGTTTAGCAACCAAAGGTTTGGTGTCTTCAATTTCGTCTCGGTTTTAGCGTTCTTTACTGTCGTCAGCTTGCCATTGAGCCTCAACCTATTCTTGCAGCAAGCGCAGGCAGACAGTACCACGAGTCAAGCCAATAGTCAATCCGCCTTTGTAACCGCACTATTTACACCTGCTAGCGATCTTGGCTCATCAGCGGATACAAACCTTCAAGCTCTTTTAGGTCGTGCTGGAAATGATACTCTTTACGGTTACGATCCTATTAGAGACAGTAATAAAAACCAAAAGATTGATGTTTTGCTCGGGGACTTATTTGATAACAATCTAGAAGAGTACACCATTGCCCTTCAGATTCAGGCAGGTAATCCAGCAGCTATCCTAGGCCACAATCCACCCACTGTGGGGATAGACAGATTTATTGTTGGAGATGCGAATCAGCCCTACTATACAGACAGTAGCGGCAATTCTAATGCTCTACTCACGACCAACTTCCTTGGTTTGAACGAGTTCGCTGTCATTTATGATTTCAACTCTACCACCACTAACCAAGACATCATCCGGCTAAATGGCACAAGTTCAGACTATGCATTGGTAGATGCTAATGGAGTAACAATTGCCGGATACCCTCAACCTTTTAATGGAAAAGCTATCTTTTCGCTGCAACAGGGTCTACCTGACCTCGTTGCTTACGTGCTTGAGAATCCTGACGTCAAGTTAGATCTAAACGCCCCGTATTTGTAACCGTTCACGGGGGGGGTTACAAAAAAACCAGACATTAAGCTCTGGCCGTCAACTAGGTCATTCTAGGCGCTCTCGCGTGATCTTCAATACACGGCCAGAGCTTAATGTCCGGGAAAAATCTAGGGGGTACGTCATGCGCATGAACTTCAAAACCTTGCTAAGCAAAAGCTTTAGAACTTATGCACATATAAACAGCCTCCCTAAAATGTCTATTAGACAATTGGCAAACCAGTATAGCAGTTTTAACTACTCACAATTATCTAGGAAAAATTAAATCTAGGCTGGTTTTCGTACTGATTACATGTGATTTCATAGCGTAAACTTTTTTACCCCCCCCCTGAACGGTTACCCGTATTTTGAGTTCGTGGGTAAAAAACCAAAGACAAAACCACAGGTAAAGACGATTGATGAATTATCAACTACCGGGTTCGATTTCAGTACGGATACTGCTAGCGATCCTTCAGGCAATTTCTATCTAACAGGAAGTACCAGTGGACCTTTGGAAGGAACCGTTATTGGTTCTGACGATTTCTGGGTAGCTAAGTATAACAGCAGTGGCAACAAGTTGTGGGGTAAGCAGTTTGGCACTACCAATGCTGATGCAGCCCAATCCGTTACCACAGACAAGGACGGTAACTTCTACCTAACAGGCACTACGAGCGGCAACTTGTTCTCATCCTTGAACTCAACATCTAATGATGCTTGGGTGGCAAAGTATGACAGCAATGGCAATCTGTTGTGGGGTAAGCAGTTTGGAGCTAATGTGACTGGTGGTTTTTCTACTAACACCTTTGGACTCAAGGTAGATCAAGCAGGCAATGTCTACGCATCGGGATTAGCAATTAAGAACAATACCAGAACAGACATCTACCCATTTGTCGCTCAAGATGATTCCTTTGTAATTAAATTCGACAGCAATGGCAATCAGCAGTGGTATACCGAGATTCGGGATCCAAACGCTCCTTTTCCTTTCAACTTAGCTCCCTTCTTTGACGAAAATTACGACCTTACCCTCGATCAGAATGGCAATTCCTATCTGGTAGGATGGACTCAGGGCTTAGAAAGAGAGTCAAATCCAGGCCAGAATTTTTTCAAGTACGATGTCTGGGTTTCGAAAGTGGACACCAGTGGTAAGCTGCAGTGGATTCGACAGTTTGGCAGTGTAAATGAGGGGATTGAATTTGGATGGGATATTGCCACCGACAGCAAGGGCAATGTCTACCCGATGGGATGGACTACAGGCGATTTGGGGACGCCAACTAGCAAAAAATTAGCTTCTTATGATGGCTATCTCGGCAAATTTAGCCCAGACGGGACTCTACAGTGGATTAAACAGTTTGGCTCTGAAGGGGATGATGGCACCTACGATTCTGGCATGACGATTGATTCCCAAGATAATATTTTTATCATGGGATACACTAACGACAAATTTGGAACAGGCGCCAAGAATGACGCTTATAATGCCTGGTTGGCGAAGTTTGACACCAGCGGCAACAATCAATGGGTTCAACAGTTCGGAAGCAAAGACAGGCTTAGCTACCCTACAGGTGTTACCGTTGACAAGGCTGATACCACGGTTATCGTTACTGGATTTACTGATGGTCCTCTCGGCACTAGCACTACTGGAGCTGAGGGCAGTGTGGATGCCTGGTTTGCTCAGTTTGACACCAAGAACGGAAATCTGAAAAAATTTCTTGGTGGCGGCGGTTCAAAAGGTGTTGATAGCATTAGCAATCCTAGTGCAATCTCCGTAACTGATGCAAGTAATCTTCTTGTGACTTCCGATAAGCTGCCAATCGGCGATGGTGTTATTAACCCCGCTGCGGGAACCAATGTGAATGTCGGTGTAATAGATTATGGGCAAATCCTTTCTAACCTGGGCAAGGTATTCGACTCTAATGCCAATAACTCTTTCCCTAAAGCCTTGGCTCAAGCAGTGAATAATGGTACTCTAGTTGTACCAAATGCCCAAAAACAAAAATGAACTCCGACTGGGTCTGATCTGAAGTAGTCGGTGAGACAGGGTTAGCTTGCAGCCTCAGAATTGTCTTGCTAACCCTTGACTCAATTAGTTAGATGAAAGACCTGCCTCAACAACCCGACCCAGAGATCCTTAGCCAGTTGTCTAATTCTGTCTGTTTCACGCTGCCGATACCGCAAAGAGTATCGAGTATGGTGGGGTACTCAGCAGTGATGATTATAGTTTTGTTATTTATAATCCGACAGCTCTGTTGCAGTTACAGTAATAAGCAAACTGAATTAATAAAAAAAATCATTTTACAGCAATGCTTCTGGGTTAATATTTTCTGGGAAGCTATCAGTAACCCCGGTTTCAGCAAAAGTACGGGAGAGCCATCCGACAGATTCTACTGATCTGGCAGCCAAACCTTGCTGAGTACCGCAATTACCTAACTTATAACAAGCATAAGGAGCTAATGGCTATGCCTTTGAAAGCATCAGCTTCTAATTTGACAGAAAATGTTTCAACTGAGTTGGATTTGGAGTTTGACTATGGAAAACTCTCTGATGAAACTAAAAATCTTGTGTACCAACGAACTTCTGAAATCAAGAGCTTGCTAAAACAAACTGCTCGAGAAATGATCGAGATTGGACAGAAGCTCATAGAAGTCAAAGAAGAGCTAGGACATGGTAACTTCGGTGATTGGTTAAAAGCTGAGTTTGGTTGGGGAATAACAACTGCCTGGAAGCTGATGAAGGTAGCAGAAGCTTTCAAATTTTCACAATGTGAAAATTTAGAGATCGCCACTTCAGCGATTTATCTCTTAGCGTCTCCGTCCACACCAAAGGCAGCTCGTCAAGAAGCTCTAAAACGCGCCAGTTGTGGCGAGAAAATTACCCTCACCAAGGCCAAGGATATTGTTGCTGAGTATCGGGATATAACTAAACTTGAGAGCGACGAGACAAGCACTATTGTTGCTATGCCAGCTCGAACTGAAGAAGAGCTATACAAATCCGACTCCTGTAATACCTTACTCTTCTCAACTCCTCCAATGTCAAGAGCATCTGAACATGACGGCTCTTCCTGCAGTGCCATAATTGAGGCAGTGCTGCAATGCCTAGGTGAAATTGATCTCCACCTTGGCAGTCGCAGCTACTACGGGCAAAAAATTCCAGCTCTGACACAGCTTACCGAAGAGAATGGTCTTGCTGCTCCTTGGCACGGTCGTGTTTTCATTCATCTACCTGACACTAACGCAGTTAACGACTTTGTCGATAAACTCTGCAATGAGTTTGAAAGTGGTCATTTGACCGAAGCGCTAGCCCTGTTCCCAGCTCAGATCAGCACTCAGTGGTTTAGCTGTCTGAGAAAACACCCCCGTTGCTTTCTCAGCGAACAGTTGAATTTTTTCAATACTGATGATCGAGAATCCTCTCCAAAGGTGGTGTTTTACCTAGGGCACGAACCAGATGGCTTGCACAAATTTATGGCTGCTTTCAATCAGTTGGGCGATATCTTCGTCCTAGCAAATATATAGCAATCCTACGTGAGTTGTGAGATAGGCGCGTGGAGGAGCAATCAAATCGGATTGCTATACCAGCGCTGAGTAGTTTCATCGCGGCTTTCAATCAGTTGGGCGATATCTTCGTCCTAGTCGATAGTGAGGTTGCTATTTTAATCTAACTTTTACACAAGTTCTACGTAAATTATACATTTAAATCAAGCTATTGCAACGCTCTTATTCTATATTCGGCGAATAACCTGCCTGTAAGCTGATGAAAATAGCAGAACCTTTCAAGTGCTCACAATGTGAAAATTTTGATTTCTTTAGATTTGTTGGACAAGAAGCTACTCCCTCAACTTGTGCGAGCTTTTATTAGCTATGCAGATGAGAGGTTTGCAAATGGGCGTAGCCACAGTCGATTTTGCAGGATAACAAGCTGATGCAGCTTTTCTTACCTGTTTGAAGAGCAGATTTGACGATGCTTGAGACAGACGTTTACACAATAGAAAAGCCACTCGCTCAGAGCTCCGCATTCGGAGGCTTACAGGATCGTGTAGTCAGCAGTTGTGAGCTGACAGATTGGCGCGAAAAGACGCGTAGCTCTTTCACGCTACAAATGTTTTCTGGCGATCACTTCTTCCTGCACAGTACTAAATCGCCCTTTTTGGAAGTATTATCTCAGCAGATGTTTCACGTGCTGGAATATCTGTCTGGCAGTGATGAATTCTAATTTTTCATTCGAACCCATGACTCCTGACCTCATTCAAGATTTTTTTAGCAATTATTTCTGAAATAAATAATTTAAAATCCACACTAATTCTGGTTTTATGCTTTACACTTATTTATAACGAGCAAGTCCATGCACATCACCTCTAATCTGCGCTCTGTAAACTTTTTCGTTTTTAGTCGAATAGGGCTAAGTGCAGCAATTGCAAACAAGCATGAGGGATGAATGGGTATGACTTTAAAGACATCGGCTTCTGAACTGAGTGAAAAAATATCTACTCTTGAGTTGGCTTTAGAGTTTGACTATAGATCCCTCTGTTATGAAATCAGAACAGCAGAAAATTTCAAATTTTCACAATGTGAAAATTTGGAGATCGCAATTGCGGCTCAGTATCGGGAAGATGAGCCTGAGATGGATGAGCCAATGACATAGATGCTCTGTGATTGCAGAATTTCCACAAGGGAGCTTCACTTTTAGCTCAAATCGCCGCCGCCGTTCTACCAAGGTGGTGTTTTATCTAGGACGCGAATCACAAGGCTTTCACCGCTTGACCGCGGCTTTCAATCGCTCGGGCGATATCTTCGTCCTAGTAGCTAGTGGATTGTAAGTATTGATACACCGTCTGCTTTTCAGTAAACCTTGGGCTCTAAAAAGTAGAGCCGTCGAGTTTTGTAAGAGGAACCTTTGATGGATGTCGAATCAACAGGGGTATTCAAAAAACGGGTAGCAGTCACAGGTCTGGGAGCTATCACCCCCTTGGGAAACACAGTACCTGAATACTGGCAGGGGCTGCTTCAAGGATGCAGTGGCATTAAGCCCATTACATTATTTGATGCCTCTCGTCATGCTTGTCGAATTGCTGGAGAAGTCCAGGGCTTTGATCCCACTGATTTTTTAGAGCGCAAGCCGGCTTCGCGCATGGATCGCTTTGCCCAGTTTGCCGTTTGTGCAAGTCTTCAAGCGATCGCCGATGCAAAGTTCACAATTAATGAACTCAATGCTGCGCAAGTCGGAGTGGTAATTGGCACTGGGATTGGCGGTCTTAAGGTTATGGAAGAGCAAGAGGAGGTATACCTCACCCGAGGTCCTAGCCGCTGCAGTCCTTTTTTAGTTCCGATGATGATTGCCAATATGGCTGCCGGACTAACAGCAATCCACACAGGGGCTAAGGGAGCGAACTTCTGTACTGTTACTGCCTGTGCTGCTGGCTCTAATGCGGTGGGAGAAGCTTTTCGTTTAATTCAAAACGGTTACGCCCAAGCCATGATCTGCGGAGGTACGGAAGCGGCAATCACTCCTTTATGTGTAGCTGGATTTGCATCTGCTAAAGCTTTGTCAACTCGCAATGAAGACCCAGTTGGTTCTTCTCGCCCCTTTGCTCGAGACCGGGATGGGTTTGTCATGGGAGAAGGCGCTGGCATTCTATTACTAGAGGAGCTAGAGCATGCCCAAAGCCGTGGGGCTTACATCTATGCAGAAATTGTTGGCTACGGTCTAACCTGCGATGCTTACCATATGACCAGTCCTGTTCCTGGCGGTGAGGGTGCTGCCAGGGCCATGCAACTATCGCTTAAAGATGCGGGTTTATTCCCCAATCAAGTAGACTACATCAATGCTCATGGTACCAGTACCCCTACCAACGATATCAACGAAACGAAGGCTATCAAAGAAGCTCTTGGAGATCGTGCTTTCCAAGTAGCAATCAGTTCTACGAAATCGATGACTGGACATCTTTTAGGAGGTTCTGGAGGCATCGAGGCTGTTGCAACGGCATTGACGGTAGCAAAAGACTTGATTCCACCTACGATTAATCTCGATGATCCCGATCCAGGGTGCGATCTAGACTATGTTCCCCTGCGCAGCCGAGAGCGAAGAGTGGAAGTTGCTATGTCTAATTCCTTTGGTTTCGGAGGCCACAATGTTGTCCTGACTTTTAAAAAATTTGAGGGCTAGTTGAGGAGTGCCATCAAAGTTTCTGATCGCTTTTTAAGTCAAGTTGTGATTCATGGAGTCAAGTTTTATGAATAAGCAGGAAATTCTTGAAAAGGTGCAAGCTATCGTCGCCAACCAGCTTGGAGTCGAGCGAGAGCAAGTTACTCCAGTAGCTAATTTCGTTAACGATTTAGGAGCAGATTCTTTAGATACTGTAGAAGTAGTCATGGCTCTAGAGGAAGCATTCAAGATTGAAATCCCCGAGGAAGAAGCTGAAAAACTTGTAATTGTCCAGCAGGCTGTTGATTACATCACTCAGTTTTCTACTTAAACTTCCCCCATCAACCTGATATTAAAGTGGGCGAACTGCACAATACTCAGATCTACTACCCTTTTCGTCAACGAAGTTTAATGGAATTACCAGTAATACCAGGGATTAGTTTGACCGGAACCGGTTCTGCAGTTCCTCCTGCTTCCCTGGATAACTATCAGCTTAGTCGAGTAGTGGAAACCTCTAACGACTGGATTAAAACTCGCACAGGGATTTGCAGTCGTCATCTTCTCCTACCTGAGAGCTCGCTAACGGCAATAGCTACTCAAGCCGCTCAAAAAGCGATCGCTATGGCAGGTCTATCTCCAAACCAACTAGATTTGATTGTTCTGGCTACGTCTACTCCTGACAATCTGTTTGGTAGTGCAAGTCTTATTCAAGCTGAGCTGGGAGCTACTCACGCTGTGGCTTTTGATTTAACAGCGGCTTGCTCGGGCTTTGTATTTGGCTTAGTAACTGCTGCCCAGTTTATTTACACTGGCGTTTACCGAAATATCCTTTTAATCGGTGCAGACGTGCTCTCTCGCTGGGTAGATTGGTCTGATCGAGGTACCTGCATTCTTTTTGGTGATGCCGCCGGTGCAGTTGTCTTGCAAGCAAGCGAACACAACCATCTTCTAGGGTTTCACCTTCAAACAGATGGCACCCAAAATCACCATCTCAATTTGAGCTATCAGGCTAGGGCTCAACCCCTTGTCGATGATCTCTGTATTGGCAAAGGTACATACCAGCCCATTACTATGAATGGACAAGAAATCTACCGCAATGCTTGTCGGCGAGTTCCCGAAGCAATTGAAAAAGCACTTTTTAAGGCCGAGCTTACGATCGAGCAGGTAGATTGGCTCCTGATTCATCAGGCAAATCAACGTATTATAGACGCTGTGGCTGAGCGTTTAGGGATTGGGCCTGATAAGATCATTAGCAATTTAGAAAACTTCGGAAACACCTCTGCAGCCTCCATTCCTTTAGCCTTAGATGAAGCCAATTGCCGAGGTCAGATTCAGTCTGGTGATGTCGTGGCTATAGCTGGATTTGGAGCAGGCTTTTCTTGGGGAGCTGCTATCATTCAGTGGAAAATGCTCTAAATTCATTCAACAATATCAGTTGAAATTACGTTAGCTTAACAATAAGCTTTCTGTTACGAGTAAGATTTTTAGGCTGAAATTTGGGTGCTCTCTTAATTATGCTTGACGTCATTTCCCCTAATTCTTCCACGTCTGTTTCTGCAAAGCATCAATCTAACTCTGTTGCCTTCAAACCGAACCAGACAATTTTTACATGCGAAGAGATTTACAAATTGTTACCTCACCGCTACCCTTTTTCACTTGTAGACAGAATAATTGAATATCTACCAGGGGAAAGAGCGATTGGAATTAAAAATGTTACGCTCAACGAACCACATTTTCAAGGGCATTTTCCTGGTCGTTCGCTTATGCCCGGTGTGCTGATTCTGGAAGCAATGGCGCAAGTTGGAGGCATCGTGCTGATCCAATTGCCAGAAACGGAAGATGGATCATTCTTGTTTGCTAGTATTGACAAAGTTCGATTCCGCCGCCCAGTTGTACCAGGTGACCAGCTAGTCATGACAGTGGAGTTGTTGTGCGTCAAGCGGCGTCGTTTCGGTAAAATGCATGCTCGTGCCGAAGTCGATGGCCAGCTTGCTGCCGAAGGCGAACTTACGTTTTCTCTTGGTTCAAATTAGCTCAAGGCGTTAATTTGAGTTAACTAGAAGGCATTGATATCTAGGTAAGGGAATAACCACAGAACATGTAATCTCTGAATTCAAAACCACATTATCTTTAGATTTGAAGTAGGACAGAGAAAAATGCCAAGACAGTATATGAGGATACAGATTGTTATCTGCTCAGATATAGAGTTAGGTGTAGCCTAATTATTAAGGAAGTGTACTGTAGTAGTGCCACTAAATTGCCAGCCTACTCTTATTTACAAATAGGATGGTTCAGTTCACTACCAAAGTTAGTTATTTGTTTTAGGTCCTTCCTCGCCCTAATTTGTTAGGTTGCTCACATAATCTGAGTGAAAAAACTTTTGTAACTAGATTTTAAAGAAATATGCAATTGAATTCTCGCTGCGATGATTCAACCGAAACCGCAAACAAATTTTCGACTTTGGTAGACCTACTCAGCTACAGAGCCAAAAGTCAATCAGAGCAAACATCTTATACCTTTTTGCATAACGGAGAGACAGAATCAGGGAGGCTAACTTATCAAGAATTGGACCAACGGGTACGGGCGATCGCAGCCTACTTTCAATCTTTGGATGTATCGGGTGAACGTGCCCTACTTCTTTACCAGCCGGGTCTAGAATACATTGCTGCCTTTTTTGGGTGTTTGTACGCCAATGTTGTGGCTGTCCCCGCTTATCCACCCCGGCGCAATCAAAATATGTCCAGGTTACAGGCAATCGTGGCTTCTTCCCAGGCAACGCTAGGGCTCACCACTACATCCCTACTCGGCAACATAGAGGATTGCTTTGCCGAAAACCCAGAATTGGCGAAGTTGCGCTGGATAGCTACGGATAATATTGCCAGTGATTTAGCCAAGGCATGGCAGGAACCTGACGTATGCGAGAGCACACTGGCTTTTCTGCAGTACACCTCGGGCTCTACGGGCACACCTAAGGGTGTGATGGTGAGCCACGGTAACCTTTTGCATAATTTGGCCTCGATCCACAAGTGTTTTGCCCATACACCTAACAGCCAGGGTGTAATCTGGCTGCCACCCTACCACGATATGGGGTTGATTGGCGGGGTGCTGCAGCCTCTCTACGGCGGGTTCCCAGTCGCACTTATGTCTTCGGTAGACTTTCTAAAAAAGCCTTGGCGCTGGCTTGAGGCAATTTCCCGCTACAAAGCTACTACCAGCGGCGGACCCAATTTTGCTTATGACCTGTGTGTGCACAAGATTAAGCCAGAACAGCTAGCGAGTCTTGACCTCAGCAGCTGGGAGGTGGCTTTCACCGGAGCTGAACCCGTCCGTGCCGAAACGCTGGATCGGTTTGCAGCCACTTTTGAACCTTGTGGCTTCCGAAGAGAGGCATTTTACCCCTGCTATGGGATGGCTGAAACCACCCTGATTGTCTCCGGAGGTTTGAAAACAGAGCCACCTATTGTTCGCTTTGTTGATGGGGCAGCACTCGAGCAAAACCGAGTGGTGGCAGCTAACCGTAAGCAGGAAGATAGCCGGGCAATTGTCGGCTGTGGTAGGAGCTTGTTAGACCAAAAAATCGTTATAGTTGACCCCGAATCCTTAACCTGTTGTCCAGATAGCATTGTGGGAGAGATTTGGGTGTCAGGTCCGAGTGTGGCTCAGGGCTATTGGAACCGACCTGAGGAAATAAAACAGTCTTTCCATGCTTACTTAGCAGACACAGGTGAGGGACCGTTTCTGCGCACAGGGGACTTGGGATTTTTGATGGGCCAAGAGTTATTTATCACGGGACGCATTAAAGATGTCATTATCATCCGGGGGCAAAACCATTATCCCCAGGATATTGAACTGACAGTAGAGAAGAGCCATCCGGCACTGCGACCTGCTTCTGGGGCGGCTTTTGGGGTGGAGGTAAAGAATCAAGAGCGACTGGTGGTTGTTCAGGAAGTAGAGCGGAGTTATCGGCGGAACCTGAATGTAAATGAGGTAGTAGGTAACATCAGTCAGGCTGTGGCAGCGGAACACAGCCTACAGGTTTATGCTGCGGTACTGGTTAAGACTGGGAGTATCCCCAAGACTTCGAGTGGTAAAATTCAGCGCTATGCAGCTCGTGCGGGGTTTCTAAATGGAAGTTTGAATGTGATGGAGGATTGGAGTGAAAATCCTCAGGGCAAAGCGAAGTTCTTGCACCTACAGGCTGAGATCGACTCCGTGTTGCAGAGATTATCAACTGGCAAACAGGTATGAACGAAAATCCCGATGCATCCAAAGATAGACAAATGTCGATGCAGTTGGATTGCATAACACAAGTTGAGCTGATTACGGGTTCACGTCAAAGGCAGAACATCACGGTAGCGAATGATTCCTGCAAACTATAAGACCTTTAAGCAGTTTTCCAACACCGTCGCCCAGAGTAATTAGCTAGTGGCGATGAAAACTACCTCTACTCAGAAATACTTAAAGTTTTTTGACATTTATTACCAAGGTCTAAATAATGGAAACCCAAAATCTTCAAGTCACAATGCCTACAGCTTTGGAAAGTAACCAAGCCGCTCTAAAAGGTGATGCAACCAAGACACCGCCGACTGCAGCAGAAATTAAAGACTGGCTCGTCTCCTATTTAGGGGAACTGCTGGAAATAGAACCAGATGAAGTTGATGTCACTACTCCTTTTGATCGCTACGGTTTAGATTCGTCAGCAGCAGTTGGTTTGACGGGCGACCTGGAAGACTGGCTGGGAAGAGAACTCGATCCAACCCTAATGTATGATTACCCAACTGTTGAGGCTTTGGTTCAGCATTTAAGTTTGCAGTTACAAACTTAAATGCCATCTCAAACTTCTCGGCTTTTAGCACCAAGAAAAGTACAGTTTGTCAGCCATTTTAGTGTAAATTCCAGGAGGAAATCATGGTAGCTGTAAACACAATAGAGCAAAAAAATCAATCTTCGAGCCAGTCACAAGTACAGGAGGGAAAGCACTTCAAACTGATCGAAAAAACTTTTAATAACAACAAAAACTCAGATTATACTGAGAAACTCACAGAGCTGCGTAACGAATTTAACTACGCTAGCAACAGCAATTATTATTGGAGCCCTCCCGAGCTTTCGCTTTTGTACGGCACTCCCCTTTACGATGCCGCTTCTCCCTCACAAAAGCTAGCTCTCAATCATCTTTATTGGGTCGGGAATTATAACCATACTGCTGTTAGCGAAGCCACAACAAGTATTTACAACCAGGTCACGAATGGTGTTTTTCGCGCCGTTGGTAGTTACCAAACCCTTTGTGACGAACTGGAATTTGAAACCGAGCAGGAAAGCGAACACATTCGCACCTTTCAAAAGATCGGTTACAAAACGAAAATGGCTATAGTCGGGAAAACCATATTGGGGAATTCCCAGTATGGCAAATCAGAGCCAGAAAATAATAGTTGGTTTAGACTTCTAATCCCTCAACCCGTGCAGGACTTTTTCATCTCAAGTCAGGGGAGTTCTCCGTTTTCGATCTACCGAGATAATGCCTTAAGCGCGATCGCTAAGACGATGCTTAGGGATAAAAAACAGTATTTTTCTCAGTATTTGAAAGATTTAGAGGAAAAAGGCGAGCAGATTCCTGCACCAGCAGATGGTCTAGGAGGGCGAATCGCAGCGCGTTATTGGTTACGGTTCTTCACTGTCAACTGGGGAATGTCACCGTTTATGGCGTGTCAGTATTATTCCTTCCGCTACACCGCTAATGCGATTCTCAAGAACCAAGAATATCCCTATGTCAGGTATTTCCGAGAGTTAGAGCAAAAAGGCGAGTATATCCCGACCCCAACTGCTGTCTCCAATTATCACTTATTGGACGAGGCTTTCCATACCACGATTTCCCAGACAATTGCCAGAGATATGTATAAGGATTTCCCGAAACCAACTGCTTACGAGAAATTCGTATCTGGTCTGGCAGCATACATGATGCAAAGCAACCTGTTGAGCGGTCTTTCTGGGGTGTTTCCCGGTCGCTGTGTTGCCGATGACCCCATGTTAATGCTCTTTTACTACAAGCTCTTAAAATCCCCTCTATTTGAGATGGAAACGAGAGAAGCACTCGATTGGCTAGAAAAGTGCTTCTGTCAAGAACACGAAGGTTTCAATGTGGGGCTCAAGTATCATCAAAGCCTTCTAGATTTGATGCGGAGATTGTTCGGTTCCCTAGACTACCAGTGGCGGATCAACCGCGAAATGGGTATTATGGCGGCAGGAGGCTCGATCTCCAAAGCGCTCCAAAACAATCCCAAGGTGTTTAAGCAGTTCTCCGAATCAATCCTGGCTCAGGAGAGCTAGAGTACGACTGTCATCGAGCTGTTGAGAGCCGTACGAACAGACTGGCAAAACAGTACCTTGCGATTCAGCACAAATAAGGTAATTTAGCAAACTCCAAAATGGAACCCATAGCAATTGTTGGCATTGGTTGCCGTTTTCCCAAAGCCAAAAATCCCGAATCCTTTTGGCAGCTATTGCGTAATGGTGTCGATGCCATCACTGAGGTACCGCCGGAACGATGGGATATAGACGCCTTTTACGATCCACAGCCAGCTACACGAGGAAAAATGAACACCCGCTGGGCTGGCTTTTTGGAGCAGGTAGATCAGTTTGACCCCAGCTTTTTTGGAATTTCCCCCCGCGAGGCAGAACACATAGACCCCCAGCAAAGACTGGCGTTGGAGGTAGCTTGGGAGGCTTTAGAAAATGCGGGAATTGTGCAAGAAACTCTGGCAGGCAGCAAGACCGGAGTATACATTGGTCTGACCAATGCTGATTACCACAAAATGCTCTACAAAGACGTTTGCCAGCTCGGTGCATACAGTGCCACAGGTACCACCGATTGCATTGCTGCCAATCGTATATCCTATGTGCTGAATCTGCGAGGTCCTAGTCTAACAATAGATACGGCTTGTTCCTCGTCATTAGTGACAGTTCATTTAGCTTGCCAGAGTTTGTGGACCCGAGAGTCCAATCTATGCCTAGCCGGAGGAGCCAACCTGGCGCTGTCTCCCGATCCATTTATCACTTGCTCCCAGGCTCAGATGATGGCACCTGACGGTCGCTGTAAGACCTTTGACGCCAGTGCCGATGGCTACGTCCGAGGAGAGGGCTGTGGCGTAGTCGTGCTCAAGCGCCTAGCAGATGCCGTCCGAGATGGAGACAACATTCTGGCACTGATCAGAGGCTCGGCAGTCAACCAAGATGGTACGAGCAATGGACTGACAGCCCCCAATGGACCTTCCCAGCAGGCAGTCATTCGCCAAGCCCTGGAACAAGCTGGAGTGGCTCCAGCGCAGATTAGCTATGTGGAAGCCCACGGCACTGGCACCTCTTTAGGAGACCCAATTGAGGTTAAATCCCTCAAAGCCGTGCTGATGGAAGACCGTTCCCCAGAACAACCCTGTGGGATTGGCTCAGTCAAGACCAACATTGGTCATTTGGAAGGCGCTGCTGGCATTGCTGGTCTAATCAAGGTGGTTTTACAACTGCAACAAGGGGAGATTGCCCCCCACCTGCACCTAAAGCAGCTCAATCGCTATATTTCTCTGGAAGGGACACCCCTATTCATCCCTGTTGAGTGCCAGCCTTGGTCTGGCCCTGGAAGTCGCTTCGCCGGGGTCAGTGCTTTTAGCTTCGGTGGCACCAATTGCCACATAATTTTGTCAGAAGCGCCGCTCCAAACCCCAGTATCCAGTCAAGTCGATCGCCCTGCTCACATTCTGGCTCTGTCGGCAAAAACTGCTCCGGCTCTGGTGGAACTAGCACAACAGTACGAAGATTTCTTAGCAAATCATCCAGAAGTATCGCTCTTCGATGTATGCTTCACAGCCAATACAGGGCGATCGCATTACGATCACCGCCTTGCTGTTGTGACTGAATCTTCCGTACAGTTGTGCCAGCAATTAAGCGCTTTTGCCGCCGGAAAAGCTCCGAACGGCTTCAGTAGCGAGCAAGTAACCAAGCGGAAGCCTCCGAAGATCGCATTTTTATTCACCGGTCAGGGATCGCAATATGTAGGTATGGGTCGCCAACTCTACGAAACCCAACCTACTTTTCGGCAAACTCTCGACCAATGTGCTGAAATTCTGCGTCCCTATCTAAAACAGCCTCTACTTGAGCTTCTCTATCCCGAAGAGGGAAAATCTTCACTCTTAGATGAGACTGCCTACACCCAACCAGCCTTGTTTGCTCTGGAATATTCTCTGTTTCGGTTATGGGAATCCTGGGGGATTAAGCCAGATGCAGTCATGGGTCATAGCGTGGGCGAATATGCGGCGGCATGTGTGGCGGGGATATTTAGTTTGTCAGATGGTCTGAAGCTGATTGCCATCCGTGCGCGTCTGATGCAGGCATTGCCCCAAGATGGCGAGATGGTGGCAGTATTTGCTTCTGTTGCCCGAGTAGCCTCAGCGATTCAACCCTATCCCCAAAAGGTGGCGATCGCAACCATTAACGGTCCCAAGAATATAGTAATTTCCGGCGAGCGTCAGGCTGTAGAGGCAGTAATCAGCTCCCTGCACGCAGAAGGGATCGCGACGAAAAAGTTGCAAGTTTCTCATGCCTTCCACTCTCCCTTAATGGAGCCAATGCTAGGGGAGTTCGAGCAGGTTGCCAAAGATATTACCTACTCGTCACCTAGAATTACCCTAATTTCTAATGTCACTGGTCAACCGATTACAGCCGAGATCGCTACCCCTGAGTACTGGTGCGATCACGTGCGTCAGCCAGTGAGATTTGCAGCAAGCATGGAGGCGCTTTACCAGAGGGGCTACAAGGTGTTTGTGGAGATCGGTCCCAAGCCGACACTAGTGGGAATGGGTCGTTACTGCCTACCGGAGGGAGAGGGAGTTTGGCTTCCTAGCCTGCGTCCAGGGCGCTCTGATTGGCAACAACTGCTTGACAGCTTGGGGGAATTATACGTGCGCGGGGTGTCAGTAGACTGGACCGGCTTTGACCAGGACTATGAGCGTCGCCGGTTAGTGCTGCCCACCTATCCCTTTCAGCGCCAGCGATACTGGCTCGTCGATACTACGGCTAATGGAACAACCAACGGTTTAGCCTCAGATGTTACCCAAACCCCCATCATTAACCTGCTACATCAGGGAGATATTCAACAACTGACCCAGCAGTTAGCAGCAGAACTCTCCGCAGATGAGGAGAGATACCTGCCTAAGCTGTTGTCCGTCCTTGTCAGGCAGCATCAACAGCAGCTCAAAGCCACATCCATCAAAGATTGGCTCTATCAAGTCGAGTGGCTGCTTTTGCCCCGCGATCGCTCACCTGACCATGCGGGGAGCCTGCCTCAAAAGGGTGGCAGTTGGCTAATCTTATCTGATCAAACAGGTGTGGGACGATCTCTAGCCGAGCTCCTACAGCAGCAGGGTCAGAGCTATCTTCTGGTCTATCCTGGGGAGTTTTATAAGTGCCTGGGGACAAGAACTTGGTGCCTCAACCCGTCTCGCCCCGGCGATTACGAGCGTCTGTTTCAAGATGTGGCAGCTGGTGAACTGTCTTTGAAGGGAGTCATTCACCTGTGGGGTTTAGAGGCGACCCAACCAGAGGAGTTAACCATCTGGGCCCTAGAGCAGTCGCAGACTCGGGGGTGTGGAGGCGTACTGCATCTAGTGCAGGCTCTGCTCAAGCACAATAGGGCAGATGAACCTCGTTTGTGGTTAGTGACACGGGGGGCGATGCCGGTTGATTCCACGCTGAGCGCGGTTGCACAAGCGCCTCTGTGGGGACTCGGCAAAGTGATTGCTCTGGAGCACCCAGAGTTATGGGGGGGCATGCTTGATTTAGCCCCCGAGTCCCTTAAAGATGAAGCAGCGGCGCTATTGGCAGAGATTGAAGATTCACTTGGGGAAGACCAGATCGCCTTTCGCTCTGGAGGGCGTTATGCAGCCCGCTTGGTGCTGCATCAACCACCAGCACCTCAAGCAGTGTCGTTAAGCTCGAAAGGCACTTACCTGATTACTGGCGGACTAGGTGCCTTGGGACTGAAAGTAGCTGAATGGATGGTGGCTCGGGGGGCTAGATACCTGGTTCTAACTGGGCGGCGTGGAACTTCAACGTCTCAGCCGGAGGAAATCATTACCCGTTGCTCCATAATGGAGCAAGCAGGGGCGAAGGTGGTAATGGCTCAGGCTGATGTCTGTTGTGAGACAGATATGGTTAGAGTGCTCAAGCAGATCGAGGTATCGATGCCCCCTTTGCAAGGCATTGTTCATGCAGCGGGTGTGGTTGGATATCAAGCGCTCAAAGACATGAATTTGAATACGCTTAAGTCTGTGCTTCGCCCCAAGGTACTCGGAGCATGGATATTGCATAAACTGACCCAGGAAATGAAGCTAGACTTTTTCGTTAGCTTTTCTTCGATCGCCTCGGTGTGGGGGTCGAAGGGACAAGCTCATTATGCAGCAGCAAACCATTTCCTCGATGCATTGGCTTATTACCGTCAAGGGCTGGGATTGCCAGGGTTGAGCGTGAATTGGGGTCCGTGGGCTGAAGCAGGGATGGCTTCGTCAGCAGAAGCGACTCTGTGGTTAACCCGGATGGGAGTAAAGGCATTGCAGCCCGAGGAAGCTCTTACAGCCTTGGGAGTTCTGCTGGGAGGAGACTCTCCTCAGACGACAGTGGCTAATGTAGATTGGACTCGCTTCAAAGGTATCTATGAAGCGAGGGGGCAACGTCCACTGCTAGAGAAGATACAGACGTCTCTGAGGGAACCTACCCAGCAGCAGGAGCAGCGCTCAGAGATTTTACAAAAATTAGAGGCGGCTTTAGAGAGTGAGCGCGGGGCTATTTTAGTTGCTTATCTTCAAACTGAAGTCGCCAAAATACTGGGGCTTGGAGTATCCGAATTGCCTTCCCAAGAACGAGGGTTCTTTGAGATGGGTATGGACTCTCTGATGGCTGTCGAGTTGAAGGAGCGGCTCGAAGCCAGTCTAGGCGCAACTCTACCTGCAACTTTAGCCTTTGAATCTCCGACTATTAAAGACATGGCTGAGTATCTAGGCAGGGAAGTACTGGGTTGGAAACCAGTCACAGATGATACCTTGCCTCAAGGTGAATCCGAGCGATCGCAAGCTGTATCGAATATCGAACAGCTCTCCGAAGATGAAGTTGAAGCGTCAATTGCCGAGAGACTCGCAAAACTAGAAAGCTTGATGAAGGCAAACTGAGATGAACAAAATTTCCGAAAGCTCCGAAAGAGTAGACCAACTGTCTTCATCACAGCGTATGCTCCTTGCACTAGATGAAGCGGTAAGAAAACTTGAGGCAGTTGAACGTTCTAAGACCGAGCCAATCGCCATCATTGGCATGAGTTGCCGATTTCCTGGCGAAGCCAATAACCCAGAGGCGTTCTGGCAGCTTTTGCGCAATGGGGTGGATGCGATCGCGGAAGTACCAACAGAGCGGTGGGATATCGACGCTTACTACGACCCCAATCCTGATACTCCGGGGAAGATGTATACCCGATATGGTGGTTTTTTGCAAGATATAGACCAATTTGACCCGCAGTTCTTTGGAATTTCCCCCCGAGCAGCGGCAATGGCGGATCCACAACAGCGATTGCTGTTGCAAGTGAGCTGGGAAGCAATGGAAAATGCTGGTCAAATCCGAGAAAGGCTACCTGGCAGCCAAACTGGGGTTTTTGTAGGAATTACAACTAATGATTATGCACGCCTTTTACTGCAGGATGGCGGACTGAGCCAAATCGATGCCAATTACCTTACAGGTAACCCCCTCAACACTGCTGCTGGACGCATATCTTACACCTTAGGTCTGCAAGGTCCTAGTCAGATAGTCGATACAGCCTGCTCCAGTTCGTTGGTGGCAGTCCATTTAGCTTGTCAAAGTCTCCGCAATGGAGAGTGTAATCAAGCCTTGGCAGCTGGGGTCAACATAATTTTATCCCCAGAAGGTGCAATGGCTCTATGTCGGACACGCATGATGGCGCGGGATGGTCGCTGTAAAACCTTCGATGCTGCTGCCGATGGTTTTGTACGCTCAGAAGGGTGCGGAGTTATCGTCCTCAAGCGACTCTCGGATGCCTTAGCTGACAAAGACAACATCTTAGGCTTGATTCGAGGCTCAGCAGTCAATCATAATGGTGGCAGCAGTAGTAGCATGCTCGCACCCAGTGGAGTGTCTCAGCAAGCTGTGATTCGCAAAGCTCTAGAGAATAGTCGCCTGAAACCAGCCGAGGTCAGCTATGTCGAGGTTCAAGGTACTGGCACAGCTCTAGGAGGAGACCCGCTGGAAGTGCAAGCCCTGGCGGCAGCATATGGCAAGGATCGCCCTCACGATCAACCACTTGTAATTGGGTCGGTGAAAACCAACATTGGTCACACGGAATCAGCAGCGGGTATAGCAGCTTTGATCAAGGTGGTGCTTTCGCTGCAAAATAAGGAGATTCCACCCCATCTACACTTCAAACAGCCCAATCCTCACATTAACTGGGATGAACTGCCGGTAGTGGTGCCAACTGAACTGATGCCCTGGTCTACTACTTCGAGGCGGCTAGCGGCAGTCAATAGCTATGGAGCAAGCGGTACCAACGCTCATGTGGTGCTTGAAGAAGCGCCGGTTCGAGAGCCGATGCCAGAATCGATAGAGCGCCCCCTGCATCTATTGACACTATCAGCTAAGACTGATAAAGCATTGAAGCGGTTAGCCAAACAATACGAGAGCCACCTGGCTGCATATCCAACCTTAGCGATCGAGAATATCTGCTTTACTGCTAACACTGGTCGCTTGCACTTTCAGCACAGGCTAAGTGTGCTCAGTACTTCCTCTGTCCAAGCGCGCGAAAAGCTAGCAGCCTTTACGGCTGGGCAAGAAACAATCGGAGTCTTTCAAGGACAGGTACAAGGGATAAGCCAGCCCAAAGTAGCCTTCCTCTTCGCTGGCGAGGGGTCCCAATACGTAAACATGGGACGCCAACTTTATGAAACCCAGCCGGAGTTCCGCTCCTGGCTCGAGCGCTGCGAACAGATTCTGGGTTCCTACCTGGAACAGCCTCTGCTAGAAGTTTTGTACCCCCAGACAGGGACTAATTCCTGTTTAAATGAAACGGATTACAGCCAATCCGCCTTATTTGCCCTGGAATATGCCCTCTTCCAGTTATGGAAATCCTGGGGCATACAACCCACCGCAGTCATGGGTCATGGTGTAGGAGAATACGTCGCTGCCTGTGTAGCTGGAGTTTTCAGCTTGGAAGATGGTTTGAAGTTGGTCGCCCAAAAAGGGCGCTTGATGCAAGCACTGCCCCAAGAGGGGGAGATGTTAGAGAAATTTAAGCAGGTTGCCGAAGAAGTGACCTACTACCGACCTCAAATTCCTCTAGTTTCCAGTCTCACTGGTGAACTAACAGCCGACGACGTCGTAGTCAACCTCCCTGAATATTGGTGCCGTCACCTGCAACAGCCGGTAAAATTTGCTGCCAGTATAGAAACTCTAGCTCGACAGGGGTATGAGTTATTTTTGGAAATTGGTTCAAAGCCGCTTCTAGTGGAGATGGCTCGCAACTGCTTACCTGAGAATCAGGGAGTTTGGCTTCCCAGTCTGCATCCAGAAAAAGATGATTGGCAACAGCTACTTGAGAGTTTGGGCACATTATACGTCTGTGGTGCAAAAGTAGACTGGTTGGGTTTTGACCGAGGTTACTCGCGTCAACGCTTGCAACTGCCAACCTATCCCTGGGAGCAACAGCGCTGTTGGTTTGAGCCGCCTAAAAATGGTCACGTAAAAATAGAAAACTCGTCTCAAAATAACGGTCAGATCTCTATAGCTAAACCAGAGGAAATTGAACAAGCATCGGTGCCGCAGCTCGATCTCAGTTCTGTAACCGCAGAAGATATTCAAGCTTGGCTGGTGGAGCGAGTTGTTCGCGATTTAGGAGTCAAACCTGACGACATAGACATTCGAGCTTCTTTTGATAGCTACGGTCTGGATTCAGTGCTGGCAATTAGCATTGCTAGCGCTGGGAAGCAATCTTTCGGAGTTGAAATGTCCCCGATTCTGTTGCTGCACTATCCGACGATTGAATCGCTTTCCCACTATTTAGCTAAAGAAATTGAAATTTCTGGTTCAGAAATGTTTGAGGTTTAATTGGTCAAAAAATTACAAAGCAAGGATTGTGAACATGAATGTATCTGAAATGATGGAAAGCCTTACTCAACAGGGAGTTCAGGTTTGGGATGATAACGGTAAACTCAAGATTAACTCTCCAAAGGGAATTCTGACACCAGAACTTCGCATGGAAATCGCTCAGCGCAAACCAGAGATTCTGGCCTTTTTAAGCGAAAGTAACGGGGCTGCCAGGGAGAATTCTGTCTCGAATGGAGAAGATATTAGCCTGCAAACACTTGGTCGTTTGATTGGAGGATTTGGCGATCGCTCTACTCCAGGTTTTAAAGCTCCAGTCATCGATTCAAAAGCGATGGCAAAAAAACTGTTAATAACTTTTCGTCCGTTACCGAAACGATACACCAATAATGCAATTATTAAATTCAGAGAACAGTTAGAACTCAAGCTTCGGAGCTGTGGCGTTCAGATCGAACCTTGGGAGCAAGCAACAAAAGAGGTTTGCTATGAAGTTAATCTGCCCCTCACAAATTGGAAGAAAAGCATCAAAACGAGGGTAGTGAAAGCCGGGATTAGTGCAGTCATTGATGTCGAAAGGCGTCCTGATTTGACCGGCAAATTCAAGATATTTGTCGCGGAAAAGCTGTATCAAGGCTATTCTCGTTTTATTTTAAGAAATCAAAAAATATCTGTCTCGAAAATTGCTCAATTTATTAGCTGGGCAGAAGAAAATATCCGCCCCACTGAAGACCCTACGAATACTCAAGTAATCGTGCTTACAGACCCAGACAAAAAATTTAACGACCCAACAATTCCCTATGAGCAAAAAATTCCAATTGGTATAAGCACTTTAGTCAGAACTTTTTCGGAAATTGTAATTGGAGTATCTACTACTCATATTTCAATCCTGAATATGAATCTTTCAGATTCAACATTTCCTATAAACGACATCGATGAATTCGTTCTTAAATCCTTAATACCCAAGATTTTTGTACCGATACTGCCACTGTCAATGAGTCGATTTGAAGTAGGAACATATGACTCAAATCAATCTGAGTATGCCGGAAAATTGGTGAAATTAGGTAAAGAATTAGCATCAACGGGTTTACTGCCTGCTGGTTTTAAGCTGGATAAGGTTCTTAAAAGAAAGTCCCACCGAGATATTGTTGACTGGATGGCGAAAGGGAGGACGGGGGTTTCTTATGGTTTTGTTGCCTATGCCGAACCGCCACAATACGTTGGAGCTACTGAAATATCAGCTAAAGAGTGGGAAAGTCTGTCACCTGTAGACGGATTCAGTAATGATGAACTGCGTCAAAATGAAATAGGTAGGAAGTACGTCAGAACTAAGATAGGAAAAGAATGGGCATTTAAGCAAATTCCCGATGTCTGGCTTGTATGCTCTCGCTCTGGCTCAAATAAAACAAATTTAAATCGGGAAACTGACGTCATCAGGATTGGGTTAAAAGGTAATTTATTGCTCGAATTGCCACAAGAAATCGATCCGGCAGTAGTGGATATCAAACCTTCTTTCGACATCTATGTCATGATTGGTATGGCTCTTGCAGCAGCTTTGTATGTACCGGAGCTGATCGAAAATGGCGCACCCATGGTTCATTTTCACGGATATCCGTCAAAAGAATGGTTTCAACCAAACGAATACTGCACTGGCGTTCAGAATCCGTCGGTACCTTGTGGAACTTACGAAGCAGGCGTCTTCAACTTCTTAGGCATTCGTAGCTTGGCAGAGCAAAATAACAGCAACATTGCCTTAGCTAGTTTGATAGAACCAGATCATGGAACCAACTTCATCGCGCCGGATCTAATGTATATCCTCGAAAGACTGAAAGCTGGAATCGAACAGGGACAAATCGAACTAGGAGGAAAGCATTTGGCGTCTCTGAAGGAAAACACAGCTAGCTGCGCTAACTAAACTTTGATTTTTACTTGGATTCTGAGCGCGTTTCGCTCCTGAAAACTTTAGAGCAAGAGGATGTAAGTAATAGTGACAGCCATAGCAGGTAAGACAGTACTTTTGACAGGGGCTTCTCGCGGCATTGGCGTATTCATTGCTCGTGCTATAGCAAGGGAGGAAGCAACCTTAGTTTGCGTCTCCCGCTCAAAAGAGAAACTGGACAACGTATGCGTTGAAATAAATGCAGCAGGTGGTAAAGCGATAAGTATTCCATTTGATGTTAGTCAAGTTGAACAGTTGCCAGTTCTCTTACAGCAGATTAATCAGCTTGTAGGTTCAATTGACATTTTAATTAACAATGCTGGTATAGAAATATATCGAGCTTTTCAAGATTACTCCCTTGCAGACCTCAAGTCAGTATTGTCGCTTAATCTACTTGCTGCTATGGAATTGACGCGCTTGACTCTGCCAAGTATGCTATGCCAAGGCAGTGGTCACGTTGTCAATATTGCTTCTCTAGCTAGTAAGAAGGGGTCTCCTTACGACAGCATTTATTGTGCCAGTAAAGGTGGTTTGCTTCTTTGGAATGATGCTCTTAGGCAAGAATTAGCTGGGACTGGTGTCGAAGTATCCGCTATTTGTCCAGGATACGTCTCTGAAACTGGAATGTTTGCTGATACTCACGTGCCTGCACCAAGTCAAGCAGGTACGTCTACACCAACAGATGTAGCGATCGCAGTTGTCAGAGCTATTAAGCAGAATAAGGCTGAGGTGATTGTCAATCAAGATTTTGTAACGGAGAATATGACGAAACTGCTATTTGCAGTTTAACAATTTTTTCCCCGATTTGGAGATAAGGTTCATCGGTGGCTTGGCGTGGCAGAGCTAAACAAAATGCGTGTAATAAATCAAAGGGATGCGAAAAAATTATTAAAAACTCGATATTAGGTGGATAAGTATTCAGCAAGTCTGAACTTAATTATCTAGTTTGCTAAAGCACAGCTCAATAAAAACTGGAGAATAAATGGATAGCAATCACTATGATGTCATCATTATAGGTACTGGTGCTGGTGGGGGAACTTTAGCACACAGACTAGCACCAAGTGGGAAAAAAATTTTAGTTCTAGAACGAGGCACTTTCCTGACAAGAGAAAAAGCTAATTGGGATTCAAGAGAAATCCATCAAAATAGACGCTATTGCACATCTGAGACCTGGTACGATAAAAACGACAAAGCTGTGCGCCCGATAACGTACTATAATGTCGGAGGGAACACCAAATTTTACGCCAGCGCGTTGCCGAGATTTCGCGAACGAGATTTTGAGGAAGTCATTCATGAAGGAGGCATCTCACCAGAATGGCCATTGAAATATCAAGACTTTGCCCCCTACTATACCCAGGCTGAAAAACTGTATGAAGCTCATGGCAAGCGAGGTTTAGATCCTACAGAACCGGAAGCCAGTGAGGACTATCCTTTTCCACCAGCCAGTCACGAACCGTATGTACAAGAAATTCACGACTCCTTGAAGGATAATTTCTTGCATCCATTTTATGTGCCCCTCGGTATTAAGCTAAATGAAGTCAATCGTAATTTAAGTGCTTGTATTCGCTGTAAGACTTGCGACGGTTTTCCATGTTTAATTAATGGTAAATCTGATGCAGACCTTAATTGTATACGACCAGCAACGACTTCTGCAAATCTTACCTTAGTAACTGAAGCAAAAGTTTTGCGTCTGCATACGAGTGCGTCGGGTCGCGAAGTCACTGGAGTCGAAGCAGAAATTGCTGGTCAACGTCAAATTTTTTCTGCTGATATTGTCGTTATAGCTTGTGGAGCAATCAATTCAGCAGTTTTGTTACTCCAGTCTGCTAATGACAAGCATCCAAACGGATTAGCCAATAGTTCTAATCTCGTAGGACGTAACTATATGTACCATCACAACGGTGTTGTCGTAAGTTTTACACCAAAACCAAAGCCTACTTTTTTTTCCAAGACACTGGCTATCTATGACTTTTATTGGGGAGAAAAAGATTTTCCTTACCCGATGGGAATAATACATTCGCGGGGTAATGTCGATAAAGATGTGCTTGCCACCTATGGGCCACCTTTTCTGCCCGAAGTCGTGCTTGAAACATTATCAAAACATTCTTTTAGTTGGTGGATAATATCAGAAGACTTACCAGATCCTAAGAATCGAATAAATGTTAGAAATAACAAAATTATTCTGGATTGTACAAATAACAACATTAAATCATTTAATCGTTTAATGACTCGTTGGATTGAAATATTAAAATCAATTGATAAACGCAACCAAATCGTCCCGTTTGGGTTATATCTTAAACACCGACTTACCTTAGAAGGGGTTGCGCATCAGTGCGGTACTTGTGTGTTTGGGGAAAATTCAACAACTTCGGTCCTCAATATTAATTGCCGCACTCATGATGTTAATAATCTTTACGTTGTTGATGGTAGTTTTTTCCCTTCCAGCGCTGCTGTAAATCCTTCGCTAACGATTATAGCGAATGCGTTGCGCGTAGGAGATCATTTACTCGAATTGCTCGCATGACGAGCGTTACCTAATGCAGAGGAGGTCTGTCGGATGAAAAAAGTATATTTCATGATCTATGACATGGGTGCGTAAGGATTCAGGTAATGGGGAAATGACTGAAAAGCTTTTCCCGTAAAGGTTTGGAGGATAATTCAGCTTTTTTTAATTTTCAATAAGAATCGGTGGAATGGCCATTTCTCGTTGCTTGTTGAGAATATCAACTTATTTATTCTAGAAGTACGGATCTGAAATGCAATCCAGGCAAGGGTTTCAACACCTGAATCCTTACATGGGTGCAGGTCACCGCAGCAGTGCCAATGCTTTGAAAGAAGTTATTGAGAAGCGGAATTTGCCCTGGAAAATCGAAGTGGTCGAGGTTTTCAAAGAAATCTTTGGAATGACTTTTCCCCAGTATTTCTACAACAATCTGGCACTTAAAAAAAAGTGGGCAAGAGCTATTCATGATCCTTTATCAGTTCCTTTGTTCAAGCTGCAAATTCGCCTCCGTCATTCTGCTTGGCGAAACCTCCTGAGAAAATATTGGCGCGAGCATAAGCCCGATCTAGTCGTTTCATTGCTCCCACTTGTAAACCGAGTGCTTTACGAGAGCTTGCGGGCAGAACTGCCAGGTACCCCCTTCGTTACTTCTATTACGGATTTTGCCGATTGCCCTCCTAAGTTCTGGATAGAGCCACAAGAGCAATTCCTAATCTGTCCTTCTGAACAGGCAGTTAAACAGGCGCAATCTTTCGGTTATCCAGAGTCAAGAATTTACCGCACCTCGGGAGTAATAATTCACCCTAGGTTTGATCAGCCTGTGACTGTCGATCGCCAAGTTGAGAGACAACGTCTGGGTCTAGAGCCAAATTTACCCACTGGCTTAGTCATATTTGGCAGTCATGGATCGCAGGAAATGATCGAGATTGCCGATAATTTGGAGCAGTCGTCGCTGCAGCTCCAACTTATTTTTATATGCGGACGGAATGAAAAAATAGCAAGATATTTGCGAAATAGTCAAAGCCGCTTACCCAGGTTTGTTGAAAATTTTACAAGTCAAATTCCCTACTACATGCACCTGTCCGATTTTTTCATTGGCAAACCGGGTAGTGTCGGTATCAGCGAGGCTGTGGCGATGAAACTACCAGTAATTACAGAGTGCAATACCACGACGACACTGTTTCAGGAACGGCCTAGCGCTGATTGGCTCGCGGATAATGAGTTCGGCATCGTAGTCGATAATTTTCGCAATATTAACAGAGCTGTCGCAGATCTGATCCAGCCTGAAAACTTCTCTCGCTATCGGGCTAACGTCGAAGCTTACAACAATCGGGCTGGATTTGAAGTTGTTGATATTTTGTCAAGATTCCTTGAACGCCCCTTCTTAGAAACTGTCCAAAAACCACTTCAGGTGTGAGGGTAGGATTGGTCGGGTGAATCCCAAATTTTTTAGGATAAATTTTAAGTATGAAAACAATAGCAGGTAAAACAGTAGTAGTCTGTCAATTTTGAGTTGAGGGATACATAAACACGGTAATCTATAAAC
>CAXUIG010000066.1:0-27602 GCA_964250845.1 uncultured bacterium | reverse complement strand
TTTATACTCGTATAGCAAGCTTTGCGCTCGCTCGCCTTTAGTCTAAACTCCAGTAGAAAATATATTACATCCTTCAACTGAAAAGCATCGAAATTCAGCTAAGTTTGCATGGGACGATCAACTATTTCTTACAAAGAATCCAATCATAACTGAAGCTCAAATCCAATAGGAGGTTTTTAGAGAGCCAGATCTTCTCCCTCCATTGTCTAGTTTGGACTATGGGATAGTTGGTATCTCTGGTTTAATTGCTTTTCTTATTGACTTGTTGATTGTGAAGATTCCCAAAGATATTAACTACCTGGGGAAATACCAGCAAGAGGGAAGTAACTTTACAGAGTGGTTAAGAACGCTGGGAGTTGACAAAGAGGGCAAGTTAAATCCATTTATCAAGTGGTGTGAAGATACTCGTAAAGTTTCTTACGATCAGAGCATTAACCCAAACATTCAAGGTTTTAATCCTAGATCACATAGACTATTAAGCCTTGCTCACGACCCGCTGTTTGGTATCATATTTGGAACGCTAGACATACTGAATGGCTCGATGACTGCTTTTGATATCAATGGAAATATTCAAATTTTGAAAACATTTGATCTGCCCTTGGAAGATAAAGTTTTTGCACCATTTATCTGGTTAGGGCATATCGTTTCTGATATGTGTACTAAGATGGGAGTTCCTATCCCTGGATGGGCATTCCTTCAAGTAATGCAATTTGGTTCATTTGGCTCAAACAATAAAAATCTTGCAGATATATCTAGGTGGATGTATGTAAATGGTTATGACCTTAGACACTTTGTTACCATGTCAATTCCTGTTGCTATAATCGAGATAATTCTGAGGGGTTATCACTATCTTTCCTATTTGGACAGCCCAGAGCAGATTCAATGCTCCCTACATACTTGTATTGCAAGTAGAGAACTTGCTCAAATTAAGTCTAACCTCAAACTTCACAAAATGTTGTTTCTAGATCACGCTATAGCAGCCAGTGGAAATGCTATAAAGATTTTTGCATACTCAGGTAATCCCCTAGCAATTAATCTGCCTCAATGGTTAGTTTTCTTAAAGGAAAGCGTGAAGATGGTACAGGCAGTCACTAGGGATAAAACACCTGAAAAAATTGTTCGTAACCGCGATAAAATAAATAGAGAATGGGAATAAATTAAAAAGATTCACATTGGTCATTTTGATGTGTTAAGAGCTGACTCAACCATCTACTTCAAGTATTTTAAGTTTTAAACTACCCCATCGGATTGAATTGCACCCCCTTCCTCCCTCCTCAGGGTGTCGCTCCCTCATCGCTCACCATATAAACTATCGATGTCGATATTCGTATTTACGAAATGATATTTCTGGTAGCCGTTCTCGCCTTCTACGTCGCCTGGAATTTAGGGGCAAACGACGTTGCCAACGCGATGGGAACATCGGTGGGGTCGAAGGCTGTTACCCTACGACAGGCGATCGCGATCGCTGGGGTGTTGGAGTTCGCCGGTGCTGTGCTGTTTGGTCATGCGGTATCTGAGACACTGGCGACTGAAATTGTGAATCCGGCTCTATTCGCAACAGCCCCCCAGCTGTTGTTGACTGGGATGGTTTCGGTGCTGTTGGCAAGTGGTGTTTGGATACAAATTGCCACGGCGCGGGGGTTGCCGGTGTCCTCTTCCCATGCAGTCGTGGGCGCAATCAGCGGAGTAGGGGCTTGTGTCGCCGGTTCTGAGGCGATCGACTGGTCATCCATCCGCCTGATTACCTTTGCCTGGGTGGTGACGCCGGTGGTAAGTGGAACCGTTGCCGCCCTGTTCTACACCCTGGTTAAGCGCTGGATTCTAGATCAACCGGATCAACTACGGCAGCTCAAGGAGTGGATTCCCTGGCTGAGTGCAGCTAGCTTGAGTATATTTGGCGTGATTGTGCTACCGGCATTGAGTCAGCCCCTGTATGCGTTGATCACAGAAAATTTGGGTCTTACCATCCCCGCCCATGATGTCCCGATTGCCATCGGTGCGATCGCAGCAGTTGGTCTCACCCTAACCACTTGGCGTCAACTAGATGACAAGAATACCCCTACGGGTGAATCGGCGGGTCGCCCCTACACTCCTCACCTTTCACCAGTAGAGCGGCAGCTGGCGAGATTTCAGTTGCTCAGTGCCTGCTTTGTCGCCTTCGCCCATGGTTCCAATGATGTGGGGAATGCGATCGCTCCCTTAGCTGTGATCGCCTACATCAATCGCACCGGCACCGTTCCCCTAAACGGCCTCAGCATCCCCAGCTGGATTCTCGTACTCGGCGGCGCTGGCATCGTCAGCGGTTTAGCTATATGGGGCAAAAAAGTCATCGCCACCATTGGAGAAGGCATCATTCCCCTCCAACCGAGTGGTGGTTTCTGCGCCGAACTAGCAACTGCCACCACCATTCTGCTCGCCTCGGGACAAGGGTTACCCGTCTCCACTTCCCATGCCCTCGTCGGTGGCGTCGTCGGGATTGGACTTGTCCAAAGTCCTAAGTCGATTCAATTCAAAACCTTACAGGGAATCGGCTGGGCATGGCTAATTACAATACCCATTAGTGCTGGGCTAGGCTCTGGCATCTTTACGCTGGCGCGTCTGCTCTTTCTCTAGAAAACTGCTCAATGGCATCTATTGCCTTTTTCTCACGCTGATCACGCCTGCTGTAATCCCTGAACCGATAGGCTTTCAATCCTGGTGCAAGATGTCACAGCTTGATCCAGAACTGGCTGTGAAATAGGGATAACCAGCGATACCGTGAAAACTTATAACAGAAACTGTTGCTCTACTGCACTCAGACGATGGTAACCCAACGTTTCTACATAGCTCAGGGCTGAAACCGCAGGATCTTGTTCTGCAATAAACTCGCCTTACCAGTCATACCCAGGCTGGGCAGCATAAATGATGATATTGCTATCCAAAAGCATTATTCATTGCGACCGGGAAGTTCGCGTTCTTGTCGCACCTCCCGCTGCCAACCCACCGGCTCAATTCCAGCAAAAGCCCGTGTTTGAGCTAGCTTCTCCAACGCCGCCGCCATACGTTGCCCACGCCCATGTGTCTCTTGCAAGTGCTCGACTTCCAAAATTGTGACTAACACTTGCACCGGGCGATCTCGTCTGCACATTAGGAGAAGCAGTTTGGAGCCGCTTCAAGGGGGGTAAGGATGGCTCACTTTGCAACACCACAAACGGGCTGATGAATGCTCTTCTCACCGCGAGAGTTAGAGTTAACGTAGAAGCAGTTTCACGGATTCAATTGGGACATGGCTATGATTGCCACTCTGCAACATCCTGATCTCACCCCTCAAGAGTACTTGGACTGGGAACCTCTTCAGGGCATTCGCTACGAGTACATCGACGGCGGAGTCTACGCTATGACTGGTGGCACCCTGCCTCGAGCGCGAAATTGCCGTTAACCTCACTACACTTCTCAAAAACCATCTCAGGGGCAAAGGGTGCCGGATTTTTGGTTCCGATGCTTTAATTGGCATTACCGAAAATGGTCCTTTCCTCTATGCCGACGTCAGCATGAGCTGCGACCCCCGCGATCGCACCGCCGTGAAATTTGCTCGCTACCCCAGTCTCATCGCTGAAGTCCTGTCTCCCAGCACCGAAGCCTATGATAGAGGTGGTAAATTCGCTCAATATCGTCGGCTTGAGAGCTTTCAAGAATACGTTCTCATTAGCAGCGAAGACATCAGCGTTGACATCTTTCGCTTGAATGAAAAAGGCAAGTGGGAACTCACTCCTTACACCCAGGGTGAGGAAATTCACTTCACCAGCATTGTTCTGCGGTTCCCCATTGAGCAGCTTTACGAAGACATTACCTTAACTAAGGAGACCACACCTAAAAGCGATGGCTAAACCTGTGGTTATTAAGGACAGTTTTTGAGCGTCATACATTTCACGGTTGTGTTGCAAAAACAGGAAGGGGCATTCATCCTACAGCTGGAGCAGCTACCGTCTAGAGGCGAACCTGAGCCGCTTCCGGTACAGTTTGAGTACCATATTCGTATACGACTGGAGCGGTCATTGCGTTTACATCCTATCCTTATAAGGGAGGAGATGCTGTATGTCTCAATTCATTGCCTCAAAATCACCCACATTGACGGATGTTTCAGAGGATGTTACATTTCCCCCTGGCGATTTATTGAGTGATGAGCCGCCCTTGGAAACAGACTTGCACCGCAGACAAATGGAACTTCTGATCAATTCTCTGGAGTGTTGGTGGCAAGAGCGTCAGGATTTCTATGTCTCTGGAAACCTGACGGTTTACTACAGTCCCAATCAACGCAAATCTGAAGACTTTAGAGGTCCAGATTTCTTTGTGGTCTTAGGTGCAGAGCGTAGAGACCGCAAAAGCTGGGTTGTGTGGATTGAAGACGGCAAGTATCCTAATGTGATTGTGGAAATTTTGTCTGATACGACTGCCGCTGTTGATAAAGGCTTGAAGAAAGAAATTTACCAGAACACCTTCCGCACCCCCGATTACTTCTGGTTTGACCCCTACACCCTGGAGTTCGCTGGGTTTCATCTGGTGGATGGTCAATATCAGGAACTCGTACCCACTTCCCAAGGCTGGTTTTGGAGCCAGCAGTTGGGACTATACTTAGGAATTTATGAAAATCGGTTGCGGTTCTTCACTGCTGACGGTCAACTAGTGTTCCAGGCAGAAGAACAGCAGCGTGAACAGGCGGAACACGAACGCCAACGAGCCGAACACGAACGCCAACGAGCCGAACACGAACGCCAACGAGCCGAACAGGCTGAACAGGAAGTTGAACGCTTACGAGCACAGTTACGGGCATTGAGTGTAGATCCTGAAACTCTGTAAATGACTACCAGGCTAGTAGTCACTTAGACACTATCTCAAATTGGAACTCAGGTGTGTGACTCAAAGTTCTCGGATGAAAATATGTCGTCATCCTTGTACGCTCCCAAGCCTTAGATGCCCAGTCTATTCGGCTCATCTTGCTTGCACAAGGGAGATGCTTGCACTACATTACATCTTTGGCAGCGCCTTGGTATTAAAGACAAGCCCCGTAGTATCAAGAGCATCATGGTCTAGCAATTTACGGGAGACGCTCATGGAACTGAATGAAGTTGTGCCTTGGGGTAGAACCCTAGGAGAATATAAGTTAATGTTTGCTCTGTCAGAAGCAGACTTGAACGCCAAAATTATTGGATGTGGCGATGGTCCGGCTAGCTTCAATGCCGAAATGACGGAACTTGGGCATGACGTTGTGTCTATTGATCCGATTTACCAATTCTCTGCGGCTCAAATCAAACAGCGAGTTCAAGAAACTTACGAGCCAGTCATTTCACAGGTTAAGCAAAATGCAAACCGCTACATTTGGGAGAATTTTCGCGATGCTTCGGAACTCGGTAATGCTCGGATTGCCGCAATGGAAAAATTTTTATTGGACTATGAAGCGGGTATTGTAGCAGGGCGCTATTTATCTCAATCCTTACCTAGTTTAGAACTGTCTGACAATCAATTTGAACTATGTGTGTGTTCTCATTTGCTCTTTCTGTACTCAAAGCAGCTATCGCTCGACTTCCACATAGCCTCCATCTATGAACTCCTGCGAATCTCCCCAGAAGTTCGGATTTTCCCCTTGCTGCAACTTGATGGTGAACCATCTCCACACATTGAGTCGGTTATCCAAGAGTTCTCCAGCAAAGGTTTCAAAGTACAAGTTCAAACAGTTGATTACGAGTTTCAAAAAGGTGGTAACCAGATGCTGAGGGTTAACAAGTAAGCTGTTTAACTTAAGTGTTGACGCGCTCACAAAAATTAGTGATATTTACATTATACAGGTTTTTAAACTGGGTATCAATATGGTAACTGATTTATCGGTAACTATGGACTTGAAATAAAATAAAGTCCCGTCCTCGCCAGCAATTGTACAAATTGAAACCGTTGGCATCCAATATCGACTTGTCAAGCATCCACTTGGTGTGAAATCGGCAAGTGAGTTGACTCTTGCAACTGGATTTCCAATTGAACTTGAATGCAATACGGTCAGTCCATTTGGTTTGAGCCAAGCTCTGCCCTACTACATGGATCACCAATTCTTGGAAGATGGCTTCGTTTATATTGGCTCAGGGATATTCTGTGTAGCACTCGAAGTTGCGTTAGTTGACATATTGAATGCTCTCCACCCAATATGTGGTGACTTTTATAAATAGAGTCAAGAGTAGCAAAGGTGTAACCTACATTCCGCAGGTAAGAGAGGAAATTGATGATTTTCTGCCTACTTTTGTATCGGTTTCGGCTCGGGCTATCATTGCATAGAGGTTTAATTAGGACGAGAGATGCGATCGCTTCCAAGCAAGACATCTTCATACAACTCTGCGATTGGACAACGAAAATCAACACTTGCCAGATGCACTTCTTCTCCTGCGCCATACGGGTAGAGTACCCAGCGCCCCTCAGAATTGCGGCGGAAGCATTCCACACTAACTCGCTCTTGAGAGAGTAGCACATACTCTTGAAGTGTCTCTAATTGGCGGTAGTCAGCAAATTTATTGCCTCGGTCAAATGCTTCAGTTTTGGGAGACAGCACTTCTACAATCAAGCAGCAGTAGTGCTTGAAGTATTCAAAAGCTCTATCCCGTTCATCACAGGTCACCATCACATCGGGATAGTAATAGATATCTTGGGACTCAATGTGAGCTTTCATATCTGCCATGTAGACACGGCACCCACTGCCTCGCAAATGGTTTCTCAGAAGCGCAAACAGGTTTCCGGCAATGGTGACATGGGCATCACTTGCCCCCGCCATTGCATATACTTGCCCACGAATATACTCGTGCTTGATGGGACTGATCTTCTCTCCTTCTAGATAGTCTTCAGAAGAGATGAGGTAGTGTGGCCTAGACATTTGCAGCTTCAAGGGTTTGCTCAGCCGCGATCGCCATGTCTATTTCCTCAGTATACTTTGCCAAGAAGGCCAGAGCTTGATTCACCTGAGTCTCAGTTAATTCGTACTCGGCAGCAATCTGGTTCGGCGATAGATCCCATTGCTGGGAAGCGATTACCACTGTCTGCACGCGCTCCACTAGCCCCGCGCAGAACCGGCAATGGTTGACCACTAGCTCCGCGACGGTATGTGATGTCAGGGAATGCTGGATCATCGAGTTGCTGGCTGAGGGTACCTATTGATAAGCGTTTTGCGGGGCGGGGTCGGATCAATGGCACCTCGTTTGCCTTGGCTGAAATCGTACTCTTGTTTCATCGCATTTTTAGGCCATAAATGCACTCTATGAACAATTTTATCCCCAAAGCAACAGGAAGATGGCGCTAGTTAAGCAGTTAATAATCGCTAAATGAGGGCGATCGCCCCTTTGGCAATAAGCTAATAGGTATGCCTACAGTAGATATTGGTAGCAAGCGCTTAATTAGCCTAGCACTCGACCTGTGGATGCAATGAGTGACGTAGATGGCTGCTTGCCTTTCGCCTTGAGCTGGTCGGTTAACCAGACTGGGTGATTCGCTTTTTGTATGAGCAAATTAAGAATAGGCAAGTTAAGCATAGGGAACAAAAATGCAGTCTGCAACTGTCGAGCAACACTCACCCACACTGCCGCCGCTGATTGGGCGCGAGATTCTCTTCGGCAACCCAGAGCGAACCAGCCCGCGACTTTCACCCGATGGCAAGTACCTGGCGTACATCGCCCCCGATGAGAAGAATGTCTTACAGGTGTGGCTACGCACCGTTGGACAGGAAGACGACCGGCAGTTGACCGCCGATAAGAAGCGTGGCATCCGGATTTTCTTCTGGACTTATAACCCTGATCAGCTGATTTACCTGCAAGACTCAGACGGTGACGAAAACTTTCACTTGTACTCGGTCAATATCCAGTCTGATATCGTCCGTGACCTGACACCGTTCCAAGGTGTCAAAGCTGAGCCGGTGGATCTCGACCCCAACTTCCCGGATCAGGTGCTGGTTGGGATGAACCTGAATAACCGGCAAAAGTTGGATGTCTACCGTATCAACCTCAAAAGTGGTGCGGTTGAGTTCGACACGGAGAACCCAGGCAATGTGGTCGCCTGGACAGCTGACGCTCAGTTCCAGGTACGTGCAGCCACAGCCACTACACCTGATGGGGGTTATGACCTCTTATTGCGAACAGCAGACAGCCAACCTTGGGAGTTAATCCGCCACTGGGGGCCAGATGATCAGGGCAGTGCCGTCAGTTTTGACGCAGATGGCAAAACTCTTTACATCAGAGGCTCTCACGATGCCAATGCCCAGCGTCTGATTGCCGTTGATCTCGCCACCCACTCTGAAACTGTCATAGCTGAGGATGAGCAGTATGACGTCGGCGCGATCGTCATACACCCCACCAAGCGAGTCATCCAGGCAGTTTCCCTCTACAGAGATAAACAGGAGTGGCGCGTACTTGACCAGAGCATTGCGCCAGATTTTGAGGCGATCCCCAAGGTGCGCTCCGGAGAATTCGCCATCAGCAGCCGCGACCTCGCTGACAAAAACTGGCTTGTGGCTTACGGCACTGACGATGGGCCAGTCTATTACTACTTTTACGACCGAGATTCCAAGACTAGCACACTTCTATTTAGCAACCAACCCAAACTGGAAGCGTTGTCGCTGGCGTCGATGCAACCGATTTCCTACCAAGCGCGGGACGGGCTGACTATCCACGGCTACCTGGCGACGCCAGTGGGCGTTCCTGCGAAGAATTTACCAACGGTACTGCTTGTCCATGGCGGTCCTTGGGTGCGCGATAGCTGGGGCTACAGCCCCGTTGTGCAGTGGCTGGCTAACCGAGGCTATGCTGTGCTGCAAGTGAATTTTCGCGGTTCCACTGGCTACGGCAAAGCGTTCCTCAATGCTGGCAATCGCGAGTGGGCGGCCAAAATGCACGACGACCTGATTGACGCTGTCAACTGGATAGTACAACAAGGCATATCTGACCCGAAAAAGATTGCGATCATGGGTGGTTCCTATGGCGGCTATGCCACGCTGGTGGGGTTAACCTTCACACCCGACGTCTTTGCCGCTGGTGTAGACATCGTTGGTCCGAGCAACTTGGTAACCCTGATGCAAAGTATCCCCCCCTACTGGGCACCGATGAAAGCGATGTTCGCCCATCGCCTCGGCGACCTGGAAAAGGAAGAAGATTTCCTGAAGGCGCGATCGCCCCTGTTCTTTGCTGACCGCATCCAGAAACCGCTGCTAATTGGGCAGGGGGCTAACGACCCACGAGTCAAGCAAGCAGAAAGCGAGCAAATTGTGGCAGCGATGCACAAGGAAAACTTGCCAGTGGAATACGTTCTCTACACTGACGAAGGGCATGGCTTCGCCCGCCCAGAAAACCGGCTGCACTTTTTTGCCATAGCGGAAGAGTTCCTAGCCAAGTACCTAGGGGGTCGGTCTGAGCCGGTGGGAGATATTCAGGGTCATTCGGGCGTAGTCAGATAATCAGCCTTATTCTCTCGAGGCAGAGAGAATTAGCTGCGTTGTCCGAATTTGGTCAGAGCTGAATCCTGCTTTTTTGAGATAGGCAAGAATTGCGCGATCGCTGTACCTGGAATCTAGATTGAGCGCCTTACGATACGCTTTTTTCGCTAAGGTGCGTTCGCCCTTATTCCAGTGTGCGATCGCGAGGGCAAGAAAAGGGTGAGGATTGTTAGGCTCCAGGGCAGCGGCACGGGTGGCAGTTTTGATCGCCGAGTCATACAGCCGTAGGCGTTGAAAGGCTAAGCTCAAGTTGTAATAGGCAATTTCATCGTCAGGCTTCAACACCGCTGCCCAAGTGTGAACAACGACCGCCGAGGCTAAATAACCGCTGACAAGATAGACAATCCCCAACGCATTGAGGGCGGGAATAGAACGCGGTTCACGAGCAAGAGCTTGCACAAGTGACTTTTGTGCAGCATCCTCCTGTCCTACCAAGTGCTGTGCCCAACCCAAATTGACTCGTCCAGTGATATTTCCTGGGTCGAATTCAACGGATTTTTTCATAGCAGCGATCGCCTCTGGATAGCGGCCCTGCTGTTGATAGGACAGCCCTAATTCCCGGTATTGACTCGCTCTGTATTGACTTACAGAAGTTACCGCAGCTGGCCCGTAACCGCCCTTATTTAAAGGTAACAGCCAAAGGGCCAGCAGAGCTAAACTCCCAATTTTTACCTGTATCACCCCCATATTTAGAAAGCCTTGCTACCTTTTTCTCTCACCCAGATCAAGAGCCGCTCTCAATTCATGCTCCTTCCCGCAATTTGTCTAGCACACCACGGTCTTCCAGTGTGGAGGTATCACCAGATATTTCTTCACCAGCAGCGATTGACCTGAGCAACCGCCGGATAATTTTACCAGAGCGGGTTTTGGGTAGGGAGTCGGTAAAGCGGATTTCACCGGGACGAGCGATCGCACCGATTTCTTTGACGACGTGCTTCTTTAGTTCTTTGCTCAGTTCCTCGCTGGGCTCATAGGTTCCTTCCAGGCTTACAAAAGCCACAATTTCTTCCCCTTTGACTTCATCCGGTTTGCTCACCACAGCTGCCTCAGCAACAGCTGGATGGGAAACCAAAGCTGACTCCACCTCCATCGTCCCTATTCGGTGTCCTGATACATTTATTACATCATCCACCCGGCCCATCACCCAGAAGTAACCGTCTTGATCGCGCCGCGCCCCATCCCCAGCAAAGTAGACATACTGCCCATCTTTGGGGGGAATATGTTCCCAGTAGGTGCGGCTGAAGCGCTCTGGATCGCCGTATAGTGTCCGCATCATACCAGGCCAAGGATGCCGAACCACCAGATAACCGCCTTCGTTGTCTCGAACTGGATTGCCTTCGAGATCCACGACATCCGCCATAATTCCAGGGAAGGGTCGGGTAGCAGAACCCGGTTTGGTTGGAATCGCCCCCGGCAGCGGCGTCACCATAATGCCGCCAGTTTCTGTTTGCCACCAGGTATCTACAATCGGACAGCGCTCACCCCCAATCACCCGGTGATACCACATCCAGGCTTCCGGGTTAATCGGCTCACCTACAGTTCCCAGCAATCGCAGGGAAGACAGGTTCCGGGCGAGGGGTAAGTGTTCGCCCATCTTGATAAACGCCCGAATCGCCGTGGGAGCAGTGTATAATACAGTAACGCCATATTTTTCAATGATGTCCCATGTACAACCGGGGTTGGAGGCACGGGTAGCGCCTTCATACATCACCGTCGTCGCGCCATTGGACAAGGGGCCGTAGACCATGTAGCTGTGACCAGTAATCCAACCTACATCAGCCGTACACCAGTAAACATCTGTATCTTGGATGTCAAAAATCCATTTTGTCGTCATGTGGCTATAGAGGTTATAACCACCTGTTGTATGCACCACCCCTTTGGGCTTGCCGGTGGTTCCAGAGGTGTAGAGGATGAACAGCATATCCTCACTGTCCGCCGGGTAGGCTGGGCAATCAGCTGAGACACCTAGTTGCAAATCGTGCCACCAGTGATCGCGTCCCGGTTCCATGTGAGTTTTCTGTCCCGTGCGGCGGACAACTAGGACGTTTTTGACTGCTTGCGCACCTCCAGCAGCCAGTGCTTTATCGACTTGATCTTTGAGGGGGACGATCGCATCCTTGCGCCAGCCACCATCAGCTGTTACAACAACCAAGGCTTGGGCATCTACGAGGCGATCCTTCAATGCTTCAGCGCTGAAGCCACCAAATACGACGGTGTGAGTTGCACCGATTCTGGCACAAGCGAGCATAGCGATCGCGGCTTCTGGAATCATGGGCATATAAATAGCCACGCGATCGCCCTTTTGCACACCCAATTGTTTCAAGACATTGGCAAACTGGCAGACTTCTCGGTGCAGCTGAGCATAAGTCAGGGTGCGTGAGTCGCCCGGTTCTCCTTCCCAAATCAAGGCGGCTTTATTCTTGCGCCAGGTTGTCAAGTGACGATCAAGGCAGTTGTAGGAAATATTGATTTTGCCCCCCACAAACCACTTGGCAAAGGGCGGTTGCCAATCTAGCACTGTGTCCCACTTCTGGAACCAGTGCAATTCCTGTTGAGCCAGTTCTGCCCAAAACTTCTGGGGATCAGCCTGAGCGCTGTCATAGAGGCGCTGGTAGTCTTCCAGGCTTTTGACATGGGCGTTTTGGGAAAATTCAGCGGATGGATGGAATAAACGCTTTTCTTGAAGGCTAGATTCGATTGTGGACTGTGACATCGTTCTTGATCAGCTATGGGGCTTTTGAGTCGGCAGGCTCTGTTGTGTAGCTTGAGATACTTCTAACCAAAATACTTTTTTCCTGATGCAGATAGCCACAAAGGAATCTTTAATTTCGTTAAGCCACCGATTCATTGTCCCAGCGCCTCGTGGGCTGCATGAGTGCGATCGCACCTCACCGGCACAACAGCGCTCATCTTCCCATTTGAGCATTTTAGGTGACTTTTGTCTAACTTTTTGGTGATTTTTATCTGATTTTTACCGATTGTCAAAGTTGTTATGGCTAGTTTATGGTTTAGAACAGCTAAGTTAACGAAGTTTTTTACCTAAATAAATTGCTCAAATCCTTGTTCGGTCTGTTTGTAAAAGTGGGATGCACCCAACCCTGCCGGGAATATAATTACTGGGTTGCAACCCGCTTAGTGGAGATTGGCTCCTCCAATTTTTACCTGTGTGAGATTTGCCCCAAACAGGTTAGCATTGCTCAGCTTGGCATTGTTTAGGTCTACTCCTGTGAGATTTATTTCAAACAGGTTAGCGTTACTCAGATTGTCAAAAACCAGTAGACTTATAAGGAAAACTCACCATGGTCAATCCAGCGGCTACCCGTAGCTTCTTAAGAGATGCGCTTAATTCTTATGCTCCATACAGCAACCCTCAAAAGCAGGATGTTCAAAAGCGGGCTCTAAAGTGGTTACAATGCCAGATTGAAGCTGAAGTTTCGGATAAAACACTCCTCGAGCAGTTTACTCAAAAGTGGCGCACGGGGGCAAACCAGCCGCTAAGCCCTGACAATTCACCGCTATATCTAGAAAAGTTGCCTGGTTCTTATAAAGGCTCCAGGTCAATAAATGCTCATCAAGAGGATGCTCTAATTTTTCTGCAAGAACAAGTTCCCCCTTCTCTGCAAGATGAATTTAAAAAGCACTGGGACATCAAAATTAAGTTAGAGGTTTCCAACTCCTCTGGTACCGCCTTTAAGATAGATGAGAGGGAAAAAAGCATTTTGCAACAAGAATATCCTAACGGGGACGGTACAACTTGGTATCAAGTAGACAATAAGCAAATGTATTACCTGCTCTCTTCTGAGCCCAAGGGCGACCACTACCTAGTAGTGCTTAGTGAAGAAATCAGTCCCCAAAATCGCAACACCTGGTTTGTTTGTCAGGAGCACGTTAAAATCTCCAAGATGGGGGGGGAAGAGAGTTAAGAGTTGCTGAGAAAACAATTCGCGCATTTTCGCAGTTGGCAATTAATTGTCAACTGCGAATTCTTAATTACGGTGCTAGGTTTTAGTCGGAGCGAGTCTGGGGGCTAGAAAAGATAATTATACAAACGGAATTAAGTGATTTCGGAATGCAGCAAAATCACTCAAGGTTTGCTAAGTTAAGCTTGGCTAAATTTAACTTAGATTTTTGCTCCTTTGTACCTAAACAAACGTTGAGCTTCTGTAAAAACTCTTGGGTTAATTGAGTGAATGCTTTGGCACCAGCTGACTGGGGATTTGTTAAAACAACTGGCATAAAACTGTCAACTGCCTTAGCAACATTAACATCAATTGGTATTTGGGTATTAAAAACTTTGGCTGAACCAAAATCCTCATTTACCCGCTGAATGACTTTCCTGTAGTATCTTCCTGTGACTAAATTGCCTAACATTGTGAATACAATTCCCAGCATTTGTAGCTCCAGGGCACCGTCGGCTTCATGACTCTCTTTCAATTTGGCAATGCGTCTTTCTAGCAGCTGAATGCCTACGACCGATAAGGGTTCTGGTTTAGCAGGCAGTAAGTAGAAATCACTGGCAACCAGAGCGCTACGAGTCATGAGATTGTAGCCAGGGGCACAATCCAGGATGATGAAGTCATAGTCTTGATAAATCGGTTCTAAGATTTGCCCAATTAATAGCCTTTCAAAGCGATTCCAAACTTGCTCAAAGTTGCACTGACCGGAATTAACCACTTGTTCATGCAGCATTTCAGACACCATAAATTCATCATATAGGTCAATATCTCCCGGCAATAAATCCAGTTCCTTGATGTTACAGACATTGGAATGAATGACATGCCCGATAGTAATCGTTGGTTTAGCAGACGGTTTGAAAGTTTGGTCTATCAGGTATCTCAAAGTCGCTTTTGCTTTTCTGCGCTTGGCAAAGTCAGCAGGAGACATCAGACTGAGCGTGGCACTGATTTGAGTATCTAAGTCAATAACGAGAACCCGCTTTCCATGATCTTTGGCTAAAGAAGTGGCTAAGTTAACGCTTAGGGTCGTTTTACCGACTCCGCCTTTCATGTTTGCAGTTGCAATGATATATGCCATGTATTAAGTCCTATAATTAACGACTGCCTTGTCGATCCCACCACGATGCCCCAAATACAACAAGCGCGGGCACCCAAAGGCAACTCGGACGTTGGTGACGCACGAGTTTATTCGGGGCAACGCCCTCTCTCGAACAAAAGTTTCTCCAACTCCATGAATAAATCACCAAAGGCTTGCTACTGCGAGAGTAGTCTTACCTGAATCTTAATTAAGACAAATCTAGGTTGATCCGCAATAACAACTAGGAAATTACGGAGATACTCAATCTTAGTTTAAATCAAGGCGATCGCCTTGCTTGGAATCACCGAGGAGCATCTTAGCTCTTCACAAAATAATTCAGTGCTCACCCCGAATCGAAACAGCTGAATCTGAGGCACAATCGAAGAGTTATCAGTTCATCCATAATTATTCCAGCTGTTTCGAGGTAAAAACACTTGTTTTTTTATCCTGAGCTTTGCCGCAACAAAAGCGAAGTTGAAAGTAAATTCATTGTCCACTATCTGCTCCCTAAATTAGGGTATTCGCCAGACATCTGGCATCAGGAGGTGGCAGTTGGCATTATCCGCTTGGAATTCATAGCCTTCGCCACGCCAGTCATTCCCTTTGTATTGGATGGCAACTTGCCTATGAGTGTAATTTTAGAGGCTAAGCATCCTAATCAAAACTTAAATAATCACGTTCGCCGACTCAGGCGCTACTTGGTGAGTTTGAATATTCGATATGGACTGCTAACTAATGGCAAACAAATCAAAATTTTTGAAAGCGTAAAAGAAGACATTCAGCTTGTCTTTCAGTGTTCTGGCAAAGAGATTGAAGCCAGAATCGACGAGATCAGAACTCTTATTGGCAGAGACAGCCTTAAGGAAATACTTCCTGAAGAGCCTTCAGAAGTTCAAAAGCCTCAGACTACTACACTAACTCCTCAATATAATCCCAGTTTTGAAACCCAAAGTCAACATCCTGTGAAAACAATTGCGGTTTACCACAACAAAGGTGGAGTAGGGAAGACAACCACTGTGGTCAACCTAGCCGCTGCCCTCAGAAAGAAGGGCAAGAGAGTCCTTGTAATTGACCTAGATAGCCAAGCAAACACCACCTATGCAACCGGGCTAATTAAATTTGATCGTGAGGAAGTAGATGATATTAAAAACTGCAACATTCTTCAGGTCTTGCAGTCAGAAGAATTCTCCCTCATCCCAGAAGTTGTCAGGCAGTCTCAGTTTAACAATCCTGAAATTGATGTGGTTCCTGCCCATATCAATTTGATGCAGTATGAGAATGAGCTGGGTCAAATTGATTACAGTAATATGAGCCTAATAAAAAAATTGAAGGCTGTAGAACATCAATATGATGTGGTACTTATTGATACACCCCCTTCCTTGAACCTATATGCTAAGATTGCCTTAATTACGTCTGATTACCTAATCATTCCTTCTGATCTAAAGCCGTTTGCCAATCAAGGTCTATTAAACGTTAATAATTTGATCAAGCAAGTCAATATATATAGGAAGTTTATAAGTAAGCAACCCCTGCAAATACTGGGTGTTGTTCCTTGCAAAATTCCGACTCATGGCAAATTTTTACAATACACGTTGCCAAGACATATAGAGGCTATACCAAAACGCTATGGTTTGAATGTAATGGATACTGTTATTTATCAAAGAGAGGAGCTATCAAAGTGTATTGAACCGAGTCAGGTTGTAGGAAATATGCAAATTCCTGATCCAAGGTCTGTGTTCGATTACAAGCCAGATGGCGACTCAGCCAAAGAATTTGAGTTGCTGGCAATAGAAGTTATGCAAAAAATAGGAATGGAGTCATGAAGTTATCTACAACACTAGCTGACATGACGAAAGGCGCTAGTGCCGGTTGTCAAAGGCATCAAAGCTAGCTGCGGCTATCCGTTGCTGTTTTAGGAATTGCAGCTGGTGCAACAGCGATTCCACTTCCGCTTGCAGGTGCAAAAACTTGATTTGCTGAGCGACTTGATACAGAGATTTCTTTGACTGGAGCATGGCTATGGTATGGGTCGTCAGTAACTGCTAGTTATTTTTGCTTGGTATTCTACCACAATAATCTTGACGGCAATACCCCGGCAGGAAAGGGGTGAGGCCCACGAGGCGAGGAGGTTGAGCTAAAGCTTCCCGCCAACGACCTCAAAAATCTAACTGCTGTTTGTCAAGAGCCAATGTGGTTCAGTTATCAAGCTACACTAAAAAAGGTAAAAGTCAAAATCTACCTTTTGGCTGTAAAAATTAACGCCAAGTGACTTAAGATATCGTGAGTGTGAGTCTGTCTGCTGCCAAATCTAACCGAAAAACCTGGCCTGGTCTAATCGAGGCATACCGGGAATACTTGCCGGTTACGGAAACGACGCCGGTTGTTACCTTACTCGAGGGCAACACTCCCCTGATTCCAGTTCCCTCCATTGCTGAGCGTGTGGGTAGACAGGTGCGCGTATTGGTAAAATACGACGGTCTCAACCCCACCGGCAGCTTCAAAGACCGGGGGATGACGATGGCAATTTCCAAGGCAAAAGAAGCTGGGGCGCAGGCGGTAATCTGTGCTAGCACCGGCAACACGTCAGCGGCGGCGGCAGCGTATGCGCGGCGTGGAGGAATGCGGACGTTTGTGCTGATTCCCGATGGCTATGTCGCACTGGGTAAGTTAGCGCAGGCTTTGCTATATGGGGCAGAGGTGCTGGCAATCAAGGGGAATTTTGACCAGGCGCTGAAAATTGTGCGCGAGATGGCGACGATATATCCGGTCACTTTGGTGAATTCGGTGAATCCCTACCGGCTGGAAGGCCAGAAAACTGCTGCATTCGAGGTGGTGGATGCCCTAGGTGATGCCCCGGACTGGCTGTGCATTCCAGTGGGCAATGCAGGGAATATTACGGCTTACTGGATGGGATTTTGCCAGTACCATGGGGCGGGGCTTTGCGATCGCCTGCCGCGGATGATGGGGTTCCAAGCAGCTGGAGCGTCTCCTCTAATTACAGGTCAGCCAGTGGCGCATCCAGATACGCTGGCAACGGCGATTCGGATTGGAAATCCCGCTAACTGGGAACGGGCGATCGCAGTTCAATCAGCTAGCCATGGAGAATTCAACGCCGTCACCGATGCCGAAATCCTGGAAGCTTATCGGATTTTAGCGGAGTCGGAAGGCATTTTCTGTGAACCCGCCAGTGCTGCCTCCGTGGCGGGGATGTTGAAGGTGAAAGACCAGATTCCGACGGGTGCCACGGTGGTTTGTGTTCTCACCGGCAATGGTCTTAAAGACCCGGATACAGCAATTAAACACAATCAAAGCTCGTTCAAGCAGGGGGTGGAACCTGCGATCGCTACAGTGGCTAAGGCGATGGGGCTATAGCTGAACACCAAACCGCTAACCTTTTAAAATTGATTCAGAGGCGAGTAATCTAAGAGGAAACGATGCTGCCCTAAACCGACCAATGCTAAAGACTCGCTTTCTCCGGTTCTTTCGCCACCTCAGCTGGGTCACGCTGAAGAAAATCGTTACTCGCGTTGGCAAACAACGACTCTTCGGTTTATCAGGTGAAATCGCTTACAACGCGATGTTATCCATATTCCCAGCCATTCTCGCTGTCCTCACAGCCATTGGCCTGTTTGCGGAATCCCTGCAATCAACCTTCAAACAGCTGGCGGTTCAACTGAGTAAAGTTGCACCTGATCAGGCATTGGCTCTGATCCACAATTTCGCCCGAGAAATTACCCACACAAAAAACACAGGTCTGTTTTCCATCAGCTTTATCGCAGCGATTTGGGCGGCTTCTGGGGCGCTCAGTGCTGCCATGAACGCCCTCGATCAAATCGCTCAAATCCCACCAGAACAGGCACGCCCATTCTGGAAAGCCAAGCTCGTCTCGCTCGGGCTGACTGTCGGCACCATGTTCCTACTGGTGGTTGCTTCTTTTTTGGTGTTTATCAGCGACCTGATTGTGAAATTTTTAGTGCGCGAAATAAGCAGCCTTTCTATCTTAGCAAATGTTTGGCAACTGTTGAGTTGGCCTTTAGCCTTAGGCATTGTTTCCCTCGCCTTTGCCTTTGTCTATCGCTATGGACCGAGCCGTTGGACACATGGTACACCAATTATGCCGGGAGCGGTATTAGCAGCGGTCTCTTGGGCAATTTTATCCGCTCTATTTCGGCTGTATGTAGCGAATTTTGGCAACTACAACCGGGCTTATGGTGCGGTTGGAGCAGTCATAGTTTTAATGCTGTGGCTCTATCTGAGCGCAGTGGTTATCCTAGTGGGAAACGAGCTGAATGTCACGGTGGGAGAGGCTATGCGCAGACAAGCACCGTCTGCCCTAGACGAGAGAGTCAGATGAGCCAACACAAACGGGTCGCACTTAATACCATTTGATCATTTAACCTTGATCAATTCAGTTTCCGGTACCTAAACAAACAATGCAAGACTGGTGGCAAGCAACATTTCCAAAAGGGCGGCAAACTCTGACGATTACTGATGCCAGTGGACATCCCGTTTCAATTGCCTATGGCGAAAAAGGCAAGGGTAAACCGCTAGTTCTGGTCCATGGCATCGGGAGCTGGTGCTACAGTTGGCGTCACTGCATCCAGCCATTATCGCAACATTTTCGGGTGATTTGTTTCGATGGCGTTGGGTACGGCTTTTCGGAAAAGTTAGAGTACCCAGAACAACCCGGTCATCAAATGGTTGAGCTGGAGCGAATTATGCGGGCATTGTGCAATGAACCCGCTGTTGTCGTGGCAGAATCGCTAGGGGCACTGGCGAGCCTTGCTGTTGTCCAGGCGCATCCAGAGTTATTCGCTCGGTTAGTGGTGATTAATGTGCCCATCTTCCCAGAGCGATTACCGAATCGGGGGATGCGATCGCTCTCCTATCTGCCGCTAGAACTGATTCAAATTCTTGACTACCTGCGTCTGCCCTACCTATTTGCTCCTCTGGTGCGGGCAATCGTGCGGGTAGAGCGTCGCGAAGTTCTGGTGGATTGGTCAACCGTAACACCGGAAGAGGTGTACTGGATCACTTACCCGTATATTCATTTACAGGGTTCTGTTGCAAAATTAACCGAAGGCTTACAACTAGCGGCGCGTGAAATTGAGCGCTTCCAGGAGAATCAACCGAATTTTATCAGTAAAATCCAAGACAAACTGTCTACTATTACCTGTCCAACGCTGATTTTATGGAGCGATCAAGACCGCTGGTTTCCGGCTACGGATGGCAAGAAACTGCGCGATCGCATGCCCAGTTCCAGACTACAAACCCTCCCCAACTGCGGTCACGATGCCTCAGCTGGTTGTCCAGAGGCAATCAATTCAGCAATTCTTTCGTTCCTGCGAGATACTGGTTTCCTTGATCAGCCTCAAAGGTAGGGAAGCGCTACCGTTAGAGGCACAGACAGAACGTGCAATAATGTGCCAGATGTAACGTGTTAGTTGCTCCCAATGCTCCAATCCCCCGATTCTCCCACCGACCTTGCTGCTGCCTTGGAGGGGCCAACTGAGCTAAATTTCCAGCTGCCTGACCCAGAAGATGAACAGATTCCAGAGCTGGAGTTTCAGCGGCAGGTAGATGCGGCTTGGCAAGTGTGCGATCGCTTTGACCTGCAAACGGAAATCTGGCGGGGACGGATTCTTCGAGCAGTGCGCGATCGCGAGAAAAAAACCGGTGACGGTCGTGGCAGTGGATTTCTCAACTGGCTGAAAGAACGGGAAATCAGCAAAAGCTTGGCTTATTCCATGCTCCAGCTGGCTAACAGTGCCGATACCCTGATGGAGCAGGGACACCTTGACCCAGCTGCTGTTAGATGCTTTAGTAAAAGGGCTTTTATTGAAACAGCTAAGGCTGACCCAGAAGTGCAACAGCTGGTTACTGATGCAGCGCGCAAGGGCGATCGCATCACCCGCCGTGAGGTGCGCCAGCTTGCTGATGAATGGACGGCGATGTCCTCCGAACTACTTCCAGACACAGTCAAAGCCAAGGCAGCTGACAATTCTCTGCCCAGCCGTTACCTCGCGCCACTGGCGCGGGAAATGGAGAAATTGCCAGAATCCCACCAAGCAGTACTACGCGAGGAAGTCTCTCAGAATCCCGATGTGGATACACTCAAACAGGCAACAAGTCAAGCTCGTTACCTAGCAAAGTATCTGAACGCTGCCACCCAAGTTCAAGCCCTCAATAACGACTCTCTCAACCTGGAGAGGGCGCTAGAGGAAGCCCTGCGACTTGGCTGTATAAACATAGCAGCAGATTTGGTTAATCAGGCGTCTGTACTGGAACAGACTATCGCCAAACTCTATGCCACCTGGAAGCGGATCGGCAGTTTGGCAGATCGGCTGTATGTGGATACTGGTGCAAGTACACCCAATCTGCGATCGCTCCTGGGTTGCCTGGAACCCCTGGCTGGTGAAGTGGTCGAAATCCAGCTGGGCAATGCAAATGAAACGGATAGTGTTGGCGTCCGCACCATCCGCCTCCAGATTCAGGAAAGCGATTGAGGTAATTAAGTCAGCTTCAGAGCTTCGCCAACCTGCATGAGCTTAAGTTTACTGTTCACATTTTGGCGCTTCAGCGCTGTTTCGAAAGCTTCCGGTGTGCCGTTTAATACTGGAAATGTACCGAAGTGGATTGGCACTACCGTTGCCGGTTTGACTAACTTTACTGCCTCCGCTGCACGGTTCGGACCCATCGTGAAGTGGTCGCCAATACAGGCAAGCATCACGCTCACCTTATGAAAGTGAGGGATCAGCGCCATGTCGGAAAACAGGTCGGTATCGCCGGTATGGTAAATCACGGGACCGTTTTTCACACTGATGAGGAAACCGCCCGGATTTCCGCCGTAATGGAGCGAGTTTTCTGACGGCGCAACGGTAGAACTGTGTACAGCCGGAATGAAGGCAATTTTCACCTCGCCATCCAGCAGCGTTAATTCTCCGCCGAAGTTGCCTTGTGTTTCATACCCCGCCTGAGCTTTTGGGTAACCTTCGTATTGAACTAGGGCTTTGCCAACGTCGAATGTGGAAACCAGCGGTGCCCCAGTTTTTTTGGCAATTTCAACCGCGTCACCGACATGGTCGAAGTGGTCGTGGCTCACCAGGATTAAATTAGCCTGAGCGATTTTGGCCAAGTCGTCAAAGCCATTTTTATTAACGGGGTTAGTGATCCACGGGTCAATCAATACCACCTTGCCAGAAGGCGTTGTGAGCTTGAATGCGGAATGCCCATACCAGAGCAGTTCAGTACCACCTGCGGCGCTTGCCATAGCTGGCATCGAACTAATCATGACCGCGATCAGGAGTACCAATTTCAACAGCGATTTCAAACCGTAGTCAAGGAAGATTATTTTGCATCTACTACACTATTCGGGTTAATCATAGGCTAGATCGCGGATTTGAAAATCAATTCTTAATCCCAGTCGTGGCAATGCCCCGAATAAACTGGCGCTGACCGATGAGAAATAGCAGCACCACTGGTAAGGTGGCGATCACCACAGATGCCATCAGCAAAGGCCAGTTATTGGTAAACTGTTCCTGAAACTCTGCCAATGCCAGCTGAACGGTTCTTAACTGCGGTTGCGTCGTGAAGACCAGGGGCTTAAACAAGTCATTCCATTCACCGATAAACGTAAACAGAAACAGCGTCACCAAAGCAGGACGAGATAAAGGTAGCATCACCCGCCACAAAATTTGTAGTCGGTTCGCCCCATCCAGGGCAGCTGCTTCCTCCAACTCCACCGGCACCGTTTGGAAGTACTGCCGCAATAGGAAAATTCCAAAGCCGTTAGCAGCAGTGGGTAAGATCAGCGCTCCGTAAGTATTGATCAGGTGTCCCCACTTTAGTACCAAGAATATCGGAATCACCAACAGCTGAAATGGAATCACCAGCGTCGCCAAAACAATCAACAGCAGCGCTTGCCGCCCCCGGAATTTCAACCGTGCTAGGGCATAGCCAGCCAAAGCCGAGGTAATGAGCTGAAAACCTGTTACTGCCAGTGCTACTAGGGTAGAATTGGCAAACGCCAGCAGGAACTCGCCTCGCTGCCAAGCGTCTTGGTAGTTAGCCCAAGACCAGCCCTGCCGGGGCAAAAGTTCAGGAGTCGCACCAGGGGGGGCAAACGAAGTGAGGAAGACAACGCCCAGTGGCAGCAGCACGACCACAGCCCCCAGCAGTAGCACAACCAGGCTCACCGATTCCCAAAACCCAGCTAGACTATCGTTCAGATGTCTTTTAGGCATGAATACTGATTTAACCGTATGCTTTTAAAATCAGAGGTGATATTCTCGCATTTGGAACTACTGCAACCCGTAACGGATACCATAGGGATTTGTTAAGTTAACTTTAACCATTTTCACCCTTACCCTCAACTTACAGGGTTGGGGCTGACCGCTCGAATATCATCTAATTTACGTTAACAGGAGTAAATAGGCTTATGCAGCAGCTTGCTGCCAGCTCCGAAATTGATTTCCACAGCGACACCTATAAGGACGCCTACAGCCGCATCAACGCGATCGTGATTGAAGGGGAACAAGAAGCCCATGAAAATTACATCCAATTAGCTCAAATGCTACCTGAGCACAAGGATGAACTCATTGGCTTATCCAAGATGGAGAGCCGCCACAAAAAGGGTTTTGAAGCTTGTGGGCGGAATCTTAAGGTGACGCCGGATCTGCAATTCGCCCGTGAGTTTTTTGCCGGACTGCACCAGAATTTTCAACAAGCAGCTGCATCAGGCGGGGTAGTCACTTGCTTGCTGATTCAGTCTTTGATTATTGAGTGCTTTGCGATCGCAGCCTACAACATTTACATTCCCGTCGCCGACGACTTTGCCCGCAAAATCACAGAAGGCGTCGTTAAAGATGAATACAGCCATCTCAACTTTGGCGAAGTTTGGCTGAAAAACCACTTTGAAGACGCTAAGGCTGAACTAGAGCAAGCCAATCGCCAGAACCTGCCCTTAGTTTGGAAGATGCTCCACCAGGTGGAAGACGATGCCCACACGCTGGCTATGGAAAAAGAAGCTCTGATTGAAGACTTCATGATCCAGTACGGCGAAGCTCTTAGCAATATCGGCTTCACTACCCGCGACATTATGCGCCTGTCAGCATACGGCCTAACAGGTGCTTGAGTGGGAGAGGGGGAGATGTAATGCTATAGGCATTGGAAGTTTAAGTACTTTTTCTGCCGCTCTCCCCCTCTCCACATCTTCATGTGTAATATTTTTAAGGGTAAGTTACTGGCTCTCTCACACACTTACTCCACTTTCACCTGAGCTACGGGTTTAATAGAGCACTTCATGTTTGGTCTAATCGGTCACCTTAACAGTTTGGAACACGCACAATCTGTTGCTAAAGAGTTGGGCTACCCGGAATATGCCGACCAAGGGCTAGATTTTTGGTGCAGCGCTCCGCCCCAAATTGTCGATACCATTACAGTCACTAGCATTACTGGTCAGAAAATTGAAGGCTGGTATGTGGAATCTTGCTTTCTCCCAGAAATGCTGGCCACGCGACGGATTAAGGCCGCGACGCGCAAAATCCTCAACGCCATGGCCCACGCCCAAAAGCATGGCATAAATATTACGGCTTTAGGCGGCTTTTCCTCGATTATTTTTGAGAACTTCAACCTGCAGCAGAACAAGCAAGTCCGCAACATTAAGCTGGAGTTTGACCGCTTCACTACTGGTAACACCCACACGGCCTACATTTTGTGCCGCCAAGTGGAACAAGCGTCGAAACAAGTCGGAATTGAACTATCGAAAGCGACAGTTGCGGTGTGTGGTGCCACCGGCGACATTGGCAGTGCAGTCTGCCGCTGGCTGGATGCCCGGACAAATGTGGCGGAGCTGTTGCTAATTGCCCGTAACCAGGAGCGGTTGCAAGAGTTGCAATCGTCCCTTGGTAGAGGCAAAATCATGGGATTGGAAGAAGCGCTACCTCAGGCAGATATTGTGGTCTGGGTGGCGAGTATGCCGAAAGGGGTCGAAATTGAACCAGCAGTTTTGAAGCAACCGTGTCTGCTAATTGATGGCGGCTATCCCAAGAACTTGGCAATGAAGATCAAGCATCCGGGTGTCTATGTCCTCAATGGTGGCATTGTGGAGCATTCGCTCGATATTGACTGGCGGATAATGAAAATTGTCAACTTGATGGATGTGCCAGCCCGCCAGTTGTTTGCCTGTTTTGCCGAGTCGATGCTGCTGGAATTTGAAAAGTTGCACACCAACTTTTCTTGGGGACGGAATCAAATCACGGTGGAAAAAATGGAGCAAATTGGTCAGGTGTCGGTGAAACACGGATTTAGACCACTACTGGTTTGAGAGGTTTGAGATGGCAACTACTGAGCGAAAACCCCTACTTTTAGACTTTGAAAAGCCCCTGATCGAGCTGGAGGCGCGGATTAACCAGATTCGTGAGCTGGCGGCAGAAAATGGCGTTGATGTTTCTGATCAGATTCGCCAGTTGGAAACACGCGCCATGCAACTGCGTCAGGAAATTTTCACCAGTCTATCACCGTCCCAACGACTGCAACTCGCTCGTCATCCCCGTCGCCCCAGTACGCTTGATTACATTCAAGCGATTAGTGACGAATGGATGGAACTGCATGGCGATCGCGGTGGCACGGACGACCCCGCCTTAGTGACTGGTGTGGCTCGTCTGGCTGGGCAACCAGTGGTGATGCTAGGTCATCAAAAAGGCCGCGATACTAAGGACAATGTCGCCCGTAACTTTGGCATGGCTTCTCCCGGAGGCTACCGCAAGGCGATGCGGTTGATGGAACACGCCAACCGATTTGGGATGCCGATATTGACTTTTATCGACACGCCAGGAGCTTGGGCTGGTATGGAGGCAGAGCATCAGGGGCAGGGAGAAGCGATCGCTTACAATCTGCGTGAGATGTTCCGCCTAGATGTCCCGATTATCTGCACGGTGATTGGAGAGGGAGGCTCTGGCGGTGCCTTGGGGATTGGTGTGGGCGAGCGCCTGTTAATGTTCGAACACGCCGTTTATACCGTTGCCACGCCCGAAGCTTGTGCCGCCATCCTTTGGAAAGATGCCAGCAAGGCTCCCCAAGCCGCAGTTGCCCTCAAAATCACCGCCTGGGATCTAAAAAGTTTGGGAATTCTAGACCAGCTGTTGCCTGAACCCCCCGCTGGGGCTCATTCCGACCCACTCAAGGCAGCAACGATTCTCAAGCAGGCACTGTTGCAGAACTTGGAGGAGCTGAGCCAGATGACAAGCCAAGAGCGTCGCGAACTGCGGTATCAAAAATTTCGCCAGCTCGGTGTTTTCACTGAATCTTCGGAATGAAAAGTTTTAGCTAATTGAAAAGCGGGTTGCAGGTGATAAAATTATCTGTAACCTGTAACATTATTTTACATTTTTCTCATAATTACAAAGTGATAGTTTTGCTAGGCACACATAGGTTAATGAGTGCCTGATATCTGCTGGAAAATCGGAACGTTTGATGAATTTAGAAAATAAACAACGGGCCCTAATCACTGGGGCAAGTAGTGGAATTGGTAAGGCGACAGCTTTAGCATTTGCTAAAGCTGGAATTGATGTAGCCTTGGTGAGCCGGTCTGAGGACAAATTGGCGGCGGTGGCTCAAGCCGTGCAACTTCTTGGGGTGAAAGCAAAAGCTTATCCTTTGGATCTAGCTGAGATCGAGCAGGTACAACAGAAGATCAGCGCGATCGCGGCAGACTTTGGAGGCATCGATATCCTGGTTAACAATGCGGGAATGGGGTATACCGGCGCTTTGAGTGAAACACCCCTGTCGGACTGGCTGCAAGTGATGAATCTGAATCTCACCAGTGTGTTCCAGTGCATTCTGGGGATTTTGCCGTCGATGCGCGACCATGGAAGAGGCACAATTATCAACGTCGCTTCTGTTGCCGGAAAGCTCGCCTTTGCCAACTGGGGAGCCTACTGCGTCAGTAAAGCTGGTTTGATTGCCCTTTCTAAAACCCTTGCGGCTGAAGAACGCGCCCACGGGATTCGTGCCACCGCTATCTGCCCCGGTGCGGTCAATACTGAACTCTGGGAGACTGAAACTGTCCATTTTGACTTTGACCGCTCGGCGATGTTAACCCCAGAAATTGTCGCCCAGTCGATTCTGTACGCCGCACAGTTACCAGAACACGCAGTAGTTGAGGAATTGACGCTCATGCCAAGTGCTGGCGTCCTCTAATCGGGGCTCTTAAGGTGATTCCTAAACTAAGAAAGCGCAGGCGTTGTCCCACAGAAACCCTAACCAAGACTTACATCATGACTATGGCTTCTTCCAACGGTTCGACTCGCTCTCACTCGCCTTTGAGTCACGACAGTACAGACGCCATCGATTCAGGCGTACACAACTCACTTCGTACAAGACCCGACCGCAATACCCAGAACGGTCGAGAACCGAATTTGCAACCGCCCTCAGAGGAACTTAACGAGCCGATGATGGATGCGGTGCGGACGCTGCTGCTGGGTGTGGGAGAAGATCCGGAGCGCGAGGGACTGCTGAAAACGCCCAAGCGGGTGGCTGAGGCGATGCGGTTTCTCACTGGTGGCTACAACCAGTCTCTTGAAGAAATTGTCAACGGTGCCATCTTCGATGAAGGTCATAACGAGATGGTACTTGTCAGAGACATCAATGTTTTTAGCCTCTGCGAGCACCACATGCTGCCGTTTATGGGCAAAGCTCACGTCGCCTATATTCCCAACCAAAAAGTGGTGGGGCTGAGCAAGCTCGGTCGCATTATTGAGATGTATGCCCGCCGGTTGCAGGTGCAGGAGCGGCTAACACGCCAAATCGCCGAAGCGATTCAAACCGTCCTGGAACCGCAGGGGGTTGCCGTTGTGATCGAAGCCACCCACATGTGCATGGTGATGCGCGGTGTTCAAAAACCGGGGTCCTGGACTGTCACCAGTGCGATGGTAGGTGTGTTTCAGGACGATCAAAAAACCCGCGAAGAGTTTTTCAGCCTGATTCGCCACCAACCAGCTTTTTTCTAAAGTGGCAATCATTGGTCTAGATAGAGGGGGAGATGGGAAGATGTAAGACTGCCATCAGGCATGAGAGT
>CAXUIG010000065.1:0-27831 GCA_964250845.1 uncultured bacterium | reverse complement strand
TCCTCTAGGATACCACTTAGCTCTCGTGTATAAATTTAGGTGCGTTCGCCCTAGGCGGGCAGGTCATCACTGTCGCAGATATTGAAGGCGCGTGTCGTCAGCAGGGCGTGCAGATTGAGCGCGGCGATGTGGTGCTGCTGCACACTGGCTGGATGGACGCGATGAGTGGCGACACTCTGCGCTATTACAACTCGCAGCCCGGTCCTGGACACAGTGGTGCCGAATACTTAGCTGCCAAAGGCATTGTTGCCCTCGGCTCAGATACCCCGCGCGTGGATGTCGTGCCGTTCGAGACGCCACAGGATTTCTTCCCCGTTCACCAGACGCTCCTGGCTAAAAACGGTGTATACCTGCTCGAAAGCGTCAACACATCCGCGTTAGCCCGCGACGCCGTTCACGAATTCCTGTTCGTGCTTGGTCAGCCGCGATTCACAGGCGCATCTCAAAGCATTGTTAACCCGGTCGCCATTCGCTGACCGAGCTGGCGCATTGATGATAAGAGCTTACTCGCTGACTTTACCGAACAGCATTTTCTCGTACCAAGCAGTATTGTATGAACTATTATTAGGCTAACAAAGCCCTGCACTTACTCGCTGGGAGCCTCACACTTTGTGCTTCCAGCAGTTGGGGGGTAAGTTTAGCATTAGACATCTCCGAAAAATGGTAATGCCGCTCCCTGACTGAACTTCAAGCTAGCGATCGCGCTTGACTTGCATCAGCAAATCTCAACGCTAAAATCAGGGTTTGAGACAATTACTTTTGATAATAAGGCAAAAGGTAGTAGATGTTTATCCCAATTTTTATCCCTGATGCCCAAGATTTTTTTATGGTAAAACTAACGCTCCTATCCGCAGTCTCACTATTCCACATATCGTCATAATTATTTGCTCGTATTTACCTGAAGTTAATCTAAATCGAGCCGAAGCTATTCTAAATATTTTGGTCGCCCGAATCAAATGTTCGACAAATATTCTAGCGGCAGCCATTTCTTTATTTTTCTCTTTTTGCCCTAAAGTTAATTCTCTTTTTTTCGGGTTTTTTGTGGGAGTTTTAATTGAGGACTTTCCTTTATAACCTTTATTTTCTTTAAATTTTTGCGGAGGGTCAAAACTTTTCTGACCTTCAGGAAATAAAGTTATGTCACTTTTTTGCCCAGGTTCTCCGGCAATTACATCAACAATATCTTGACCATCAGGTAGAACAGTAATTTGATTTTTAAAAGTATGGCTCTTCTTGTTACCTGAGTCATACTTTTTCTGCTCTTTATACTCTCGCCTGTCTCTCTCTCGGCTGTTCAGCGCTATCTATTATTAGTCCATAATTAGTTAAAACTTCGAGGACTATCTCGTAATCAATTGCGTTTTTTTTAACCTGTTAAAGTAAACTTGACGGCAGGAGTTCTTCGAGCAGGGGCAACCAGTAATTAAATGTATCGGAAAGCCGTTGATTCACTCACTCCAAACTGAATTCCCAATAATTGAAATGTTGTTAACTGCCTCAAATATATTAATTTTGACAGAATTTGCGCCTCCGCCGACAACTTGGGTTTACGACCACCGCCTTTATTTATAATTCTAGTTTTTTGTGCTTCAACTTCCTGTTGCTTTTGTGTCTGTAAGTTTAGCGCCTGCTTTATTAGTTGTTCTAGTTGCTCATACTTTAACCCAACCAATCGCGCTCGTTTGTTCGGGGTTCTCCTCAATATAACTTAATATTTCCGTCATTTTCTGGCAAGGAAAAATATATTTTTATACTCTTTTACCACAAAACATTTCTATTGTGGAGATGTCTATTGAGGATTTTTCGCTCATTGACCTGGCGTTTGCGACCTCGACCATTCGCGGCTGGGGGCAGCAGAGGCTGAATAATTTGCCATTCCTGCTCACTGAGATCACTGCTATAGCGTTTGGTAGCGCGTTCGCGCTTCACGATGAAAGCGGCGCGGCTTGAGAGTAGTCACAATTGATTCAGAACCAGTAAAGGCTACATCCTCATCCTGGTTCAACTCTCCTACCTATCTCATCTCCTTAAGCTTTTATTTAGAAATGCGCTCTCAGCATAGCTGCATAAAAGCCCTCTGCCTTAAAGAGCATGCCATTCACCATCACCAAAATCTGACAAGAGCCTTAATTTGGGATTAAGCCGAGATCTGGCAAAAAAGATGCCACGACTGACTGGAAAGCGTTGCTCAATCAGGTAGTCCATTGATCATTTATGGGGAAGTTGTTCTCTACCCAGCAAAATTCCTGAAAGCTAGATCCGGCAGGACTTTTTGGGGGGTTGTGGCACTTTTTTGGCCGGATCTCGGCTTAATCCCCTATTGAGTTCCATCACCGGGACATATTTGAATAGTCCTACTTGCTCTATCACTCGCTTTGCTTCGCGTAATTTTTCGCCGCGCAAGGTTGTCTTAAGCAACCTTTCCTGTTTGCCGAATGACTCGCAGCGCCAGGACTGCAGACTTATGTGTGCGGGTAGAACCAGTGTTCGCTTCTGTTGCTTGCCCCTGATCAGGTACAGAGGAACTGTCTGCTGAGCTTCCATTAGCAGGTACAAAATGGTTATGATTCAATTGTGTCGCAATGCCCTCTTGCTATGGCTTTTACCTACTTCTGTGAGGAAGTCAGCAACCCCTCTGTGAACAGCTCTTTGAGTTGTTCAGGTGACAATCGCTCCGATTGCCCAAGCGCGGTCGCTTTTCACGGTAGTCTGGTTTTTGAGCTAATGCAATATATCAAGTCTAAAAAAGATTAGCCGGTAAAAATTGATTTGTATGGATGTGAACTTGGAACATATTAATGCTATCGACTCAAAAATTTATGTTGACAAATGTGATTTTGGAAAAGGTGTTTTTGCTGCAACAAATATTAGTAAAGGTGAAGTTATTCTTACCTTTATGGGAAGGCTCATTACTGCAGAGCAAGTATGGGCGAAAAGTGGTTATCCAATGCAAATAGCTAGTGAAGCATATATTGACATAGAAGAACCTGGCGTTTTTGTCAATCATGCTTGCAATCCCAATGCAGGTATTGTGAGTGCAAATCTTTTAATTGCTTTGCGCGATATTTACAAAAATCAGGAGATTTTTTACGATTATTCTACTACTATAAGTGACTTTTGGGCGATGAAATGCAGATGTGGAGCTAGTAATTGCAGAAGGAACATCAAAGATTTTCATTACCTTCCTGCGGATATTAAAGCAGAATATATTAAATTAGGTATCGTCCAAGATTTTATTGTTCGCGAGTACTACGAACTTTCCAGTCAGAGCGCAAATAACGTTAGAGACGCCATGTGTTTAGGGGTAAGTATGGCGAGACTGTCACCAGCTGGCTACCAGTTTAAGGTTCAGACTAAAGAGGCATAAGCAGAGGAGCTCCAGGAGCAGGGGGGAAAAGTTTTCAGAGTTTTGCATAGATGCGGGAATTATAACTAATTTGCCGGACATGATATAAAAGGCAGTGTGACATCAAAAGATGCATGGCAATTTTTCTGCTTATTGATTCTATTCTCAACAAGAGGCTGAAAGCCTGATTTTTTCGTTGTCACCTACCACCAACTTTCATAGCGATCTTTTCAAATGTCACTGCCCCAAATGCTTATTATGTAAGGCTTTGAGGCATGGTTGTCACCCCCTCAGGGTGATTGCTTGAAATCCAGGCAGCATGGGGCCAATAGCTCACCCCTAACATCGCCGAAGAGAGAAATCCGGGTAATAGACTTCTTGCATAAATTCTAAAACACGGTCATATAAGTATTCAAGTTACGTACCCTAAACCGACTTATATAAGAGGTCTTATGAGTAATCCTTCAAGCTTCGAGGCGATAGCAAATAATCTTCCTCAATTAATTCCCGCTTCTGGTTCTACTCCTGGGCTTACATGCCAAGTAAACTGCGGAGGTGGCGGGTTCGAGCCATCAATTATCTTTATTCTGAATCAGGCTATTCGCGCTACAATTTATCAGAATTCTTGGAATAAGCAGATTAACATTCGTGGCAATAGGCTAGGACCATATTGTCTGCATGTCACAGCCGACTTAGCTGGTCGCGCAGCTTATCGCTGCTTCAGACAATATAACCAAGAGCAAGGGTGTTGGGAGTTTGTTCCCGGCGTTGGTGACAATGATAATCCATATCCAGGGCAGGTTGCAGGAGCTGTTGAACTAATGATGTCAGCGCTCAACAATTATTTGCTTTCCGATAACGAACTGGTGACCCCACTAGCCACTTCTCGCACGAGTCGAAGGAAGTTTTGTAAGGCAGGATAGGTTGACTTTGGGTGCCAAGCAAGAGCCAACTCTAATTCTGGCGTTGGTTCCAATAGCTCCCTAAAGACAACGCCCGAATGACCGATTGTAGAGAGCGATTTCTGCATCAGTGTTAGCCCAACTCCAATTGACACAAGGCTCAAAATGCTTCGCTGTGGAATCACTTCTTGCACGATATTGGGGCTATAGCCGACCTGCTGGAACATACTGATGATTCGGTCATAGAAGATTGGACCAATCTGGCGTGGAAACAAGATAAATGGTTCCCCCGCAAGGTCTCTAAGTGACACAGGAACCTCTACTGGATGAGCCAGTCGGTGGGAGGTAGGTAAAACTAGAACCAGGTTCTCCCGATAAACCACTTCTGTTGCTAGGCTCTCGGTATAGAGAGGGGTATGGAGCAGACCGACGTGAAGCTGTCCTTGTAGGAGTGCTTCGACCTGGAGGTTTGTCCTCATTTCATTCAAAGTGAGGTGTATACCTGGGTAGTCCTGTCGAAAGCGAGACATAACCTGGGGTAGCAAACTGCTCAATGCAGGTCCTGTCAGTCCGACCGAAAGATTCCCAATTTCCCCACGTCCGGTTCGTTGTGCGAAATGTACCGTCTGCTCAGCTTGTTGAAGCGTTTTGACTGCCCCTTCATAAAAAACCTGCCCTGCTTCGGTGAGACGAACGGTACGTTTGGTTCGGTAGAACAATGGAGTTCCCAATTCTGCTTCTAGATTACGAATCTGCTGACTAAGGGGTTGTTGAGAGATACCAAGATGCTTTGCCGCCCGCCCAAAATGCAGTTCTTCTGCTACAGCAATGAAATAACGGAGGTGTCTGAGTTCCATTTGAATGTTTTGAGTGTTAATTAGGCAGGAAAAAAGTGTTGGACATACATCTGCATTCTTTCTAAAATTAACCGAGGCGACGATGATGGGTCATGGTTCTAGATGCACTCAATTCAACAATCGTCGGTTTTCTACTGGATAAGGAGTCAAAATGATGATTGTCAGTAAAGTTGTTGGAGTTTATCAGGCAACAAGACGCTTTGGACAAGGCATGCTCCTGACGCTATTGCTGATTGTTCTATCTATAATTGGCTTGCTGTCTCAACCCGCTCAGGCAGCGCCTCTACCCTTGAAGGCAGCAGAAATTGGGCTTCATAATTCTGATGCGCCCCTTTCTATTCAAACTGCCGAGCAAGCCTTGTTATATGTGAATGCTCAAAACGTCGTTAATACCTGGAACAATATTGTCATTAGCGCTAAAACGGGTGACGAGCAAATGAAGCTCATGAAAGAGAGCGGTGTTTTTGCCGATGATGTGAAACTCAGGTTCCATTTTGGGGATGGACAGAACTTCGAGTTCACAGGGTTTGATAGTCCCGAAATCCATCAATTCGTAAGGATTCAGGTGTTGAAACCCTTGCCTGGATTGCATTTCAGAGCCGTACTTCTAGAATAAATAAGTTGATATTCTCAACAAGCAACGAGAAATGGCCATTCCACCGATTCTTATTGAAAATTAAAAAAAGCTGAATTATCCTCCAAACCTTTACGGGAAAAGCTTTTCAGTCATTTCCCCATTACCTGAATCCTTACATCAATTCTTTAATGGATTTGTTAACCCGTTGAATAAAAAGCGCTATAACGTTGCTTCTAATGTCGAAGCGGTGGAATTTGAAAAAGATTCGATTCGCTTTAATTTCAAGAATTGGGTCTTCTTTAATGAGCGATTATCGATGGTGGGTGAAGACCAAGCGGTGATGAAGCGCGAAGACGAGCGCTATCAAATTAAATCTGCAGATGTGCGTTTTGTCTATTTTGATGTTGGACATGCGTACTAAATTCTCCTTAAGATTACCATTGATGAACCCGAAATCAAGTTTCATCTCATGAGAATTGGCAATCAACTGCTCGTGGTAGCTGGAAATCCAGTCTCCAATTGCCAAAAATCCTTTATTCCCTGCGGCGACCGCCAAAGTAAACAGTGCTAGACACAATGGAAGAGTATGGCGTTGTCCTGCACTTTGGGACGCGGGTCTTCTAGGTCGGCCTCGGCTTCTAAAATTGCGATTTGGCTCATGGGAGTAAATGTATTTAAAAAAAGATTAGCACTATATCATACCATACACTTCCTAATTTTAGAATGAAATAGCCCTGCCTTTCACCTGAGACATTAGTTCCTTCCCGCGTTATAACCCTTGTAGAATCATTTAGTCATGTATGTTTTACTGTTCGCTCCATGCCCGTTCTACAAGGTAAAATAAAATTACGATGAACAGCACCAACCAAAACCAAGTCACGGGCGGTTCACTAAAAAAGAGGATACCTAGGATAAGGAATTCTAAGACAATCCAAAGAATCCAGGAGATGTGGGACATATAAATCTTTTTGTACATCTTATCCTTGATTTTATTTTCTTTAAGGATAAGTGACCGATGAGTTCTCAGGGAAATTGATCTTTAAGGATAAGTGACCGATGAGTTCTCAGGGAAATTGAAGAGTTTATCGGTCAGTAGATGCCAGTCAGTTTCCGCAGCCCTGGAATCACCCAGTCAATCGGTGTACGCTTCTCAACGGTAATCCAGACTTGGGTTGTTGTCCCTTGCCGGATCGGAATCCCTGGCCCCTTAGAAATGGTCCAATGGAAGCCTGTGTAGGTGGAAGGGTCTTGCTCGAGGACAGAGTCAACTCGGATCACTGCTTTCGCCGCCACCAGCTGCTGTGCGAGTTGGTCGTTGCCCGTCGTGCGGGAAATGTCTTCGGGTGTGGACGGTAACTTAGACACTGAAATTACTCGGCTGACAATACCACCAAAGCGTCGACGGTAATCGATGTTGGGTGTAATTTCAATTTTCATTCCAGGAAAGATGCGTTTGGCTCCTCCCACCGTAAAGAAGGTAATCGCCCTCATCGGCGGGTGCTTACCATCCGGTTGGTCAATGGTTCCCAGACGAGTTCCTGCACTAATATACTGCCCGCTAGTCATCGACAGATCCAAAATTGTGCCGGTATATCGACTGAGGACTTTACTATCTTGGAACAACTGAGCTTCTAACACTTTTCTTTGGCGCTTGAGGTCGTCAATTTGATTGTCTCGCTGGTAGTCAGCTTGCTGATCCTGAAGTCGAATTTGCCGTTCTTGAACCACCAGATCCGCAAGTTGGGGGTAGAGATTGGCGATTTGGACGCGATTGGACTGGATACCGCTATCTAGGGAAGTAACCTGAGTACTGAGCGGAGCAATCACCCCTTGTTCAACCAACCATTTATAGCTTTTTATCTTTTCTGTTAGAAGCCTGTCCAGTTGTTGGAGTCCTTTGAGGTTAGCTTCCAGGCTTAAACGCTGCCTTTCGATTTGCCGAATCTGATTAGCACTTTTCTCGTTCTGGGTCGCATCAACAATCTTTCTTTGAGACTCCAGCTCCAGGACGTTATTCTCATCCTGCTGAATTTGCTGGCGCAGTTGTGGCAAATCGAGCTTGGCTACCACCTGACCTGGTTTGACTTTGTCCCCAACTTTGACATACACGTCAATCACCTGTCCGGCGGAACGGGAATCTAACTGCACTGCGCTGAGTGGGACGACAATCACCCCTTGACCCACATATTTTACAGGTATCCGCCAGAGGAAAGCCCAAAGCCCTAGACCGCCTAACAGAACCAATAAGGCCAAGCTTTTCAGGTTAAAGGGGATATTTTTGGGCGGGGGGTCTGGCAGGTTCTTAGGTGGAGTTTGCAGGAGCGTTTCTGTTTTACGAAAGCTATTCTTGGTATCTTTAGTTTTAGTGTCAGCCCTACCATCTTTTTTGCCGACATCAGTCTGAATCGCTTTAACTGGAGGGGATGTCGAAATATGTTTTTCTTCGGTCATTTTTGAGTAAGGAGGCTAAGAATAACGCAACTGATTCTTGAATACTTACATGTGCTTGTACATGATTATGCCATGATTTAGATTGAGACGCAACGAGAGCGGGTTATTGCTCATTGTCTCCTGTTTATGCCGCTATATGTAGTTAGCTACAGATGCTCTAAACAGCAGATGTGGAATTAGAGCTGAGCCAAGAAGATGCAGGCAAACCCTGAGCCATTTGATTCAAATTCTCGGTGATTTCCTTCATTTGTAATATTACACTAGAAAAAGCAATGATTGCATCTAGGGAAAACTGCATGCTTTCCCTTTGGGCTCTGAGGTGTTCGAGGCGCTGGCTGACAACATCAACTACCGCCAACAGCTCGGGAAATTCCCTCTGGGAAAGCTCAGAGCCCACTGCCGCTCCTAAATCCTTAAACGCCTGAGCCGTTAGTCGGATTACTTCTTGCAGTTCTAGGAACAAGATTTGGGGGATCTCGCCTGAGTCGTGAGCATGAATGGCATCCTGTAAGGACACAAGATTGTCTAGGATTTTTTTTTCATAACCGACGATAAAATTCCACGTCTGGTGTGTTTGGGCAACCATTGCGTCGTCTACAACCTCTTGGGCAGTAAATGCCTGTAGTGAAACTTGACTTTGAATCGACTGTTGAATGGACTGAGTCAATGATGTTACATCAGTAGTGGCAGCACCTTGCAAATAGTTGTCAGCCAGGGCTTGGTAAAATTGCCCCATTTGAGTGAAGGTTTGGCGGATGCTAAGTTCGACTTTTTGAGGAGTAGTAGCGGGCCAAAACAGGCGAGAAATCAGCAAAGCTAGACCAACTCCGGCCAAACAATTTTTGAAGACATTCCATAGATCTACATAGAGGGTTGGACTAACAGGCGAAATTAAAATCATCAGGACAAGCGCATTTTTAGAACTGATTTGAAATCCAGCATTGAGTTTTAATACCGAGCCGAGGTAAGCTATCACAAAAAGCTCTATAGCGATCGCCACGGCATTGGTTCCCAACGTCCTCATCATCAGATAACAGGAGGAGTATGTTAGGGCAAGGCTGATCGTGATAATCCTGGCCGTGTTAATCGTGATGCCCCAAACGGGCTGCATCAAAGCCATTGCTACTAAGGCGATAAACAGAGCCCACTGTTTGATGTCAAACAAATTAAAATATTTGGCTAGTGCTGCGGCAATTCCTAGCGCCAGTCCGGCTTTTATATGTTTCTTAACGGTGTCGCCCTGTATGGGGTGGAGCCGAAAACTCAATCCGATTCGGCGCTGTTTTCGGTTCACAATTTGGCAAGTATGCAAACGTGGTTCTAATTGCTGCAACTCCTCGGTAAAGCTGGTCAGAGCGTCTAAAAACGCATAAAATCTTAGGATGTCTGACCCAGGTAACGCCATGAAATCCTGAGTTGTTCTAAGTTGTCGAATTTGCTCCCTAATAGCTGCAATATCCTGGGATAGAGGTGGGATATCGAGCCCCGGCTGAAGAGCCTGACGAGAGGGGACAAGATTTATAAGCGTCGTACAAACAACAGAAACTTGCTCAACCAGATGTGTTAATAGTGCGGAATGTTGAGCCCACAGACGATTGTCTCCCTCCGAACTGAAGGTCTGCCTCATCCGGGATAAATAGCGCACCAGTCTTTCTTGGGCAGCAATCAGTTCGCTCCAGTTATCTTGGATAAACCAATCCCCGGAGAGCCCGTATGATAAATCTTTTAGAAGGCTTTGACTTTCTTGGATCAGCGTTTGCATCTGGTTGAGGTGCTGTTCGATCTCGGCGCTTGATAGTTCTCGGCCCAGGTGACCGCAGACGATCGCTTGAAATCCCTGATCGGTGTCACGCAGAATCTGCGTTAGATGATTAGATAAAGTCACTCTTGGCTTGTCTGGCCAAAAGTAGGCCATCACCACAAGGCCAATCAACACTCCCCAGGAGTTGTATCGAACTCGGTCATAGACATAGTGCCAGGGATACTGACCGTGAGTTGGATCGATGAACATGATGGGAAACAGGATTGTCGCAGTGAGAAACCCCTGCCACTGCAACGCTTCACACAAGAGCAGGGTCGCAATATAGCAAAGTGCTGCAATCACGGGATTGTCGTTCAGGCAAGTCAAGGCTAAAGCCACCACTACTCCACCCAAGAATGCCCCAGCTAATCGCGACCATCCAGCCTGAAGCACCCCTCCAGAAGTCGGTGTCATCATGCTCAGGTATCCCAAAGCTGGGTAATAAATGAGGTTCTGATCTAAGTGGCTGTAGCGAAAGATTGCCGCCACGCAAGCGCCACCGATTGCAACTTTTAAAGAGAATTTAAATACGCTGTTCACGTTGGTGTCTTACCATGGAGATTTATACCTAGCGAATCCAAACTTTACAGGAGCAGACATCGATAGAACTGCTACTTTTTAGAATGTATTCTCACAACCTATTAGACCGCTCAACATAATGAACGAGGAATTTACAGGCTTCGACCAAGGACTTAGTCCAGCTTGGTGGGCGGAAATTACCACGGCTTCGCCTCGCTGCATCTACTATTTTGGGCCTTTCCAAACCTTTGAAGAAGCGAGTTCTGCTTACCCAGGCTATATTGACGATCTTGATAGCGAGGGAGCTCAAGGGATCGTAGTCATGATTAGACGCTGCAAGCCAGAGGTGTTGACGATATTTGATCAGTAATTGACAGCAACGCCCTTCTGCTGGAGGCACGATCGCTGACGATCCAGTCTCCTCTACTGGGTGACAATTGCGGGAGTAGCGGGTAACTCTTGCTGGAAGATTGCCTGAAGTGCCTGTTCTAGCGTTTCTGCCATCACAATGCGGTTTTCGTAAGCCACAATCACTCGCACTAAAGTCGGCAGGCTATTTTGTTCGGCTTCCAAGTAGAGTGGTTCCACATAGAGCAGCGATCGCTCAATCGGAATCACTAAAAGATTCCCCTGAATTACCCGTGACCCCTGGCGATTCCACAGCGAAATCTGCTGGGAAATTACCGGCTCTTGGTTAATCCGCGCTTCAATTTGCTCGGTTCCGTAGACCAGCTGTTGCTTGGGAAACTCGTAGAGCAACAACTTGCCGTATTCCTCCCCATCCGATCGCGCTGCTAACCAGGCAATTAAGTTGGTGCGCTGGGTGGGCGTAAACGGCAGGAGCAGAACGAATTCTTCTTTTTCAGCTGTTGGCAGTTTCATAATCAGGTAGTAGGGTTCCACTGGTTGCGGTTTGTTGCCGTAAATCTCAGTGGGTACTTGCCACTGGTCTTCCCTGTTGTAGAATACCTGCGGATCGGTCATGTGATAAGTCAGCAACCGCTCGGATTGAATTTTGAACAAATCCACCGGGTACCGGATATGACTGCGGAGGGCAAGCGGCATCGCATCCAGCGGTCTTAGCAGGTGGGGGAAGATCGCACCCCAGCTGGTGATCAGAGGGTCTTGGGTGTCTGCTACGTAGAAATCGACAGAGCCATTGTAGGCATCAATGACGACTTTGACCGAGTTACGGATGTAATTAAATTCATTTTTCCCTGGGTCGGAATAGGGGTAGCGATCGCTCGTGGTGTAGGCGTCTAACACCCAATAGAGATAATTTTTATTCGCTCGGGAGCCAACAATGGCAGCATCAGTTGGATTCACATCGGCAACCACCAGGTAAGGATCGCTGTCGTAGCGCAAAAAAGGAGCGATCGCACTCACCCGCTCTTTAATGTTGCGGCCAAACAGCAGCTTGGTTTGCTCAGTAAAGTTCTGCGTCACCAGGAATTGCCAATCTTTATGATATTGAGCGAACAGCCACCGTCGCCAAACCGAGCCAATCCCAATCCCACCATATCCATCGTAGCTGTTATAGACATTATCGTTGCCACTGGGATAGTCGAACTCTCTTACCTTGCTGCCAGTCATTACATAGGTGTCTGTGATTTCTCCGTAGTAAATCTGAGGCTGACCAATGGGAATACTGACCCGAATTTGTTCACTCGAGGTACGCAACGGGCTTTTGTCCCTTGCTTGTGCCCCAACCCCAATATCTTTGACAAAGTAATCGGGTAATCCCCCAGGGGCGACGGTGTTGACTGGGCTAAGTGTAAATCCGTAGCCGTGGGTATAGACTAGGTGTTCGTTTACCCACGTTTTAGCCTGCGGGGGAACGGCGTTATAGTCTAACTCCCTCGCTGCCAGAATGGTTTGTTGCTTTTCTGTTATTTCACTACCCAGGTATCGTTTCAGGGTGTAGCGATCAATATTGGCACTGGGAAAGTTGTAGTAAGGTCGAATCTGCTGCAGTTGGCGGTTGGTTTCTAATAGTGGACGTGTATCCCAGAGGCGAATATTGCGAATCGTCAGTTCGTTCTTTTTTAGATCAGATGCTCGTAGCTGAGCTTGTGGATCAAAGGTTTTTACCTCAATGTTTTCTAGATCAAAAGCCTGTCGGGTCAGGGCAATACTACGCTGGATATAGGGGCGTTCCTGTGCCAGTTCGTTGGGCTGTACTACCAGGCGTTGGACACCTGCTGGAACAACCACAGTTGCGATCGCTATTAGGGCTAGATATAAGCTTAAGCCGGAAATTAACGAACCCCCAAGACGCAGAGGACGCAGACTAAGGAGAGTTGCCCAGGAGAAAAGCGTCTTAGTTAGTAGAAAGATGCTGATAGCCAGTGACAGAAGACTCAAACTGGTGTATACTGGCTGCTGTATGGTTACATCTGTGTAGCTAGCGCCGTAGGTGACGCCACGGGTGGAATATAGCAATTCATAGCGACTTAACCAATAATGGAGGGCGATAGCTGCGTAAAAACTGCTGCCCAGTCCGTATAAGTGTCGCAGTTGGGGCAGAGAAAACCCCTGAAACTTTCCCTGACTGAGACTGTTTCCTGAGAGCAAGTAGGTCAGCATGACTGCTACCAGAGCATACAAAAATAGCCCCAGGAGCCAATATTCTAGAATTTCCCACACCGGCAGGGAGAATAGATAAAAGCTAATGTCTCGCTGGAATAGGGGGTCAACGCGGTTAAAACTGGTGGGATGGAAATACTGCAATACACTAGCCCAGTGTTGTGAGAGCACGCCTCCAAAGATCAAACTTATTACGAGTGCGATCGCGTTTAACCAAAACTGAGAATTTATGACGATCGCAATGGTAAAACCCAGTAACAGACCCAGTTGCAAAATTTGGCTCGGCTGGTGTTGTCGCCATTGCAACTGCTCCATTGGCTGGGATGGGGGTGGCAGTCGTGACGACGCGCCCAGGAGGCTGATATTTGGATGCCACAAGTTTAAGGCTTCCTGACCGTAGTAAAGCAGCATCAAACTCACCACCACACTCAGTCCCAGTACGACTGGTAGCAGCCAGCGTAATCCGACTTTGGGTAGCGTAGAGTCGTAGGCTCGTACAGATGCCGATACGTGAGGATGCTTGAGTCGGTGGGCTAGAGCTAGATTGCCCACTAAAAACCCAGCTGAGGTGAAGAACGCGATCGCCCACAGTCCCAGCTGGGTCTTTAGCCGTAACAGAAACGCCGGTAAATATCCAACTTCCTGAAACCACAATACTTCTGCTGCTAGGTGGGAGGCCAGATCAAACAACAGCCACAGCCCCAACAACAGTACAATCAGTCGCTCAACTCGTCTTATAAACCTGCCAGCCATTACTCCTGAAGCAATATGAGAATCTTGCTAATTGAAGATTCAGCCATACTGCTCATTAGACACTGCCTCCAGGTTAAAGAGCATTTGCAAAGTTTCCATCGCTCGACGTCTGGCTTCGATATCCTGCTGGGCTCGCAGTTGTACCATCGGGTCATGCAAAATTTTATTCACAATCCCACGCGTCAAAGCTTCAATAACTTCTTGATGTTTTTCAGCAAATTCACACCCCAGTCGAGATAAAGCTTTTTCTAACTCTTGTGAACGGATGGTTTCCATTTTGTCTCGTAGGCAGCTGATAGTTGAGACAGTTTCAAGCGATCGCCACCAAACATCAAACGCTTCCACCTCGTCTTCTAGCAGTCTCTGGGCCTCCATTGCCATCTTACGACGGCTTTCATGGTTCTGCGCCACCACTGCCTTCAAGTCATCCACATTAAACGCCTGAACATTTGCCAGGTCATTGACATCTCCATGGACGTTGCGCGGCACGGAAATATCAAACAGCATCAAATGTTGGTTTGCTTCCAAGATGGCTTCGAGTTTTGATCGATCCAGCAGCGGCTCTGTTGCCGCAGTACTGGTAAAGACTAGATCTGACATGGCAATCACAGGCATCATTTCCGCAATCGGATGGAGTTGCAGCGAAACCTGCCGGAACTGATTCGCCAATTCTTCCGCGCGTTGACGAGACCGATTCAGGATTGAAATTTGTCCAGCCCCTTTCGCCACCAAGTGTTGCACCAGCAGCCGCGACATTTTGCCAGCACCGACAATCGTCACCCGACAAGCGGCTAAATTCTGGACTTTGAGCTGAGCCAACTCCACAGCAGCTGAGCTGATGGAGACTGCCCCAGTGCCGATGCTGGTTTCTGTGCGAACACGCTTCCCAGCTGTGAGCGCTTGCTTGAATAGCCGGTTAAGGATGAGTTTTATGCCGTTGTACTGCTGTCCCAGTTTGTGGGTCTGCTTTACTTGAGCTAGAATTTGCCCTTCTCCCAGTACCAGGCTATCTAAACCAGCTGCCACCCGCATTAGATGCATGACCGCATCTTCGTGCAGCAACATAAAAAAGTGTTGCCGCAGAGCCAGCACAGGCAATTTGCTGTGTTCAGAAAGAAACTGGGTGACTTCCCGAATGCCCTGATCCGTCTCATGGGTGACGATATAAATTTCCAGGCGGTTACAAGTGCTCAGGATGGCGACTTCTTCAATGTGGGGGTAGCTACAGAGGTGCGCTAGAGCGCTTTCCATCTGCGGTTCTGCAATACTTAGCTTTTCCCGAACTTCAACTGGCGCTGTCTTGTGGCTAAGCCCCACGACCGCAATCTTCATATTTTCCTCCTATACAGGCGAGGGGCGAGGGGCGATGTGACCTCTTGCCTCTTGCCTCTTGCCTCCTACCGCAATTGCAGTACCTTCGGTTCCTCAAACATATGGATCGTATCGACAAATCGCGCTGTCTGCGACTGGCTGGAAATTACCAGAGACTGAGTCCTTGCCCCTCCGTGAAAGAACCTCACACCTTCCATTAGGGTTCCAGGGGTAATGCCGCAAGCGGCAAAGAGTACCGTGTTGCCCGAAGCCAGTTCTTCGGCGTTGTAAGTCCTGTCTATGTCTTTAATCCCCATTTCGTTCAGGCGTGCGATATTGCCTTCTTTGCTTTCACCAATCAGACCTGTTTTCACCACTTCTGGATCGTAGATCAGTTGGCCTTGGAAGTGACCGCCTAAACAGCGCATGGCCGCAGCTGAGATCACCCCTTCTGGTGCGGCACCAATTCCCATCAGGGCGTGAATATTTGTACCGGCAAAGGCGCAGCAGATGGCAGCTGAGACATCACCATCGCTGATTAGTCGCACTCTGGCTCCAGCTTGACGGATTTCTTTAATCAGCTCTTCGTGACGAGGCCGATCCATTACTACCACCACCAGTTCCTCAATCGCTCGGTTCATGCATTCCGAAATTATTTTGAGGTTTTCGCTAGGCGACTTGTTAATATCAACGTGGCCTGGCGCTGGTGGTGGAGCCGCTAGTTTCTTCATGTAGAAGTCAGGAGCGGCAAACAGACCCCCTTTTTCGGAAATAGCTAGGACTGCCATTGAGCCGTTTTGACCGTAGGCGACCAGGTTTGTGCCTTCACACGGATCAACAGCGATGTCAATTTCCATCAGTTCGTCGGGGTTGCAGTAAGCTTTGGCATCCTCACGGGTGCAGATGCCTACTTCTTCACCGATGTAGAGCATGGGGGCATCATCCCGCTCGCCTTCACCAATGACGATGCGGCCCCGCATATAAATTTTATTCATCCGCTCCCGCATGGCTTCGACTGCCACTTGGTCAGCGATGTTTTTCTCGCCTTTGCCCATCCAGCGCGAGGATGCGATCGCTGCCTGCTCAACTACTTCAATTATCTCTAAGCCCAGCGTATTTTCCACGAACTCCGTCCTCCCAACTACTTCCAAAAGGCTCTGTTTCGTCTGTCAATTCCAGTCTACAAGTCTATCAGAAGGCGTAGACGCGAAGATGGGCGAGTGTGGCTTCTGTCTGTGTTAAGTTTTGCTGCTTCTGATTTTGGTTAGTTTTCCTGTACAAAAGTTAGGATCTAGGGTAAATAGAGTTAACCCAAAATCCGCGAAATTGGAAAATGTTGGACTTTCTCAATCCCCTCCTGAAACGCCATCCAGAGCGCGTCAAAGCCGGTGTAGAGATTTACACTTGGCAAACTTGTCCTTTCTGCATCCGGGCTAAGTTGTTGCTCTGGTGGAAGGGCGTAAACTACACTGAGTATAAGATTGACGGCGATGAAGATGCCAGAAACCTGATGGCCCAACGCGCCAACGGACGCCGCACAGTACCGCAGATTTTTATTAATGATCAGCACATGGGTGGATGTGATGACGTGTATAGGTTAGACCAACAAGGTCAGCTGGACTCCCTGTTGGCCCAGCCAGCTGCATCATGAACAGGAGTCACTGCGCTGCGCGCTTTCTTGTAGGGTGTAGGGTGTAGGGGAAAGAACCTGTGGAAATTTCACCACTGGCAATTGATCAGGAGGCGGATCAGGTGCATCAACAATGGATGAGTCGAGCGATCGCACTTGCCCAATCAGCTGGTGATGCCGGTGAAGTTCCAGTGGGAGCAGTGATAATTGACCAGAATGGCAATTTGATTGCATCAGGTGAAAACCGGCGGGAGCGTGACAAAGACCCCACAGCCCACGCAGAAATTCTCGCACTCCGCTGTGCTGGTCAAGCCTTGCAAAACTGGCACCTTAATCAATGCACCCTCTACGTCACCCTGGAGCCTTGCCCGATGTGTGCTGGTGCCATTGTGCAAGCACGCCTGGGTCTTCTCGTTTATGGAGCAGACGATCCAAAGACTGGTTCCATCCGTACCGTTGCCAATATTCCCGATAGCCCCTGCTCCTATCACCGCCTATCTGTATTGGGTGGTATTCTAGAGTCAAGCTGTCGCCAACAGTTGCAGGCCTGGTTTGCCCAACGACGGCAGCAGCGTCGTAATCTCAAGGCAGATTTAACCTAATGACGCTGCTTGAAGTGTCCATGATCGCAAGACAACTGAGGCAAAAAATTTTACGGTGGAATTAGGAAAGCTTTGAGAACCTTTGTCCCTTAAGCTCACCAGCCACCGTCATGACTCAGCTTCACTCTTCTAAACCTTGCCTCGAAACTCCAATTACAACCAAGGTGGCTCCTGTTACCTCCCGTGTCTCGCCTTGGTTAGCTCGGCTGCTCTATCCCTTGGGGTCTCACTTTGTTATACCGTTTTACTTTGGTCAGGTTGAAATAACCGGGCAAGAAAATCTCCCTACCACTGGCCCACTCATCCTGGCTCCTACCCATCGTTCGCGTTGGGATGCGTTACTTGTACCGTATGCAACCGGTCGGGGTGCAACGGGACGAGATCTGCGATTTATGGTGTCGGCAAACGAGACCACAGGTCTGCAAGGTTGGTTCGTCCGGCGCATGGGAGGGTTTCCTGTGGATCCTGACCGCCCAAGCATTGCTCCCCTGCGTCATGGAATAGAGCTACTGCAGCAGCGAGAAGCGTTGGTGATCTTTCCAGAAGGCAACATTTTTCGTGATGGTTTCCTGCACCCACTCAAGCCTGGGCTAGCTCGTCTGGCTCTGGGTGCAGAATCGAGCCATTCAGGATTGGGCGTCAAAATTGTACCAATTGCCATCAGTTACAGTCAGCCAGTCCCGCACTGGGGCTGCGATGTCAACATTCGCATCGGTTCTCCCCTTAAGGTAGCAGATTACAGCACAGGCTCCTCGGTGAAACAGAACGCTAAACAGCTGACCGCTGCTCTAGAAAAGGAACTAAAACAACTGTATCCTTCTGGAATCGCGGAGTTTGAGTCTAATCGAGGGAAACTTCAGGGGTTACAGCTGCCGTCTGAGGTGCAATGGGCGACAGGGGAAAGGGGCAATCCTCGACACAATAGAGATTATTGCAATCCCTATTAGGGATTTCTTTGGGGGTAGCCTGCCCTCAACCCCTATGGCACAAATTTCGGGTGGGGCTGGTTTTGTGAAAAACCCAAACGGAGTTAAGATACCCGAAGTTTCAATCTGTTTTGTTTTCTCGTAACGCACCAAGTTACTCACTCCATGATTTCTGCTGGAACTGCTCGCTTTCTACGCAACAGCTGCTGCACTTTCCTCCCCGTCATAGCAGCCTTCACTCTGCTGCCACCGGTGAATGCTCAGCCAGCGTCACCGAAGCCACTAAACACGCCCAGTCAAACACAACCCCTTGACCCGGCAGCCCCAAACGTCCTGCATCCTGTGGCTCAAAATAGCAACCTTCTAAGTATGTCAGGGGGGAAGCAGCTGATGACAGAGGCCAGTAGTGCTGTTTCTTCCCAAAACTATCCCTTGGCTGCTAAGAAACTCCAGGAAGCTCGTGAGGTTTTCAATCAGCTATCCAATTTTTATCAAGAGCTAGGCACTAGCTTTTCCGGTATTGACAATCGGATTGCCGATGGCCAACGGCAGAAGGCGCTAGCAGCTGCGCAAATGCGAGATGATGCCACATATCAGCTAGCGCTGGTACACCGGGCGCAAAATCAGCCGGAACTGGCTGTGCCGTTGCTGGTTCAGATTATCCGCAGCGAAAACCCGACGCGAGACTTAGGCAAGAAAGCCTACCAGCAGTTATTCGAGTTAGGGTTTGTTGATTCCCCCTATCCCAAACAGGGCGATCGCCAGCCAACCTCCTTAACAAAGTAGTTAAAGTTAGATAAGAGTTCAGCAGCTTTCAAGGAATTGAGATGATTAGCCCTTCTCAGGTTGAGGTAATGATTAAGGCCCAAATGCCAGACGCCCAGGTTCAAGTGCAAGACCTGACTGGCGGCGGCGACCATTATCAGGTGACAGTGGTTTCATCCCAGTTTGAAGGCAAGGGACTGGTGCAACAGCACCAGCTGGTCTATGGTGCGTTAAATCAAGCTATGTCCTCAGAAGCTATCCATGCCTTGGCCCTAAAAACTTACACTCCCCAAGCTTGGCAGGCAACGGGTCAGGTGGCCTAAAGCAAGATTTCCCTAAATTCAACCTGGAAGTACACCCCCAGTCAGTCAGTGTACCCTTAGATAAGAGAGCATTGGGGTTTGTGCCCCATTTAAGAGCAAAAAAGGAAGAACTATGACGCCAGAAGTAAAAGAGCGACTTGACGATTTAGTAAAACAGCACAAGATTTTGGTTTTCATGAAGGGGTCAAAGCTCATGCCCCAGTGTGGTTTCTCTAACAACGTGGTTCAAATTCTGAATACGTTGGGAGTTTCCTTCGATACGGTTGATGTTCTGCAAGACAACGAAATCCGCCAGGGAATTAAAGAATATTCCAATTGGCCGACAATTCCCCAGTTATATATTGACGGTCAGTTTGTAGGCGGCTCGGACATTCTGATCGAGCTATATCAGAAGGGCGAGCTGCAGCAGATGGTGGAAGTGGCTATCGCTTCCTGAAGCTTAGTTCAGACTCAAATCCCCTTGAGTAGTTCTTGAAACTCAAGAACTATTGAGGGGAATTATATTACAATGGCACTAATAGTAGCCTGATTCTGGTTCTGGTTGCGGTATTTCAAAATTGTACGGGTCGTAGAGGTAGCGAACAGCTTGCTCCTCCAAACGGTGGACGAGATAAGGTTCGAGCGCGTTGGTATCTCTCAGTGCGGCTAAGTAGCCATCTAAAAACAAGCGCAAGTCGTCGGAGCGATAACCCCGGTTCCACATTTCGACGAGGGCGTCGGTCAGTCTTTGGTAGTAGCGGATGGATTGAGTGTCCTGAAGCATAAATGACGTGTAAATTGCAAATTATACTTCCATTTTAGCTGGGAGCGATGGGTCGCATCCGACACTGCGCAAAGATCGCGATCGCCCGCGTTACAACCATACCTGCAACGGTTACAGCAATCTGGCATCGTAATGTTAAACAGCAAATTCCAATTCAGATTTAACCCTGCTTTTTGAAGTTGACGGATTAATACTCATTGATTGGGCGGATCTCCTGTATTTAATCGGTAATTAATTTTATTAGTCATCAGCAAAGCAAGCTAGCAGGAGACAACGGAAATTTTCAATGTTTGTAAAGCCATATCCTTGGCGCATAATCAACTTGATTCGGTTGTTAATCCTTACATAACTCCACTGGTTGTCCGATGCATAGTAATGATGTAAGGATTCAGGTGTTTGAACGCCAGTCACAGATGCACTTTCAGGCTGCTTATCCTCAAAAGGTTTGACCGATTTTCGTCTAACCTGAATCCTTACGTCAGAACAGTGTTCGAGACCAACTCATTAAACTGGGTACGGGTCGTAATGGCGCTACAATTCTTACATTACGCTTGGTAGAGATTCGTTGTGGTAAAACTTGGTACTCCTATATTACCTCTGTACTCGACCCAGTTTTTTTGCCACCTTACGTTGTAGCTGATTTGTATCGTCGGCGTTGGCGGATTGAAGAAGCTGTTTCTAGGGTCAAACGGTTACTGGGATTAAGCTACTTGTGGACGGGGTCAATCAATGGGGTGAAATTGCAGGTGTGGGCTACTTGGCTATTTTACGCTGTTCTGGTTGATTTAGGTGACGCGATTGCAGATGAATTAGCATTGCCTTTCGACCGAATTTCTTTGTCGATGGTGTACCGAGGCTTGTATCACTTTAGTGTTGCTTATGACAAAGGAAAAGCAACAGAGCAAGTCTTGTATTTCGCTGACCCCGAAAATCAAGACTTGCGCGTGGTCAAATCCCTACGCTCGGCTGAACAAAACATAGATTTATTACCTTTTCCAGGGGTAAAGCTCCCACCAGGCAAAATTTATCATTCCACCCCCTTGACAAACTGTTCATCACCTTAACTTGTCACGAATGCTCGCTGGAACTTTGACTCACCTGCTTCAAACTACAACTACTATTTTGACCATTTAGTTCAAGTCGAACAATACAGTCCACCCTTAGCGGCGCGTTGTAGCGCTATGTTGAATCAACGTTAAAAATATTTCTGAAAGTGCCTGTTGAGTGACTTTTGTAGCACGACACCACAGTAAGTCAACTCTAGCCAACAAGCGAGTTAACTCCTGTACGCCTGGAACTTGTCGCCACAATAGAGTCAACACTGCTGCCACCATTAATGACAGATTCAGGATGCGATCGCGTCACCCTAATTGACGATAGTACGCTTGTTGCCCCGAAATAGCTGGGGTGAGCAACGCTTTCAGTTGGTCGGCGATCGTACGACGCCGCAGATATCGCAGCTATTGCCAGATCGCCTTATTGTTGGGGCTGGGTGTGTTGTGCTTCCGTACGTGGTCAGGATTACGATGCGTTCGCTTGGGCATGGTGTCAATCCAATTCCTTAGAAGTTAGTTTGACACCTCGACCTGTGATAAATATTTAAGCAATATTGCTTATTGACAAACGCAGCGCTGTCTTAAACTGTCACGAATGGGCTCGACCTCACGCTGCTTGACATATTCTCAATAACCAATTGATTGCGAAGGAAAACGGCAGCAGCAACCTTTTTGTTACGCTTCCATGTGTTATTAAGAAATCATCAGTTATGTAAATTTTTGTATTTTTTAGCGTAATTTTTGTGATCTGGAGTGAGGAGTCCATAGAGGAACCCAGGTTTCATTCGGGAAATAAAACCCAAATTTGCCATTCTCATCATAAGTCTAAGTATGAAGTAAGGTGCTGACATGACTCTTAATGAAGTTATCTCCGAAACCGTCGTTGCCGTTCAAGTTGCGAGTACTACTGTTGAGGTAATTGAAGAGCTAACTGAGGAAGAAGCCGCTGACCGTCAGCAGCTTGAGTTCAAGGTAGAAACAGCGTTTTATGAAGCGGGAAAATCACTGGCAGAATTGCGGAACCGCCGTCTTTACAGATCAACTTACAAGAACTTTGAGAGCTACTGCCGCGAGCGGTTTGGGTTCAGCCGTGATAAAGCTGATTTGATGATTAAAGCGGTAGAGGTTGTAGACAACCTCAAAAACGACGCTGAATGGGTTACAAGAAGGTCTGAAATGCAGACTTTCCTAAGCTTCTTGGCCCTCAGACCTCGTTGATAATACTTCCACTTATTACGAGGCGAGTCTCATTAATTCAGCAACTGCGTCTCTTGCTTGTTCGATGAAATTGACCCAATTCTGTCCATACAAGCCGATAGAAAAACTACTGTGCCGTCGTACTGTTCGACCAAATTCTTTGACCCGACCCACTAATTTGCTGTAAACCCATTTTTTTGATCTTTTTGCTCTGAAATGTAGCAGTCGTATAGGCAATTATTATTAATAAAATTATTCCCCTCAAGCGTAAATCTGTAACTTTAGTCTCTTCTCGCGTTATAGCCACCAATCTTAAAATCTCGCTCACATTTCTTCAATGTCAAATCTCTTCTTATAGGCGCGAACTGCTGCTTCTAAAGATTCTAGATTTGTTAAAATAAACCAACCTTCATTTGGTTCCCATCCTTGATATTTCTTCTTCCATTTGGCTGCTTTCATTAAATGCTTTGAATCCTTTCTGTTTCGTGACCTTCACTCCTTCTAGATAGAGAGAACTACCAGGACTTAATCCCAAATCTTTTAATTGCACCCAAGATTCATCTGATAATTGAATATATTCGTTCTGTTTTAAACGTAAACAGAAGTACACTTTCTCTTGAGCTAAGCAGGAGGCCAATTTTATAGAGCAAAATTCTCTGTCCCCCAATACTACCGTTTTATAATTCTTAAATAGATGCAAAACTTTGTTGCAGAATGCTATTTGTTCTTCATAATTAGTACTTCCTTTTTTTTGTAGTAACTCAAAATAAACTGGAATGGCGCGCTGCTCCCAAATCAAACTAATCATCACTAAATTGATCCAGACCCAATTCGTTCGATCAATTGCAATATAAAGTACTTGAGAGCGAGGAAAATCGGTAACTAACCAATTTTGAATAAAGGGACACATGAGTTTTTCGACCTTCAAGATCGGTAGCGACAAAAATCTTTGTAGTCTATGCCGCCGACTTTCAAACTTTATCGGCAATGGTAAGGCGGTCGCCTTAGCTTCCAGTTTCACCAGTTTGATAGATTGCACTACTATCAATCAAGATACTGTTCAGCAGATATTGGCACGGTTCAAGTTGACTAAAGAGGTAGATTTGGTAGAATTCAGGCATGTTATCATTAAGGAGGTCTTGTTGACAAAGCTAGACCTCTTTTCTTTTTACCACAAAACCTGAAATTCTTATCCTGCAACCGCTTCAGACCTCCTTGTAACCCCTTCAGTAAACAATATCACTATATTTATCACTCTCTGCTCAATTTTCGTAGTATTAACATGACTCTACACGACCTAAACATGATTTCAAAATAATCACGAAAGGAGGTTTTATAGGATAATGGTGACGCTCAGTCACCCAATGCTTGAATATATTCACATATCAAAATATGTCTATTGACAAACAAAAATGTCCTAAATGTGGTTTAGATCACACTGTTAAAAACGGGAAAATTCATAATGAGAAACGGAAATTTAAATGCCAAAGCTGTGAACGTCAATTCATTGAAAATACGACGAATAAAGTAATTGACGATCAAACAAAAGAATTGATTGATCAACTCCTTCTAGAGAGAATCTATGAAAGCTGGTATAGCTAGAGTCACTGGCGAGTTTCTAAAAAATGGTTACAGGATTACGTGAATGCTAAATATGCTTCAGTTGACCGTCAAGTAAAGGGCGCTTTTTACCAGGCGTTGACTATTGCGGTAAACTCCGCTCAGCAAAGCTACTATTGCAACATTGCCAGACTCCGTATCCACTTGGGTTTACCGAGTCTGGCAATGTTGCACGAGTCGTATCTGCTCGACGGAGGTTGGGCGCTTTTCTTCCATGAACCTCACATTACCAGATTCTGAGAACCATTTTTTACGAGCGCACGTTTAACTTCAAATGCTTACAACCGCGCTTTCCGGGTGGTGCGCCTTAGGCGCACCCCCTGAACGGTTACCTGAAGAATGATTCTAGAACCCAGCTTTTTGGCGGGAGACCTCGATTATCTTATCCGCGATCGTTCAAAATATAAGGGAATGCTGAGGAAGATAGTGTATGACACTCGAAATTGAAATGACTCCCGAACTCGAACAGCAGTTGCAGCAGGCAGCCGAGAAAGCTGGTGTTACGCCAGATGCTTATATCGTTCGCCTTTTGCAGCAAAACCTCAAGCCAACTCAGAAACTGCCAGACAACGAGGTAGAACTGCTTCAAAGAATCGATCGCAGCCTGTCTCACATTGAGTGGCAACGCTATAGCGATTTGCTCTCAAAACGAGACGCCCAGACACTGACCCCAACTGAACATAACGAATTAATTGCCATATCCGAGCAAATTGAACTTGCTAATGCTCACCGCATAGAAGCATTGGGGCAACTATCCCGAATTCGCAACACAAGCATCAACGACCTGATCGCCGAACTGGGTCTAGGGCAAATAGTCTATGCCTGAAGCCCGTGTCACACTTAAACAGCGAGCAACTGTAGCCGAACGGGCACGCAACTGTTGTGAGTATTGTCGGTCTCAAGAGCGATACTCTCCCGATTCGTTCAGTGTTGAACACATCATACCACTAGCTAAAGAAGGAATAAGTAATCTAGATAATCTTGCTTTTTCTTGTCAGGGTTGCAACAACCGAAAGTACATCAGTGTTGAAGCAGTTGATCCAGTAACGCAAGCAAACGTTTCTCTCTACCATCCACGCCAAGAACTATGGATTGCTCATTTTGCCTGGGATAAAGATTGTAGTTTAGTGATTGGACTAACACCCACCGGACGTGCGACAATCCAGAAACTACAACTCAACCGCACGGGTTTGGTCAACCTTCGCCGCATTCTGTTTGAACTTCGCGAACACCCACCTGATTTCTAATTTCACTACTACGACTTGATTTAACATTACGAAACTGCGAAGGCAGGTGCAAATTCTTCATTGAGAGTTTTATCGTCTTCGGTGGTAGCTTCTTCCTTACGCCATCTGGTGAAAATCATCAACGCTATCATCATATTTCAAATATTGATTCGCCAGTGTTCGCGCTCACGCCCGTCCCCCCCTTTTGTTAGCAGGGGATAGGATTTCAATTGCTTTCACTACTTCCTTTGTCGCTGCATCTTTCACCTCAATATAAGATTGTCGTACTTCTTCAAGTAGGGGAACGGCAACTTTAATCGGTAAAGTTTGCAGTTCTGAAACGGCGACGGTAGTAGTGACTATACACCCACTTATCCGTTACACCCGATATTTTGGTAACAGAAGGGGAGCAGTATATATGAGCGCTGCGCGTCTCGAAATATATCTTTTTTCTTTTGATGGGCGCTACTCCCACCCCGCGCATGATTTTTTTATTTCCCTTCTGCCCTCTGCCTTCTACTTGGTGCCTTTCTTTGTAAAGAGTAACGCGCACCTAATACAAGAGAAAGAGATTTGATGAGTTCATTAACCATTGTAGGTATGAAGGATTTCACGCTCGCGGATAACAAACTCATCTGTTCGGTTGATACGTGAATTGCTCTAACTGATGCGATCGCTAAACACTGACTAATCAAAATACTCAAAAAAGCTTCTACTAATGTATTTCTTGCATGAGGAATATCCCAAACTGTACTATTGTAAAGTTTACGCGCTCATACAAAATTCAGTGTGACACGGAGTGCAGTATCAGCTTGACCTAAAGACAGTGCTGCACCAGCATGAAGCGTGCGAGGTATTTTTAGAGTTTTTAGAGTTAATTCCAGTCCCGATCCTAACGAACCAATCATCGATTCCTGTGGCAAAAAACTCTCTTGGAAGCTGAGCTGAGTTTTTGTCACAAGTGCCACGACGATAGACGAAATGTTTAAAACCCTTCTGCCTTCTGCCTCCTGCCTTAAAGCGCATATCCTTTAATCATAACCAAAAGTTGACAAGAGCCTTATTGTAGTTTTGAAGTCCCCTCTATTTGCAAAGATTGTGGTTTCAAAAATGCCTTGGAAAGCAGTTTCAGCCCTTCTTGGCAAGCAGTTCGCTACACCTAGTGCGAATTGAAATACCTGCGCTTCACGGGGTCGGCAATGCCACCACAATCACCCCATTCTTGATGCGAGGTAATATAGCCTGGACGGATTACCAGTAGGGTAGCGCGAGCACAGGTTCTTGAGCTTGAGAATCCATCCGAAAGTTGCCCCTTCTGAAGTAATTTTCAACAATCCCGTGAAAGAGTTTTCCACGATTTTTGGCGGGAGCGGAAAATTCTGGATTTTCGGGATGTAATCGCCACTTTCGCCAAAATTCTTGTTGAGCAGGACTATCACTGGTACTGAGAACGGTGCCGACTCCGGGAAAGTGTTGACCATCTACTTGATAGAATCGACCACGGGCGGTGTAGATGTGCAGCGGCAGTGGGTCATAATGAGTTAGCATTGCGGTGGCACGGGTATCCAGATCGGTTGGTTGTGAGTTGTGAGACTTTGTGTAAACTTGACGACAGCAGAAGTAACGCTTGTCATGCTTTACTCGGAGAATAAAACCTCGAGCAGGTACATTCATCCGATGGCTCTAAACAAATTGACCACCCAACTCTTAGTTGCAACTCTTGGCTGTACAATTCCGGGTTTAGTCGGAGTTAGCTCTCCTGCTGTGGCTTTTGACTTCCAACTGCAAGGGACATTTTCACCTGCATCTAGTAACACTGCTTTTTCCGGTTATTCCAACTTTAGTGGAACCTTCTCCGTTCCAGAACCAGTTAGTACCTACACTGGACCTATTACAGCCTTTAGCGTTACTTTTACTCCGACGTATACTCTAGCTGGACCTTTTGGTACCTTTCCTTCTACTGCCACTTCTGGGTATGAAGGTGCTGTTGGCACTGGGGGTCGCCAATTGAGTTTCCGCGACGGCAACGCTATCCAATTTAGCCTCAATTTTTCTCCTGCTCCTGCAACTCCAGGTGGATTGAGCTTCTCTTCTGGTTCAATTTCATTGAACCCTAATATATTTCTTCCTCCGGGAGTTGAAAACTCGCTTTCCGTAGAATCTGCTACCATCACCCCCGTTCCTGCCCCTGCTCCGATAGGAGGCGTCCTGTTTCTTCCGGGTCTGGGATACTGGCTGCTGCGGAAAAAAATCTAGTCTCCCTCTATCACCCGCTGGGTTTGCTAACTCGTCGCGCCCAGCGAGTAACATGCCAAATGTAAACCAACATAATTCCCGACAGCACAGCTCCTAGAAACCACTTCACCGAATTTTTGAACAGGGCAATATCTCTATCCTTCATGGCGGCATCGGCTTGGGACTGCACTGTTTGCTTGGCTTTATTAATTTCTAAAACTAGTCTGTTTTTGAGTTCAGTCGGAGTCTTAAGCTGCGGTGGGCGACCTGGGTTGAGAAGGGTTATAGCATCATTTAAATCTTTAGCCGTACCCTTGCTCACTTGGTGCTCAAGCTAGGGCAAACGCATCTTAATGAGCGGCAACATGTGATAATAAAACGTGCTC
>CAXUIG010000064.1:0-27846 GCA_964250845.1 uncultured bacterium | reverse complement strand
CCCGTAATTTTGCCAGCATTCTGTTCTGATCGCTTTTAGTCTAAACTCCAGTTATCAGGAAGCAGTTCTAGATCTCGGGTTGTCCAGCGAAATGACTCTGTAGTGGACTGGGTCATAGGATGTCTACTGACGCCGCATTGCCCTTATTTTAAGCGCTCGTGCAACAGTAGCAGGGAACTCTCGCAGTTCCAAGTAGGGGTGGTCTAATAAATGTCGGGAATTGCAGGTTAGAACGATTAGTATTGCAGGTCTCTACACATATCAATGCGCGACGATAGACTGCGTTAGGGCCTCCACGACCGATTTGAGCGCTTGTACCGTCTCCGGGTCTGTTACCTCACCATCAGTATTCATTTTTGTGCGAACGGCAGCGATAGTCAGCTTTCCTGACTCTAAGATATTTGCCCCTAATGCGCTCAGCGTGAGCAGAAGGGATGCGTGTGCCTTCTCTCCACCCATGTAGGTGGAGGAGGCGCTGATGGCTGCTACCGGCTTGGCTGAAAAGGCGCACGTAGAGACGGTCCAGTCGAGCGCGTTCTTTAGGGACCCTGGCACGCCAAAGGCGTACTCTGGTGTACAGATGATTACGCCGTCAGCTACTTGGAGTAGTTCGCGCAGATGGGTAACGGATGCAGGTGGGTTGTCGTCGTCAAGTTCGGGGCTGAAATGGGGGAGGTCGGCCAACCCATCATAGAACGTGAAATTCACGTGTTCGGGAGCCAACGATGCCGCTGCGCGAAGGAGGTTGGAATTGGTCGAACCAGCACGAAGGCTGCCGGAAATGGCTAGAATTTGCATCTCGATTTTCCCTTAAGTTACTTTTTCCCTACGGCTCCTAACTATAAAAATACCCCCGGCCTGCTGCTGGAGCTGCCTAAATTACTGCTCTGGGATCTCCCCCTCTCTTCTTTTGACGTGCCTGAACAGCAGAGCGCAGCAGTTTGAGTCGGTAGGGGTCAGCATCCTGACGCCAGACCACCCTATGCCCTTGGAGTGTGGCGCAGTGGTCTTCTAGGCATCTGAGCCAACCTTGGCGATGACTGATGGCACCCAAGTTATCCAGCAGCCCCCAGTCTGACTCTTGGCGGCTCAGCTTGGCGAATTTATGATATAGCGGATAGTCAGAAGTAACTAAAGCCTCCTTCTGATGTAGCACTGGGGGGTCGTCATCAGTATCGTAATCCCGGTAGCTGACGTGCAAGTCACGTAGGTCAATCTGCATGCTGGTGTGCAGACTAGGATGGGGATCAGTATCAAAGTCAGGGTAAAAAAGATAGGAGATTTTCGGAGTCTTGGTGTGGAATTTAATCAAATTAGCTTGCTCTAGGCGACCAATAGTGCGACTGGCGCAGCCTTCATAGAGCCGCAGCAGTGGATCGAGGGCTTCTAGAACACAAACGTGAATCAATAAAGAATTCGGCAGCTGTTTACCCACTGAGCTGTTTCGGCAGCATTTCCCAATGATGTTAGGATCGCCCAGGCTAAAAAGCATCTGGTCAGCGATCGCACCAGCCTGCTTGTAGGTGCCAAACAAGGCTTTGATGTCTTCTTGGACAACACTCGCCAAATCTCCCAGCTTTGGGCGGTGACTGAACTGGCCCAAAGCCAGGTAAACTAGAAGGTCTTGACGACGTTTCTCAGCGATCGCCTCCCATTCTTGTTGGTTGGTCGCCTGAAGGATGACTTGAAAGGCACGGCGGAGAGTCCCAAATTCGGCAGTTAGGTCTGGCTCTTGGGGCAGTTCGCCTTTCACTGGGACGCGACCGCGCTCCGTCACGAAAGCCATTAGGGGAGACAGCAGTTCCTGATAGTCTTCAAACCGCTTGCTGGGAGTGCAGACTCTGGGGGTAGTGGCGCGAGAGCGGAAGCGAGAGGAGCGGAAGATTTGAGCTTGGGCTTCATCCCGGAAGACGAAGTAGATCCCGAGGGCAACGGGAATGGCATCAACACCAAGAACTTGATCAATGTAAATTTTAAGTTCTTCCTGCGAGTAGTATTTCTGGAAAGTGTTGCGGCTGGTGATGACTCCATCGCTATAGGCAACTTGGCCTCTGCTACGGTCGTCTATCAGCACTTGGGCGGCAACTAGCATTACTTTACGGGTGAGTTCCCAAGCATTGCTCAAGGCTACTCGACGCTCCGCTGGGTCTTCGATCACATTAATGATATAGCCAAGGTTAACGATATCAGCAGGCGTGCGGGGGGTATCTGGCGAGTAGTAAGGGTCCCATCCGGCGCTGGTATAACCTTGTTGGGCGATGCGGGTGACGTCGCTGCCATGCCCACAACCATAGTCAAAGAAGGTTGTCCCTGGACTGAATAAGCCAGCTTCTAGAACTAGACGCACGGGGCGGGAAAAGTTATTGCGGACAATCGCCGCTTTGTGACGTTCAATCCGGGGTGATAAAGACTCAGTTGCCTTTCTCCCCATAGATGCCGTGTCTTGCCGACGAATCAGACGATGCCCCTGGAGTTCGACTCCACTTTCTTCTAAGCGCTGGAGCCATCTCTGGCGCGTTCCGATAGAACGGGCGCTATCGAGCAGTCCCAAAGCTTCTTCTTGACGGGTAAGTTCAGCAAACTGCTCGTAGAGGGGATATTCAGGCGTAACAAAAGTTTCTTTGCGGTGAAGGACTGGAGGATTATCTGAGGTGCTGTAGTCCCGGTAGCTGACCTTGAGGTTTTGGAGGTCAACCTGAATGCTGGCGTGGAGGGCAGGATGTGGATCAGTGTCGAAGTCGGGATAAAAAAGATAGGAAATTTTGGGTTTATCAGTACTGAATTTGACTAAAGTGTGAGGCTCTAGTTCGGGAGCGGCTAATCTAGCACGGTTTTCATAGCGCTGGAGCAGGGGTTCGAGGGCGGGCAGGGCACAAACGTGGACATAAAGATCATTGGGCAGGATCTTACCAACTCGGCTGTGTTGGCAAAGTTCAGCGATCGCGCTAAGTTCAGGTATCTTAGAAAGACTGATTTCAGGGATTTCGCAAACTTGTTCAGGAGTGTCAAAGCTTGGGTTACTGGAAGCCATCGCTAAATCGGGAGAAATCTTTGAAAGTGAGCTATCTATTAACTCTATTTCAATCTCTTGCTCCTGCTGCTATTAACACGTTAATAACTTATACATGATTTCTCTCTTTAGCAACTTCTAAAAGTGTCATCTCAATCGGTTGGTAATCAGAAACCCAATCAAGAGCCTCTAAATCTTCCTGTTTATATTTTCTGATATTGATATCTGCTCCATTCTGGATTAGCATTTCAACAATTTGAGCCTGACCACTTCTAATTGTCCGTTACTGCACGCTAGGATTAATGGAGTGAAACCATATTCCTCTTCATTCTCCCATAAAGGTTGCTCATTTTCTTCACACTCATCTTCTCCAGGAACCAGTATCATGGAGTGAAATTTTCCTGATGCCAAAAAATTTTTAACTTCTTTGATGTCGCCGTTTTTTACAGCTCTCAAAAAATCAATTTCGGCTTAAGAATCAGAATTTGAAACACTTGTATGCATACTTTGATATAGATTATTTTAGTATATGATACACGAGCTATTGACTGCTGCCCCCTGCTCGGCTGACAAAACAAAAGTCCTACCTTGGCGCGCAGATTGTAGATATCCGTACTTTTACCGAGCCGTAGATTCGCAGGGTAACACATTATCTATTGTATAGAAAAATCTATAGGTATGCAAGTATATACTAAGAAGGAGAGGTAAACTGGTATTGAGGTATTCACCTGTTGAAAGCTGTGGCAAGAGCTAAACAAGCAAAGCCGGATAAGTACGGCGAAACCAAACAACGGTATGTAGCGTAATAAACAAACTTATTTTTACCAAGCGCGTTTAATTAAGGCATTGTCGTCTAGAGCATTGCTGCCTGAGAAGATGTCATCTGGGGGTGTTGTCGTTAGCAAAGGTCTGATTGAGAAAGTACGTCACCATACACTTTATCTAGCACTGCAATGGCAACGAATGTCCTGATAACAAATCCTGCAACCACCACTATAGCGATCGTCGGCGCTGGCTTTAGTGGATCTCTAGTAGCGGCTCACCTGTTGAAAACGGACAACCGACCCCTGCTGATCAAGCTGATTGAGCGCAGTCACGACATTGGCAAGGGAGTTGCCTACAGCACCGACACCATCAGCCATTTGCTGAATGTATCCGCAGGCAAGATGAGTGCCTTTCCCGATGATCCCGGTCATCTGCTGCGCTGGCTGCACTATAACCTCCGCGAATTAGCGGCATTCCTGCCCAATGACCTGAATGCCAGCAGCTTCATTCCCCGTCAGATCTACGGGCTTTATATCCAGTCCATCCTGGAGGAAGCTGAAGCCACGGCATCGAGTAACGTTCGGCTGGAGCGCGTCATTGATGAAGTGGTGGCAGTGGAGCCACAAGCCAAAGGCGCGATCGTCTCCTTGCACAGCGGTGCTTTCGTGGCAGACAAAATTGTACTGGCACTGGGAAACGCGCCCGCTGATCCCCCAGCGTCTCAACCCCCAGGAACGCAGCCATTAGAGAGCACCAACAACCCCTACCTGCGCCATGCCTGGTCAGCCGATGCGTTGACAGGGCTTGAGCCTGATGCGCCTGTATTGCTGATTGGCACTGGACTGACGATGGTGGATATGGTGGTGTCACTCCACGATCGCAACCATCGGGGCAAAATTGAGGCCGTGTCTCGCCGGGGCTTGTTTCCGCTGCCGCATCAATCGACAAAACCCTACCCTGCCTTTTTGACCCCATCCACCGCGCCCAGAACGATTCGGGGCTTGCTGCGGCGCATTCGGAGTGAGGTGCAGACGGCAGCGGTACAGGGTTACGACTGGCGCTCAGTGCTTGATTCTCTGCGTCCCATCACCCAGCAACTATGGCAACAACTGCCCCGCGTGGAGCAGCGAAGGTTTTTGCGCCATGCCACCCCCTATTGGGATGTGCATCGGCATCGGATTGCCCCCGAAATTGGTCAGGTTGTCCAGGCAATGCTAGATTCAGGGCAACTAACAATCACCGCAGGGCGCATTCAGGAATATTTTGCGGCACCTGAGGCGGTGGCAGTGACCTTTCACCAGCGCCAAACGCAAACGAATCGGGTCTTGCAGGTCAGCCGCGTGGTGAATTGCACAGGGGTACAGGCAGATTATCGCCGCTCGCCCCAATCCCTGATCGCCAATTTGCGTACCCAGGGGTTGATCCGCCCCAACGACATCGGCTTGGGGTTGGATACTGCCGCTGATGGTGCCGTATTCGATGCTCAGGGCAACCGTTCAACCCTGCTCTATACCTTGGGCACCCCGTGCAAAGGCAATTTGTTGGAAACGATCGCCGTCCCAGAACTGCGTGAACAGGCACAGGCACTGGCGACGAAGGTGTTGCAGTCGTTGCCGGTGCGGGTGCGTCCCGTTGTGCCCTTCTTTGGCTCTAATTCCCGCTCTCGCTCCACTGAACAAGACTACGGCGATCCTCGGTCCACCATCCCCCAGTCAACGCTGTTGTTTCGCCAATTCTTTGACCCGGAATCCAGCACCTACACCTATCTGATTGCAGACAGTCGGACGAAAGATGCGGTGCTGGTGGATACGGTATTGGAGCAGGTTGAGCGTGATTTACAAATACTGGATGACTTGGAGTTGACCCTCCGCTACTGTTTGGAAACTCACATCCATGCCGACCATATCACCGGCGCAGGCAAACTGAGACAGCAAACGGGTTGTCGGGTGATGGTGCCCCCAAATACTACTGCTAGGTCTGCGGATCACTCCCTTGTTGATCGCGAAACCTTAATCGTGGGGGCGGTGCGGATTGAGGCGATCGCAACACCAGGGCACACCAGCAGCCATCTGGCTTATTTAGTCAACAACACCCACCTGTTAACGGGAGATGCCTTATTGATTCGAGGCTGTGGACGCACAGACTTGCAATCGGGCGATGCGGGCACCCTGTACGATACGGTGACCCAACAGTTATTTACCCTCGCAGAGAACACCCTAGTTTATCCCGCCCATGACTACAAAGGGCGCACCGTTTCCACGATTGGCGAAGAAAAACGCCTCAATCCCCGATTTGTCGATCGCAGCCGCGAGCAATTTATAGCAATCATGAGCCATCTGGGTTTGAGCTATCCCAAAAAGATGAACGAAGCCGTACCCGCGAATGAATACTGTGGCGATTTCATCCCCGAAGTGAGCAATGGCACGAGTCCAGCGATCGATGCAGACCGTGAAAAAGTAGAACAGACGCTATCGACCAATACTGAAATCTATGAGAGTTACTTTGCCATGTACATTTAGGAGTCTGTCTTCATCTCTGTGCTCAGCCGCCGGGCAAGGTTAACATTGAAAGATTACTACGAGTAACTGTAGCTCAGTGCTAACTCCGCTATGATCAAAATTGCGGAAGACCCCAGAATTGCCGGAATTCACACGCTTTCTGGACGTGCGCCAATCGCAGATAAGGCTGCCGTGAGATTTGCAAAGGATTATTCGACTCTTTGTACTCTTCCAATCGCTTCATGCCCCTCTCACTTTCTCCCAGGAGCCAGTACGATCAAGAAACGGTGAATAATCAGGATCAGACCAACGCAAGGGTAAGCTACCTTTAACTCGATACCCTTCAGCAATATAGAAGCGGATCAACCGTTCCGCACCCGCAAAGGCGCAAATTTTATCACTGTCCCAAATCACCTCGGCTGTCCCCGTCAAGTACAGCAGATCGCCTCGTTCAAAATCGATGAACAGTAGACCTGCACGCGGATTGAGCATCAAATTTCCGAGCGTATTGAAGTGGAAGTTGCCCGTGAAGTCAGGAAAGGTCAGGGTACGGTTGTCATTTACTCGCACGAATCCCGGCTTGCCACCTCGATGAGAGACATCCACTCCCTGAATCGGGTTTGCATCGTCACGAAACGCGGTGGCAATGAAAAAAGTATCTGCGGCGGTAATCATAGCGCGTTCCAATTGTCCCAAAGTCTCGATTAAAGTGGTTGGCTTGGGCACGGTGAGATCCTTTAAATCATCTATCAATTCAACCGTGCGAGCTTGGATGTATTGCGGACAATTGCCAAAACTCTGTCCCACTTGAACCACGAAACCCTTCGAGGTAACTACTTCAACAGTTCCATTCATTCGATTACGGCGACGAGTCGGTAACTCAATTCCCAGCAAGCCGATGTCGATGCCTGCAGTTAGGACCTCGTTGAGTGGGTCGCCAAATAACGGTTTGCTGGCTATGTGCAGCGTGCGTTCATTAGGGGTCGAGAGGAAGCCGGGTTCACCAACCAGAATCGAAGCCCAAGGGCGAGCCTTCGCATCAACTGTTCCAGCAATCAAGAATGGAAGTTGAGCGAAAAACTGCCGATGTTGCTCAGTTAAATAATCACGAATCACCCGCCTTCCCTGGGCTTCCATCTTGGTGCGGACACCGAACCGCTCTTGAATCGCCATCTCGCCTGCGTGAAAGGGTGATTCTGCGTGTGACCATCCTGGATTGATCACATTGTGCCTCCTCTCTTCTTTATCCTGTTTAAGCGGCTAGACCGACCGCAGTATTCACCATCGGCACAAAGCCGGGAAGTTGCTCAATCCGAGTCAACCATGCCCGAATGTTGGGATAAGGCTGAAGCGAGACATCGCCCTCAGGGGCATGGGCAATGTAGGAGTAACCTGCAATATCCGCGATCGTGGGCGAATCACCCACCAGAAACTTTCGCTGTTCGAGATGCGTTTCCATCAACTTAAACAGATTGGTCGCGATCACCTTGGCGCGATCGTGGTCAAGCTTTGCCCCAAATACGTTCACGAGACGGGCAGCAGCAGAACCATAAGCAATTTGACCCGCCGCGACAGAAAGCCAACGCTGCACAGCCGCCGCCCCTTCTGGATCGCGTGGTAACCAGCTTGAGTCAGCGTATTTCGTTGCTAGATAAACTAGAATCGCGTTGGAATCTGCGATAATTACCCCGTTATCGTCGATCGCAGGCACCTGACCAAACGGATTCACTTTGAGAAATTCAGGCTGCTTATGTGCGCCTGCGGCAAGGTCAATATCAATTCGCTCGAACGGCAGACCGAGGAGAGATAGAAATAGCTCAGCGCGGTGTGAATGACCAGAAAGGGCATGGCGATACAGCCGAATCGGTCGTTCTAGTTGAGTTTGTAACATAACACATTGCTCCTGGTGATAATTAGTGAAATGGATTCGTTAACGCGATCGCTTCAACAAACTTGTCTGTCACCTCTGCCAAGTGATCAAAGGTGTAGTCAAACTCATTGACAGGGGGCATCGAACTATTGCCAAAGCCGGGATAATCCGGGGCGACGAGATGAAAGGAATCGGCAAGGGCAGGAATCAAGTTACGGAACATGTGGGACGAAGTTATTCTACCGATCATTCGGTACAACATGATTCTACCGAACGAACGGTACAATGTCAAGTAGAACATTCAAATATTTTTTGAGGTGAATCAGTGTCCAAAGATACGGCAATTCCTCAACTGCTAACGGTGTTTCGGCAGTATGGATATGAAGGGGCGACCCTGGCAAAGCTCTCAGAAGCAACGGGATTAGGCAGAGCCAGTCTCTATCACCATTTCCCGAAGGGTAAAGAAGAGATGGCAGCATCCGTGCTGGATTACCTCAATCAGGGGTTGCAGGAGAACATCCTGACACCGCTCCACAGTGATCGCCCACCCGCCGATCGCATTCGTGCGATGAATAAGAAGATTGATGCGTTTTACCATCAGGGAGAGCAAGCCTGTTTACTCGCCCTGCTGAGCGTTGGCGAAGCGCACGACCTGTTTCAACGTCAGATTCAACAAGCGCTCGAGCTGTGGATTAATAGCTTGGCACAGGTTGCAATCGAGGCAGGTGTGAATCCAAAAACAGCTTATCAAAGAGCCGAGGATGCGGTTTTGCAGATTCAAGGAGCACTCGTGCTGTCGAGAGGATTAAACAATACAGCAATCTTTAAGCGAGTGCTGAACCGTCTCCCAGAAATGCTTCTTAGTTCCTCGTGAAGCAGCAAAGAGCCAACTGCTTTGCTAGCCAAACCCTGACATCATTCAGGCTCTCTACATTAATCTCATGCCTCATCAGGTATTCGCGGTAGGTGAGATTAACGGGTAATGCTTGGAGCCGATCGCGGCTTGCTCGTCCATGCTCGCTCGGAAGTACTGGGTTGGCTGTTCCATGCACCACAAAAACAGGTAACCCGACCAGTGCTTTGGTGCTAATAAGTTGAATCTCTGGTAAAATTAGTCCACTCATGGCAACGACCCCAGACACTCGCTCAGATTCAGTGAGCGCTAAACTTAGGCTCATGATCGCACCCTGACTAAAGCCCATCAGGTAGACTTGACTGAAGGCAATGCTGTAGAACGCGCTTAATTCATCGATAAATTGGAGTAGCAATCGTCGGCTCGTCTTGGCTTCTGCAGCCGTATTAGCGGGAACGAACGATCAACGATCAATGGGAAAGCGGTGATCGCGATCGTGCGGCAAGTCGAAGTCAATCTCAGGTCCTTTTGGAATCACTCGATTAGGGTTTAGTTCCGGCAAGCCCGCATAATATAACTGTTTGACGTGATCAGCGCTGCACATCTGCTTCACTCCGGGCTGCTGGTACAAATCCCGGAAGTAGTTCCACAGATTGGGGTACTCAACCAATCGCTTCAAATTGCATTTGAACAACCCGTAGTAAGCTAGGTCAAATCGAAACAGGGTGGTGAACATACACCAATCTGCCAGCGTGATTTGATTTCCACAGAGATACCGCTGTTGACTGAGAATTGCTTCCCAATAATCTAGTGCCTCAAACAGTTCTGTTACCGCTTGCTCATAGGCAGATTGAGAAGCGGCAAAGCCACTGCGATACACGCCATTTTTTTATAGTAGATTTGTACTAGTATAAATTTATTCAGAGATTAGTCAGACAAAAGATAAAACCTATATCCTAGCTCAAGGGCATATGCTCATAAATCTATAAGCATAGTTATGATCATGATCGCGAAACATGGGCTTCCTGTGGTCAAATTATAGTGGTTTTCATTTGAGTGCCATCCGCCGCAAGTCAAGCCCTATATGACGCTACTTTATCTGAACGCAAACCGCTATAAGTAAGTGAATTCACGGAAACTACTACCTGTGATAGAGGTAAAAGATTAACTATCTGGACAATATAGTAAATATCAGCTCAATTTTTAGGAGCAAGCTCATGCTTTATAGGATTTTAGCTGCCCTTGCAGGAGTTACGTTAGTTACTAGTTTGACATCATCTGTATATGCGATGCCAACTGTACGGTCTCAATCTAATCCTGGTGTCTTGACACTATTGGGTGGAGACGGTCATGGGATTGAGAGCCGAAGCATAGCAAAAGATTACCAAACTAGATTTTATAAGCCTGTGCCCAACTCACTTAATAATAATATTTCATACGGTACCCCTACTTCAAAACCTGCTGGAAACTCAGACTTCCTAAGTAAAATTTTGGGCAAAGACTTGGGAAGCAGATTAGAATTTAATACTGGGGAAATATTCGATTCCCCTAGCAATGTTAATCAATCTATCTTCAGTCAGAATAGTGATAGCACTGATTCAAAAGGATCAGTATTATACAAGTTAACCAAATAAACACTAACTAAAAAAAAGCAAAAATAAGAAATTGGTGAATAAAGTGCTGCAGCACTTCTATTTCACGCTCGTAAGGTTTAAAAGCTGACCGTGTACTGTCAAAGTCGTTAAACTGATTAAACTGAAACTCCAACTATTTTCAGCATTATCTCTGCTACTGGGCTAATTGCGCGTTCAAACAGTTCCACTAGCCTCTGGTCGAGAGCATAGCTATGCCCTTGTTGAGGGCTAAAGTTCAATTTGACAATATCGCCGCGCTCAGGAATGTAACACAAGCTACCAGATTTCATCTCCAATGGGTTCCCCCATCTCAACTTCTGGATGGCAATTGTCTGGGCTCATTCCCTCGAGCAGTTCATCAAGCGTATATTTTCTCCGTTGGATTGGTTGGATCACAAGATTGCCATCTACAACCGTCAAAGTGACATTCGTTCCTTCTGTCACATTGATTTGCTTAGCGATCCCTATCGGAATTCGCACTCCTAAGCTATTGCCCCACTTTCCCAAGATTTGAGTTTGCATCACTGCCTCCTTGGTTTCCAACACGTCCTTGTAATCCTCTTTATAAGAATTATAGACCCTACGTTTATACATTGTATAGACACATAAGGAAATATAGGTGGAGGCTGTTCACAAAAGCATAAGTCATTCGACTTTACCACGGTAAATTTACTAGAGTGAAGCAGTGCTGAAGGTTAAAACAAGCGAAGATCTCAGTGAAATTTCGCTTGGACACGAGTATAGGTAGCGTTAAGTTTTTGTAGTTTGTTGTGTAAGGCTACCTTGTGAATCCAGTCTTTGCTCGTCATGAAACTTTTCACCCCCGCTTTGGCTGGATTAAGAAGGGCTTTGATGCCGCAGTTAAAGACCCAGAAATTTTCTGCCGGGATGATGCACCTGTTCGTTTGGGTGTTGGTAAAAACATGGCTCGTTCCATTCGCTACTGGTGTTCCGCCTTTAAGGTGCTTGAAGAGGATTCAAAGGCAAAATCGAATTCCCGTTCCGGCAAATCTGCATCCCGAGGTTTTTGGGCTACAGACCTTGGCTCCAAACTTCTGAGCGATGATGGTTGGGACCCATTTCTGGAAGACCCGGCATCCCTATGGCTGCTGCACTGGAATCTCCTGAAGTCACCGAGCTTGGCAACTGCTTGGTATTTTACATTCAACCGCTTCCCCCAGATTGAGTTTTCTACAGAAGAATTATTTTTGGCGCTTTGCGACTACTCTAGAGACCTATCTACTCGCATCGCCAACTCATCTCTCAAAAAGGACATTACCTGTATTCTGCGAATGTATGCTCAAATTGATTCGATTGCAGGCCCTAATGAAGATACCTTGGACTGTCCTTTTACTGAACTAGGGCTGATCTACGCCGCTCTTGACTCAAAACGTTACCTGTTTCAGGTTGGCTCAAAGGGAAATCTCCCAGCCGAGATCATCGTTTCAGCTGCACTTGAGTTTTCGAGTTGGGTTGGTCAAAAGCAGCGGACGATCGCCCTATCTAGGCTTGCTTTTGATTCCTATAGCCCAGGTTTGGTCTTTAAGCTCTCTCTCGATGCTATCACGTCCGCTATTGAAAAAGTTGCCTCCAAGTCAGACTCAATCATGATCTCTGACACTGCGGGATTGATTCAGCTTTCCTACACTCAAGACCCGGCGGCGCTGGCAGAAAATATGCTAGACAATTACTACCACCGACGAGGCGGAGCCAAGTGACAAAACAGCCGCTATCGCAATACTTCAGCGTCAACCGTCGCTATTCTCGTTCCATCAATCTGGAGCGGGATTTAGAGCTACCCAACTCTGTTTTGGGTTACATCCCTACCCAGAGAGCAGTGGATGCCCTGCATAGGGTTTTGGCTGCGATCGCGGGCACTCAACCGACACGCGCCTGGACACTGACTGGCGTGTACGGCACCGGAAAATCGGCTTTTGCTCATTATTTAGCATCTCTGTGTGCGCCACAGACAAATCTGATCCGTCACTACGCGCTAGAGATTGCGAAGAACCAGCTCTATTCTGATAGTCCTGAGTATCGCATTCTTGAAGAGAATATCCCCAGGCTTGGTTTGTTTCGTGCGGTTGCCACGGCACAGCGAGAACCGCTAAGCCACACAATCATACGCGCTCTTGAACGAGGCTGTGGAATTTTTTGGCAGCAGGCGCGTACTCAACCCGCGATCGCTCGAAGGCTTGTAGATCTGGAAGCGGAAATTACTTTTGGCAACACAACACTAGACAGCAGGATGATTCCAGGTCTAGTGCAAGAAGTAGCAGCAGCTGCTAACACCGATATTTTACTGATTATTGATGAACTCGGCAAGAATCTAGAATTTGCTGCACAGAACCAGGGTGCAGAAGACTTATATCTGCTGCAACAGATGGCTGAACTCCCTAAGAAAAATGGCCCACAGGTTTATCTAATAGGTCTACTCCACCAGGCATTTGCTGAGTACAGCCGCATATTAGCATCTACAGAGCGTAATGAATGGGCAAAGATTCAGGGACGATTTGAGGATATTCCGTTTACTGAATCGGCTGAACAAATGACGCGGTTGATTGGTCAGGCAATTGACCAATCTAGGGCAAAACCAATTGATTTCCTCATTCATAAACGAGCCGAGGAATGGTTCGAGTGTTTGCAAAGCTTTATCAGTATCAATGATATTACACCAGCAGTTCTAGCGGCTGCTTATCCTCTGCATCCGATTACATCCTTGGTGCTACCGATGTTGTGTACTCGGTATGCTCAGAATGACCGCTCCTTATTTACTTTTCTTACCAGTTCTGAACCCTATTCGTTTACGAATTACCTGGATGAGGCCACAATTGAAGGAGATGCGCTGCCGACGCTGAAGCTGCATCAGGTTTATGATTATTTTGTTGAATCAGTCGGTATGGGTTTAGCTTCTCGACCTAATATTCAGCGGTGGGTAGAAATTCAAGGTGTGATTGCCGATGCTAAACACCTGGATGCTGAAAGTCAGCAGGTTTTGAAAACGATTGGTACTTTGAACCTGGTGACTTCCGGCGGCGTGATGAGGGCAAGTCGTAGTTTGGTGACGTTGGCGATGTGCGATTCGCCGTTGAGCGGCGATAGATACGCTACCCTACAGGAAGGGCGAGGCCCTACACGCGCCACTGACTGTCTTGAGCTGCAACACTGGGAGCAGGTGATTGAGGAACTGTTAAAACGAGGACTAATCACCTATCGCCGCCAGTTGGATGAGTTGCGGATTTGGGAAGGTTCAGACTTTGATGTTGAAGGTGAGATTGCAGCTTATGTTGAGAAAGAGCGATCGCCCCTTGCTAAGATTTTGTCTGTTGTCTGTCCCCTCAAACCCTTGGTCGCTCAACGCCATAGCTACATAACCGGCACGTTACGTTACTTTGAGCGGCAGTATCTCGACTCAAAAGAGGATTTGACCACCCTGCGTCCAACCAGTCATGACTGCGATGGCATAGTCGCGTACTGGGTTAATCAGGCACCTACTCAAGTACCATCTACCACGGCGGATGGTAAACCGCTGATCGTGCTGTGTGCTGCCAAACTCGACTTACTACAAATCAGGGCGCTGGAATTTGCGGCGTTGAAGAAAATTCAAAAAAGCGCTTCCCAACTGCAAACCGATGGGGTAGCTAGGCGCGAAGTTAGCCATCGGCTCGTCCAAGCAAGAAGGCTGCTCGATGAAACTCGTGCGTCAGCTTTTAACGTGGCTGATCGTGAAAACACTTGCTGGATTCAGGGACAGCAAGCATCAATCGGTCACATCACAGCTTTCAATGCCAAGCTGTCAGATGTCTGCGACAAGGTTTACAGCAAAAGTCTCATCCTGTGGAATGAGTTAATTAATCGCCGTGAACTTACTACTCAAGGTGCCAAAGCCAGACGACTACTGATTGAGGCAATGCTAGACCGCTCAGCGATAGATAGATTAGGCTTAGAAGGGAATGGCCCTGAAGTCAGTATGTATTTTTGTATGCTGGGTGAGACAGAGATTCATCGGCTTGAAGAGGGAGACAGGGGATTCTATCCACCGCTGAAAAACGAGGTGTTGCCAGTATGGATGGCGATTGAAGATTTCTGTGTTCAGGCTAAAGAAAAACCGCAGACTTTAGATCGGCTTTACCAGTGTCTGGAAGCACCACCATTTGGGGTAAAGTTTGGAACTATTCCGGTGCTGCTAGCAGCGGTTTTATTGCATCATGTCAATGATGTGAGTGTTTACAGGGACGGGACGTTTATTCCCGTTTTAGGGGCTGAACATTTTGAGTTGCTGGTTAAAGACCCATCCCGGTTTGCTGTTAAGTATTTTGAGGTAGCGGGGCTGCGATCGCAAGTCTTCAAGGAACTGGAAGCTGTTTTGCGCTCACCTAATGCTCAGATGCCTTTAGGGGTAAGGAATGTTACTCTGCTAGCAGTGGTGAAGCCATTGTTTCAATTTGTGAAAAAGCTGCCAGCTTACACCATCAAAACCAAGCACCTCAGTTGTGAAGCTCAGGCTGTCTTGCAAACTCTAGTTCAGGCTCAAGAACCGGACGAACTGCTGTTTACCTACTTGCCTCAAGCTTGCGGCTTACCTGCTATTGTTGCTGGTGAAGCTGACGATGGCACAACAGCTAAAACCTTCCGCAAAAAGCTGGTTCAGGTGCTTCACGAAATCCAGACTGCCTATGAGCACCGACTGAATGAGTGCCAAACCCTGCTTTACGACGCCTTCGCTGTTCGCAGTAGTGATAAGCTACGGGAAGATTTGCGGGTTCGAGCCAGTTACCTGGTAGGGCAATGTCTGGAATCCAGTCTCAGGCGTTTTACCCTAGCTGCAACGGATGATACAGCCTCTGAGCGGGAGTGGCTAGAGGCACTGGTAATGATTATAGCTGATAAACCGGCAGAGTCGTGGACAGATGAGGATGTCACACGCTTTGAAATCAAGCTAAGTGATATCGCTAGACGATTCAGGAACCTGGAAGCCCTACAAAAAGAAGTTGCTACCTCCACGGGTGAGGGTTTTGAGTCACGCCGAATTACAGTTACGCGCTCAGATGGTCAAGAAGTTCACCAGATAATTTGGTTTGACCATGAGCGTCAAGATCAGATTGAGTCTTTGTCTGACGAAATTTTGGGAATACTAAACCAGTACGACAATACTCAATTACAGCAAGCTGTCATTGCGAAGTTAGCCGAGAAGGTCTTAGGTTCAGCATCCCCATAATCCCCCTCGTCAGATGGTACATAAATATATTAAAAGTAAGTAGCACGACACGAGGATAAGATTTCATTGATGAAACTCCCAGATGGACCGAAAATACCCCGCTGGTTGCAGAAGATTCAGTGGACGACTGACCCCCTGGGATACATGGATGCGGCAGCGCAGCGCTATGGCGATATCTTTAATGCGCCTGTGATTGGGAATCACAGCACCTTATTATTCGTGAGCGCCCCCCAGGCACTTCAGCAAATTTTTTCGAGCGATACAAAAAAATTTACAGCGCCCTCAAACAAGCTGTTGCAACCTATTGTGGGAGATTATTCAGTGTTTGTGCTCGAGGGGGAGCGTCATCGTCGTGAGCGCCAATTGTTAATGCCACCCTTTCAGGGCGAGCGGATGCGAGCCTACGGACAGCTCCTAAATGAACTCACACACAAGGTATTCGGTCAGTTAGCACCTGGTCAATTCTTTGCTGCCCGTACCGTTATGCAAGAGATATCCATTGAAGTGATTTTAAAGGCAGTATTCGGGATTTACGAGGGAGAGCGTTTTCGGCAACTCAAGCAACGGATGGTCGCCCTGACTGATGCGTTTCAATCTCCTGTCTTGGCAGGTCTGCTCTTTTTCCCCTTACTGCAAAAGGATTTGGGTGCTTGGAGCCCCTGGGGATACTTTCGTTTTCTACAACAACAAGTTGATGAGCTACTATATGCCGAAATCCGCGATCGCCGAGCTATTGATGCTCCCTCTGGTTCAGACATCCTCAGCTTGCTAATGTCTGTTCGCGATCAGGTGGGTGAGCCAATGACGGATAGGGAATTACGAGATGAGTTGATGACGCTATTGTTGGCTGGTCATGAAACCACAGCAACTGCACTGGCTTGGGCATTGTACTGGGTTCATCAACTACCCGAGGTCCTAGCCAAGCTACTTAATGATTTGGAGCGCCTGGGTGACTCTCCAGACTTCATGAGTATTTTTCGACTGCCCTATCTTACTGCTGTGTGTAATGAAACTCTACGGATTTACCCAGTTGCCATGTTAACTGTGCCAAGGGCGGTGAAAGAGCCAGTGGAACTGATGGGATATCATTTAGAGCCTGGTATGAGCTTGTATGGCTGCATTTATTTGACGCATCAGCGCCAGGATTTGTATCCAGAACCTAAGCAATTTAAGCCAGAGCGCTTTTTAGAACGTCAATTCTCCCCCTATGAGTTTTTACCCTTTGGCGGCGGTATTCGTCGCTGTCTTGGTGAGGGTTTGGCTCTGTTTGAGATGAAGTTAGTCTTAGCAACGATTCTGTCTGGCTATGAACTGGCACTGGTCAATCACCAACCGGAGCATCCCCGGCGTCGTGGAGTCATACTTGCACCTGGTAATGGGGTACAGATGATTATGAAGGGGCAGCGCCAGTGACAACGTTGCACAATTAGTTAATGATTTAGGCCGATAAAAAGACACCTTCACCCTAACTTATCTGGCAATTTGGCAGCTAGTTTTGGCGTATTGCCAAATCGAAGCGTATATATGTAAGCTTTCTGATTAGAAGGTTTTTATAGAGAGAAGTGGCTGTGATGACAGAGGCTAGGAACGTCCTTGGAGGAAAGCTTGAAAACTGCTGTACTTCTCCCATGACCGGATTTTATCGGGATGGAACATGTAACACAGGGGGTGGTGACTTGGGAGCGCACGTCATTTGCGCCCAAGTGACCGAAGAGTTCCTTGTATTTACCAAGTCGAGGGGGAACGATTTGAGCACACCAGTTCCCATGTTCAATTTCCCTGGTCTGAAACCTGGCGAGCGGTGGTGTTTGTGTGCCGCTCGATGGCAGGAGGCATTAACTGCTGGTGTTGCACCGCCAGTGATTTTGTCATCGACACATGCAGCTGCTGTGGAATACGTTTCTTTGCATGAACTGAAGCAGCATGCTCTCGACCTTGGATGAACTCCCGCTCTTACCGCGATCAAAGACCGGCAAAAGCGAGAGATGTTCCACCAGTCTCCATCTCGGCATATTGCCCACTTTCATGCATAAACCGTTGTTTCAAACCGAAAGCCTTCTCGTAAAAAGCAGCCGACTGAGCGACATCCTTCACATAAAGGATTGTGTAGGAGAATTTCATCATCTTTGCTTCTCGTCGCAACAACGCTTGAAGTCAAAGTAGTACATCTGCTCTAATTTGTCAAGTAAATGCATGGCCTTCGAGATAAGAAAGAATACTTACGTTTTCTTAATTGCTGAGCTGAGGCGACAATCTTTCGCTCTTAGTGGCGAGGCTGAAGTAGCGGTCGGGTTGGGTCTTTTGTGGACTATCTGAACACCGGGAACGAAAGCCCAAAACGAAAGCCCCTTCACAATCGCCTACAAGCTGCCTGATTTTAGCCCCGCTTAAAGCAGACATACCTACGCCAATCATGCTCTCTAAAGCATCTAGAAGCCCCAGCGTCAGAAACCGCGCTAATACGGAAAAGTAGCTATAGAGTGAAACCAGTCGCCATGTAACGGTTGAAATCTCTGCACACCAAGGCTTTTATCCATATAATCGCGCTCTGGGCAAGAGTGCATTTTGAGTCAACACCAAATTTTTCTAAAAAGCATTATTGAACATCTTTGGCTGCTACTTGGTGGCAGTCACTTCGATCTCCACTAGAGCTTCTGGAAAGGCCAGACGAGTTACACCGAGAAAGACACCCGGTGGCTGGCATCCTGCGGCTTGGAGACGTTGCACAAGGACATCGTAGTTCTTGAGCGTTGCCTCCAGATCACAAGTATAGACATTCAAGCGAACGACATTCGTGAGACTGTAACCAGACTTGGACAGAATTCGTTCGATATTGTCTAGCGCCAGACTCATCTGGGCACGCACATCATTTAAATGTTGCGGTTTCCCCTCCAGGTCAACAGCCATCTGTCCAGCACAGTAGAGCCAATGCTGTGCTCCGGTGACTTCAATTGCTTGCGAGAAGGCGAAGGGATCTTGCCAGGTTTCTGGGTTGATTTTCCGAAGCTCGGTCATGCTGCACCTCCACAGGTGTACTGGAGTTCAATTACCTGTAAGTTAAAAGAGTATGCCTATCGCTGCCTAGCTGATTCTTGCTAGTTTTCGGCGATTCTTGCTATTGAGAGCGCTTCTCTAGGAGTGATTCCAACAATTCGCTTAAAGTGGCGTGTGAATTGGCTCTGATCGGCAAACCCAACCGTCTGAGCAATCGCTGCAATGTTCCGTTCGCCTTTGTGCAACAGCAACTTGCCCCGCTCGACTCGTTGCCGCAAAACATACTGATGCGGAGTTATGCCCAGTGACTGCCTGAACAACCGAGAAAAGTGATATTGACTGATTCCAGCAACTTTAGCCAAATCAACTAGGTGAACTGTCTGGTCAAGATGCTCATGGATATAGTCTTTCACCTGTTGTAATTGATGACGAGAAAGTCTGCCATTACTTTGGCGTAGTTTGGGCCCGAAGGCGCAGTAGTGTCGGAGTAGATGGAGCATCAAAACATTCGCTAGGGATTCAGCATATAGTCGTCCACCCAGTCCGCCCGTGTTAATCTCTTGCTGAAACAGACTCGCAATCGCTTCAATTTGAGCATCATGGGTGAATGGAGTCCCGATCAATTCCACCCGGTTGGAATCCATCTCACCATCCTGTTCTGCTATCTGGCAGAGTTTAGCTGGCTCAATCACAAACGCTAATCCTTCATCAGCACTTTTCCATGCCATAAAGCTAGGGACATCCGCAGGAATCAGGAAGCTAGAGCCTTTCGGGAAGGTTCCGCTATAGGAGCGCTCACCGATTCGTGTCATCTCTTGTAAGGAGCCATCATTCAGGTGAAAACCTAATACGTGCTGTGTCAGTAAGGTTTCTAGCTCATTCGGTAAATAAACCTGATGTTCAACGACAAATCCAGGCAGGCTAATCGAGCGCCTTGCTAGCACCCAATTCCCGGTAAAAACATCCAATGGATTAACAAAACTGAGGTGAGATGGGTTCGTTTGGAATTGTTGACTCATTGGCGTGATGCTACTGAGGAGCGAACACTCAGCTTATTCTCAATGTATCAAGTCATCAAGAAACTCAATTAATTTGTCAGAAAGTTCTCAGACTCTAAAAGGGATTGAGTTAGACTAAGAAGCAGCATCTGCTTGAGAAGTTGGAAGCCCCATCCGATGGGAGCGATGGGGTAGTTCACATGTACAGCCAATATGCAACTTGATAGGGATGGGAGCGTGAAAAGCCGCTTAGCATCTCCTAGTTAATGCCGATATAATACATTGCATTACCCTGCGTTATAATTGTGATTCGGATGAACACGACAAGCTTCAGGCTGGATGAAGATCTACAGGAAAAGCTGGACGTAACTGCTGCTCGGTTACGACGTTCCAAGGGGTGGATAATCAATGATGCTTTGCGTCAGTACATAGAGCGCGAGGAGCTCAAACAGCGAATGCTGGAAGAAACGGAGGAAGCGATCGCTGATATCCAAGCGGGTCGGGTTGTGTCTGGAGAAGAAGTCATGCAGTGGCTGGAGACCTGGGGAACTGGCAACGAAACCAAGGCTCCCGGCGAAGTATGAAGCTGGAATTTTCAGCTAGCGCTGTGCGAGATTTAGCTCGGCTCAGGGAGTTCATTGCTCTTCGCAATCCGGCAGCCGCAGAGCGCATATCCCTTCGACTACGACAGGCAATCGGAAAACTTGTAATCCATGCTGACATGGGGCATCCTGTGCCCGAGCTTGAAAATGTCCGAGAACTGGTTGCTGGTAATTATATTGTTCGCTACACCCGAACTAAGGATATTGTTTTCATCTTGCGAGTATGGCACGGCAGGGAATACCGAGAGTTTGACTAATAAAAGGGTTACGGGTGTAGGTGAAGATGTTGTGTTCCCACACCCTACACCCTACCCGAGAGTTCGGGGGAAAGAATCAACTTTTCCCCCGACACTCGTCCCTACACCCGCGTTACGGAAATTGATGGTTGCTCATTTCACCTGTTCGTTTACATGAGTGCCAGGTGCAAGCTTGGGTGTAGATGGCGCTTGTGCATCTGCTGAATCTTTTGTCTGGGCTAAAGCAGCGTTGTAGAGCAGCTCGAATTTTAGGTTGAGTGAAAACCCAGGAAGATAGCCTCCTTGATAGCGGACTTCTTCCAGGCGGCTAAACGAGCCCTTAATCTCTGCGATCGGTGACAGCAAGTGTGGACTGTGCTCGCTCCATTGAACTAAGGAGGCATCCAACATTTCTTGCAGCTCAAGTGCGAGTAGCGTTGCCTCATCTGGGCTAATTTGACTATGCAGAATAATCAAAAAATTCAGGGAGAGCGACAGTGTGGTTTGCAACCCTGGGAAGCCATCCCCTTTCTGGAAATGCGTCCTTGATGACTCTACCTGAAAATTAAATTGCGCTCCGAACTTGGAAAACTCCTGAGATTCGAGTTGGTGACGAACATAGGGCAGTAATCCCACTTCCGCATCCGATAGAATTTGACTAATGATTGAGATTTTAGTCATGTTTTTTTATTAACTTAAATGATTCAACGTTAACAATACTACCAGGGTAAGCGCCAGAAAAACCTTGCCATAATGTGCTAAAGTAGATCAGGTGGAGCATTGGTTTGATCCAGCCCAGGCCCGCTCGCCTGTAACGCTGATCGAACTTAAGTTTCGTTAATCAACCGCACCAGCTCCTCTGTCGACATCTTGGTGCTGATATCCGCACCTTCGAGCAGGCTATCGGCTAAATCTCGCTTGTAGTGATGCAACTCCACAATCTTTTCTTCAATGGTATCCTTTGCAACTAGGCGGTAGATCGTGACCGGACGCTGTTGACCGATGCGATGGACCCGATCGGAGGCTTGGTCTTCTACCGCAGGATTCCACCAGGGGTCCATGTGGATAACGTAATCGGCAGCGGTGAGGTTCAGCCCCGTACCGCCTGCCTTAAGACTAATTAAAAAGACATCACCCTCTCCCGCCTGGAAGGCATCGACCCGTTTTTTCCGCTCCGCTGCGGGAGTTCTGCCATCTAGATATTGGTAACGGATTTTTTGCGTGTCCAAATAGTCTCGAATGATGTGCAAATGGTCAACGAACTGACTAAATACCAGAGCTTTATGTCGATTGTCCAACAGTTCTCCTAGCACCTCACTAAAGAGTTGCAGCTTGGCACTGGGGAGTGGGATGTCGGGCATCACCAGACGAGCATTGCAGCAGGCGCGGCGCAGTTTCATGATTTCTGCCAGCACTTGCAGATGTTTCGCTCCGGCAGTCGCCTCGCTTTCAGACAGTTTGACGATCGCATCTTGGCGCAGCGCTTCATAGAACGCCATTTCCTCCGCGCTTAAATCCACATGCAGCACAATTTCGGTACGGGATGGTAATTCTGCTAGCACCTGATTTTTGGTGCGGCGCAGTAGAAACGGCTGAATCAGTTTTTTCAGTCGGTGGCGTGCCTGTTGATCGCCGAATTTCTCAATCGGGGTGGCAAAGCGCTGGTTGAAACTTGACAACGAACCGAGCAAACCAGGATTAATGAAGCGAAATAAATTCCATAGCTCACCGAGGTGGTTTTCGATCGGAGTCCCGGTGGTAATGAGTTTGAACCCGCCTTGCAGGTTCATTGCTGAGCGCGATCGCTTAGTGGCGAAGTTTTTAATGAATTGAGCCTCATCCAGCACGATGGTTTGCCACTGCACCTTCGCCAGAAGAAGTGCCACTTCTTCCTGCTGGAGCAGACCATAACTGCATATCAGCATGTCGAAGGGTTGTAGCTGTTCGAGTACCTTTTGGCGATCGCCGCTGCCGAACTGAATCACTTTGAGGGTAGGGGCAAACCGCTGCGCCTCACCGATCCAGTTCATGCATACCGAAGTCGGTGCGACAACCAGGGTTGGTCCAGAGGGCGCGCGAGTGAGGATTACCGCCAAAGCTTGCAGGGTCTTACCAAGTCCCATATCATCAGCTAAGCAGGCACCCACGCCCCAGTGTGCCAGACGCGCTAACCATCGGAAGCCATCGAGCTGGTATTCGCGCAGATCGGCTTGGAGTGTAGACGGCAGGCTCGGCTCCAGATTCTGAATTTCATTCAGACGGAGTATGTGCGCCTTCCAGTATTTGTCGGCTTTGAGATCCCCGACCTCTTCCATCCAGTCTGACAACGCCAATGCCGCCAGCGGGTGAACGCGCAGATCCTTGCCCTGTTTTTCCGAAAATGCCCGCAGTTCATCGAGGCGGAGGCGAAACTCTTGAGTCAACGCCAGAAAATGACCCTCACCGAGGGCAACGAAGCGACTGGGGGTTTGCTCCAGCAGTTCCATCAGACGCTGCATGTCCAGCACTAGATGATCGTCCAATTTCAACTCACCGCTGGTGGCAAACCAGTCATTCTGGCGTTGAATTTTCAACTGCAAATCCTTGAGGCTGGCGTGGTGACTGACGCGCAGTTTTTCTCCTTCGGGCCATTCTAGGACAACGGTGTCCCCTAAGGCTTGCAGTTCCAGCAGCAGTTCTAAACAGTCCTCCGGCTCTTCCAGCAGCCATTCCTCATCGCTTCCTGACTGGCGGACTAAGGTGGGGCAAGCGGCTATGGCAGCAAGAGCGAGTTTCTTCTCTTCGGGCAGATTGCGGGTGGTTTGCAGACGCTTGCCGTCGATCTCCGCAATCACCGTCTCGCCTCCCGTACCGGGGCGGTAATACGGTCCCCCTTGAGCAAAGGGACGAGCCAGCACCTCCACTTTCAACCCATCACCGGCAGGCAACAAGTGAATATGAGGTTTTATCTCTGCTCGGACTTCTTCTGCGCTTGCTACGCCACCGCCGATGTCAGAATGTACCGTGACAATCCTGGAGACGGCATTGATAGCCGTCAATACCCGCTCTTTAGCTGCGGCAGGCACTTCCAGGCGGTTTTGCTGGCCTAGAATCTCGGCGATGCGCCGATGTTCTGGGTCGATCTCAATCACTTTGAGCCGAGTTGGGCTTTCCTTAACCAGGACGGTGTTCTTGTTTTCTTTGAGTTCAGGGGAAAATTGCAAAGTTAACTGGTCGCCCTTGCCTTTTTTGACGAGCAGTTCTGGTTCCCCTTTCACGATTTCTACGCGGGTGGTCGGAGCATCTTCCCAGAACACAAACGGATGTCCAATCAGGGCAGCGATCGCCTTTTCCCCGAACGTATAATCAGTTTGCCCGTAATACCCGTAAGTGTAGGTAGCTTTAAGGTGAGTGCATACCTGTAGATCCTGAGGCGTGAGGTAATCAAACTCACTCGGATTGCTTTTGAGGCGCTTGAGCGCGACATTGCGACCTTTGCCCCACTCCCCTTTAGCCGTGAGCGTTTGCTCGCGGGGTTGCAGCATCCAGCTACTTGAATAAAATGTGACAAACCAGGCTAAACGCTTCCCTGTGTCAGATTTGGCGGTTACCTGCGGTTCCTTGTGCAAGGAAGCGAGTGCATTCAAGCAAAGTTCCCAGGGTTCCTGCGCCAAGATCGCGTCCACCAAGGGGCGGATGCCGCTATCTTGGCGCACCTGGTTGCCGTAGGGACCACGCGGTTTGAGCCGCGACAACAGCTCGGCGGACTCCATTGCTAACCAGTGGTAACCAGCCGCCTCGGCTTGCTTATAGAAAGGCTCTAGCACTCTGGGCAGCAGCTTTTTCGCCTGGTTGGCATCCACCCAGTAAATGCACAGGGCACGCAACAGCGTTTCTAAACTGTGATGCCCTGAGTGGGGAGGCGCATTCAGCACAGATTCCTTCCTGGAAATATCCCCTTGCTGGAAAAGCATTACGTTTTCCAGCATCCCATAAATCGAGCTGAGCCAATATTTAGACTGCCGTGCCAGACTGGCGTAGCCTTGGGCTTCGTTCAGGCGATTCTCTGTTGAAGAGGCTCCGCCGACGCCAGACCCCTGCTTCAGCAGCGCCAGGACGAAAAACAGTCCGCTCATGGATTGGAAGTACACCTTCCGTTTACCTGCGCCTTTCTTGAGGGCTTGCAAGGCAACAGTATATTGCTCGATAGCTTTCTCATCATCACCATGTATAAAAGACAACCATCCCCACAGATTGGCGAAGTTACTGCGATCCGGTTCAGACAGGGACTCAAGAACCTGCTGTGCCTCTTGCAATCTGCCTCGCAAAATGAGTTGCTCCGTCAAAAGGATGCGCTGAAAATCCGAGCCTTTTATTTGTCTAGCGCAGTCTGCTTCAAGCAGGGAAAACGCTTCGTCAGCAGGGGTTAATTCCAGCATGGAATCGTTCAGTATGCTCGCTAGCACACTCTCGTACAATTCCTGGGGCAGTGTGCGCAACCAATCTGCGTCGAATGGGTTATTGCATACTCGTTGATAGATCTCACCGAGCGAGAGCTTGTCTTTTGGATAACTATTTTTATAGTAGTCTTGAAGCTGTTTATTGATGAACTTGATGTCTTTGCGGTAAATGCCAAGCCGGACTTCGCGGATCAATTGCCGTTCACTATTGAAATTGCATGGTCCATCCTTGCTGCGAGTGGATATAGGCAGTTTCTCCTGCACCACTTGGGCTAGCGTTTCAAAATGTCCTAAGAGCGCTGCATCCCGAGTAGCAATCTCCTCCAGTAACGGATGGCACTGCGGTCCTTGTCCACTTTCTTGAACCAACAAGCCCGCTTCCAGCAATCGGTCGATGTAAGGTTTTAAGGTTTGGTGGGTGAAAGGCTTACCGTTTCTATCCCGTGCTCCAGCCTCATTCAAACAGAGCACAAACGAAGTTCTGCTGACTGGCTCGTAAATCACCGAGAACAATTGGACAATCACTTGCTCCAGGGGGGACAACTCGTGATAAGCTTCAACGATTTGCCTGCGAAGCTTTGCACTATCAGCGTAAGAATCCGTTAAACGTGACAATCGCATTACTCTTACCCATTAACAGCAGCCTCCAAAACCATCTCATCGTCTGGAGCGTGGAGTCTGGGACGCATCCCGGCAACTAGGCTGAAACTTTCAAAAGTGGTTAAGTATAGAGTATTTAGTCTACAATATTTACTCAACATCAGTTGTCCGCTCTAAGTCCTGATCGGCCCACGAGCTCCGCTCTTCTAGGGGTTCTAAATGGGTGATGACGTGGGTTCCCGGTAGTGCTTTGATAATCGCTAACTCAATCGACTCACACAACTCGTGACCGTGCTGCACCGTCCACGCTCCAGGCACCAGAATGTGAAAGGACACAAATTGGCGCGAGCCAGCCATCCGTGTGAGCAGAGCATGGAACTGGATGCCCTTCTCCTGATAAGGCCTGAAGATATCAGTAATAAGCCGCTGTTCGTCCGCAGGTAGGGCAGCATCCAGCAGTCCAGACCCGGTTTCGCGCAGCAGTCGCCAACCAGCCCAGACAATGTTGGCAGCAACAATCAGGGCAATGAGCGGGTCAAGCACCAGCCAGTTTGTCAGCTTTACTAGAAAGACTCCCAGCAACACCCCAACCGTTGTCCACACGTCCGTTAGCAAATGATGAGCATCCGCCCGTAAGGTGATGGAGCGCAGTCGCCGTCCAGCCCGGAACATCGCCCAAGCCAAACCGCCATTGATTACGGTTGCTATCAGCGTCAGCCCCAACCCCAACCCTAACTGCTCTAGAGGTTGGGGATGAAACAGGCGTTCTCCGGCGGCGATCGCAATACCAGCAGCGGCAACCAGGATCAGTGCCCCTTCCACACCAGTAGAGAAGTATTCCGCTTTGGAGTGCCCGAAGGCATGTACAGCATCTGGGGGGCGGGCGGCAAAACTTAGCGCCCAAACAGCCACCATGGCGGCAACCAAGTTCACTCCCGATTCCAAGGCATCCGATAGCAACCCAAGTGAACCCGTCAGTCGGTAAGCACCAAATTTGAGGGTGATGTTGAGTAGGGCTGCACCGACTGAGAGAAAGGCGTAGAAGCGGGCGGACTTGTTGCGCATAGCAGGCTTCTGGCAGTCACAGAGATGATGCTAAGTTCTAATATCGGTTGCTATATAAGTGATTCTATCACATTCTCGATTCCGACCTAATTCTCGAATCATCTGATAGCGGCTGGGAGAGCGGTTCTCTTGATTGCTGTGGCTGGAAGAGTTCGGGGAGTTGCTCATGAGTGTGAGAACATTAGCAGATTGCGATCATTCTATTTATGTAATAGCTGCTCTGTACTCAAACAGTAAAACCACGGTGTTTCATTTTTTTGCGTGGTAAAAACACACTCAAATTCCGAGTTAATAAAGGCTGCTAGCGACCCCTGCTAGTGGTTACTTAAAGCAGTGTCCACTGTATTTATGACTAGTTTTTATTCTTCAAAAAGTTAATTTAAGTAGTTTTTTGGTAGACAAAAAGTCAGATATTAAGATACTTATAGAATTGAAATGATTAAGAACGTGTTAAAAAAGGGAGGTCAGTCTTTAAACAACACGCTGGTTGGGAAGGCAAGGCGTTAACTGACGTGAAAGCTGACCCCCCTTTTCAAAAATTCTCTAAGGATGACAAGCATGAAGAAAGTCAGAAGGAGCATATTTTCATTGATCATCATCGCCATTGGTATTTTGGCTATCAGATATCCCAATGCGCTGAGAGACTTCGATCCTCATTATGTTCATGCCAAATCAGCAGAGGAGATTTTCTTCATGTTAGTTCTCTTACTTGTTGTCAAATTTGCCTGGGGCAAAATCGGAGGTAGTGTTGTAATTGGACTTGGTTTAGTGGCAATTTGGTATTTTATCTTGCCGAACAAGGAGGAAACGTCTTCTGAGAGTTTAGCCATAGAAAATGACAGTACTCCTAATAAAGCTTTGCGGCAGGCACTCGTAAGGGGTGGTGTACGCTACTTTCGACAACTGCATAACCGAAAATCTTAATAAAGGACTTTATTTATGAAAGAAAATTTTAATTTTGAAGCTTCAGTAAAAGATGCTTTAAATGAAGCATTGAGAGAACGCGGTCACGTGGGTAATCCTGAATAGTAATGGTCAGGATTGCAGTGACGCATTGTAGTGAT
>CAXUIG010000063.1:0-28095 GCA_964250845.1 uncultured bacterium | reverse complement strand
TATTTGCTGAGGTATCCAAGCCTTCTCTAATTCCTCAAACCTGAATCCTTACAAAATGGTTATAGTAGCGTTGTCAATGCTGCTGACTCTGAAAATATGTCATACAGTGATTTCAAAACTATTGACCAAGCTGTTGCTATCCTCGGATTAACAGTTGAGGATATTCCCCACTTCTTTAGTCATGTTGCACCCATTGAACCTTCCCAACGCCTTAAAGAAACACTAAATGAAAGTTTGGATTTAGCGGCAAGTATTAGCACCGAAAAAGCTCGTTCTGAGTTGGTTTTAACCCCAATATTATTGGAGGTAAGACGTATATTCCACAATAAAATTGGTTATTTTTCTGGCAACATGTTTAATATTGATGAATCAAAAGGTTTAACAGGCTCTTGTGATTTTATCTTAAGCGCATCAAGTAATCAATCACTAATTACTGCTCCTGTATTAACCTTGGTTGAAGCGAAAGATAATGATATCCGCGTTGGGTTAGGACAATGCGTAGCTCAAATGGTTGCTGCTCAAATATTTAATACTCATAAGGGGCTGGAACAGCAAGTGGTGTATGGTGCAGTTTCAACGGGTACTAACTGGAAATTTATCAAGTTAGAAAACCAGATTGTTACAATTGATTTAACTGAATATTTTATTAACCAGTTGAATCAAATATTAGGCATTCTCGCAGAACCATTTAGAATTTATTATGAGCGATAAAAGTATCAATCATTGTGGGCGTGCTCAAACTTATAAACATAGAAGAGCCGACTGAACTTTTTAAGCAGGTATCCCCCCGTTGCAAATAGGATTGCGCCCCCAAGCGCCCACCAGAATCCTGCAGGGGGGATAACGGTCAAAAGGGATGTGTCCGTTTGCCCTGCAGTCGCTACCGCAACCTTCATCGCCACAGCCCGTGAATCCACAATCACACCTAGACACAAACACACAACAGCAGCCACATAGGCCAACATCGTGAGGCGATTAATGTTTTTCAGAGCATTCTGGCAAATCATGCAGTCTTGAGTATGTGTTGCCCACACATCAAAGAGCTTCTGCTTGTTTCCGTCTGCTAGGAAGAGATCGGGGCTACATCCTGAAGCCCAAGGGATATTACCTTCCTCTTCCTGTGTAAACTGTTCGATAGCGTCACGCATATCCCCTTGCAGACTGGTCTTTGTAGCCACAGATACTCCTTTGACCTTTTCGATTACATCAGCTTGATTTACAAATTTTAATAGCCTGGACTCAGGAGCGGTGCAAGGAACTCTCGCATATACAGGTTCACCAGCTGGGGCTGCTCCTGCTGCACCCAGTGGCTACAGTTCGGGACGTACTTGATCCGAAAGTCCCTGACATACGCTTCGGTTCCGTAGGTTAGCTCCTTGCCGAGCGCCGTATCGTTTTCTCCCCAAATCATCAGCGTTGGAACTTCGAGAACGCTCCAATCCTGACTTAGCACTCTCTGCTGAGAAATATTGCGGTAGTAGTTTAGCATTGCTGTCAGGGCACCGCGTTTGGCAGCGGCATCCTTGTAAGCCTCAATATCCGCCTTGGTAAAAGCGGTCTTGTCAACTGCCATATCCATGAAAGCAGTTTCAATCGCCTGGTAGTCTGACGACTGTAAGAGTAATTCCGGTAGCCACGGTAGCTGAAAGAAGAAAATGTAAGAGCTACGTAGCAACTGTTGTGGCGTGCGAAAACCCTGGGCAAATTTGGCTGGGTGAGGCAAATTCAGCACAATCAATCGCTCCACCATTTCTGGGTGGGCGTAGGCAAAGTTCCAGGCGATCGCACCCCCCCAGTCATGTCCAACCAGGACACAGCGATCATATCCCAGTCCCTTAATCACCCCCTCGACATCTTTGATGAACTCATCCATCACATAAGCCGATTTGTCTTCTGGCTTATCGCTGTCATTGTAGCCACGCAGGTCGAGGGCAACGACCTTAAAATCTTTAGCAAACTCTGGTATTTGGTGCCGCCACGAGTACCAGAACTCTGGAAACCCATGCAGCATCAGCATCAGAGTGCCTTCTCCCTGCGTTACGTAGTGAAGCTTGACTCCATTGCTGACGATATATTCATGCTTCCAGGAACCCTCTAGCACAGACATGGATGTCTCCTTCGCCGCTGCGGTTATGATGTCAGCGATGAATCGCCAACTTCGTGGGTACTATTAGGTTAGCGGATCAACTGCACGAGACGGCGATGATTGAAACGCGCGGCGTCTGGATCACCAACACGGATAGTGAGGTTCTAAAGGACAAGCAAAGCATTGCTGAGGCAATGGACTTCCTCGCCGAAACGGGATTTAACGTAGTGTTTCCCGTTGTTTGGAACAAAGCCGTCACGCTCTATCCTAGTCAAGTCATGCGGGAAACCTTTGGTGTCGAGATTGACCCGCGATATATTGGTCGAGACCCCTTGGCTGAACTGATTGGCGAGGCGCGGCGAGTTGGCATCAAAGTCATTCCCTGGTTTGAATATGGATTCGCCAGTTCCTACAATCTCAATGGCGGACATCTGCTGGCGAAAAAACCAGAATGGGCTGCCCGCGATCGCACTCTCCACCTGCTGAACAAGAATGGCTTCGAGTGGATGAATGCACTCGATCCTCAGGTGCAGGATTTCCTGCTGAGCCTGGTACTTGAAGTTGTCAAGAACTATAATGTCAACGGTATCCAGGGGGATGACCGACTGCCTGCACTTCCCAGCGAAGGGGGCTATGACCTCTTAACCGTCGAACGCTACCGCCGGGCATTCAATCGGAATCCGCCGCAGAACCCCAAGGATCGGCAATGGCTCCAGTGGCGTGCTGATATTCTCACCGACTTCTTGGCTCGCCTCTACCAGGAAGTCAAAGCCATCAATCCAGACCTTTTAGTGTCGATGGCTCCTAGTATCTACGATTGGGGACTCAAGGAATACCTCCAGGACTCCCAAGCGTGGCTTGAGCGCGGACTAGTTGATCTGATCCACCCGCAGATTTATCGCCGCGACTTCGAGAGCTATAGACGTATCGTCGATAGGCTTGTCACCGAGCAGTTCACTGCCCTTGAGTTGCCGCTCCTTGCTCCCGGCATTCTGGTGAAGCTGGGCTCATACCGCATTAGTCCTGAATACCTTTTGCAGGCGATCGCGTATAATAGGTCTCGCGGCATTCAAGGGGAGGTATTCTTCTTCTACGAAGGTTTGCGAGCAGACAACGACGCCCTGGGTAAGGTATTGCAAAAAGGTTCCTATGCCAAGCCAGCTTCACTACCTTCTCGTTCGGATCTAGGTCGGAGCGGCGTCAGCAACAACAGATTATCTTTGAGTTGGGGACTTCAGGGTTTCCTCAGATTTTTTAATAATCGCTTGTAAGGCGTGATGCGAGTGGAATATCAATCGCAGTTGGAACGGGTGGTTGAGACGCTCAAACAGGATCTACCTACACTTTTTGAGCAAGACATCTCCTACAACATCTATACACAGGATATCTACTTTCAAGACCCAGTCAACAAATTTAAACGAAAAACGAACTATCGCATTATCTTTTGGACTTTGCGATTTCACGCCCAGCTATTTTTTACGAAAATCAACTTCGATCTTCATGACGTGTATCAGGCAGACGAGGACACCATTATTGCAAATTGGACGGTTAGGGGCGTTTTGCGTGTTCCGTGGAAAGCTCGCGTGTTCTTTAATGGCTACTCTACATACAAACTCAACCAAGACGGTCTGATATACGAGCACATCGACACCTGGGATCGAAAACCGGGCGAGATTTTGAAGCAGTTCATCCAAAAGGGAGGGGACACCTGATTCGAGTCTTGACTATGAATATGGAGAGTGGCATGCGATCGCAGTGGATGGTCAGAACCGGACTTGGTATCACTCACCTCCCAACTGCGGCGGCATTCCTACGCTATCTCCTGGCTTCGATGGCCATCTGACGGTCAGAATGGTAGAAGCTGCCTCAGCCGACCAACAATGAGGTACACCTGGAGACCAGAGAACGTAGTCACCCTCGCGATCCAGTAAAACCTCTTGCTCTGGGAATTGAAGGCGGAATCGCCCTTTAATAAGGATGGAAAGTGTGGTCGCTTCGACATTCATTGCCCACTGGACTCTACTTTCTCCAGCTGAGTGAACAGCCCATTTCACTTCTAGAGTGGGAGTCGAACGAGGGTCATCGGTCGGGGCTAAAAAGTGACCAATGAACCAACCCGAGCGATTCGCACCTTCAATATGAGCGTTTCCAAAGACAACTGTAGACTGCATTATATAATTCTTTTTTTGTTCATTGTTCATGGTAATGCCTGATTTGATTAAACACAGACATGGGATACCCAGGTAGATAATTTAAGGCTTGCGAGCGATTTTTCCACTATTACGAGCTTAAACATGGCCCTGTCACGAATTGTTTTTAGATAATAGGCTGCACAGAGGTTTTATAATTAGGAGAAACTCCCCACTTGCTGGGGAACTCAGTTGACTCGAACACCCATATGTGCGGATTTGTAGGCGAAGTGAGAGCGCACGGTGCCGTTGACAAGGACGGCATTGAGCGGATGATCGCGACCATGGCCAACCGGGGCCCCGACGGGCAAGGGCTCTGGACCAAGGGGCGGATCGGCCTGGCTCACCGCCGCCTGAGCATAATCGACCTTTCAGAGTCAGGCGCCCAGCCGATGGAAGACAAAGAGCTGGGGCTGGCTGTCGTCTTCAACGGCTGCATTTACAACTACAAGGAGCTACGCGAGGAACTGAGCGCTCACGGCTACCGCTTCTTCTCCTCTAGCGACACGGAGGTGCTGCTCAAGGGCTACCACTGCTGGGGAGAGCGCTTCGTCGAGCGGCTGCTGGGGATGTTCGCCTTCTGCCTAGTCGAGTGCGACTCGGGCCGTGCGATGCTAGTTCGAGACCGATTGGGAATCAAGCCGCTCTACCTGGCCGAGATGAGCGAGGGCCTGCGCTTTGCCTCCACGCTGCCCGCCCTGCTAGCTGGTGGCGGTATCGACACGGGCATCGACCCCGTGGCTCTCCACCACTACCTGAGCTGGCACAGCGTCGTCCCCGCTCCCCACACCATCCTGCGCGGAGTGCGCAAGCTCGCGCCAGCCACGCTGCTCATCGTCGAGCCCGACGGTTCGCGCCGCCAGCAGACCTACTGGAACCCGCCCTTTGCTCGCGACCCCGCCCGCGCCAGCATGACCGTCGAGGACTGGGATGACGCGGTGCTGGAGGCATTGCGCCGCGCCGTGAACCGCCGTATGGTGGCTGACGTGCCCGTCGGCGTTCTGCTCTCGGGCGGACTGGACTCAAGCTTGATCGTCGGCCTGCTAGCCGAGGAGGGTCAGAAAAACCTGCAGACCTTCAGCATCGGCTTCCAGGAAGTCGGTGGTCAGAAGGGGGACGAGTTCACCTTTTCCGACCTGATCGCCAAGCACTACATGACCGACCACCACCAGCTGAGGATTGAGACTGAGCAGCTCCTGCCCGCCCTCAGCGGCGCAGTGGCGGCCATGAGTGAGCCGATGGTCTCCCACGACACGGTGGCCTTCTACCTGCTCTCGCGGGAGGTTTCGCAGCACGTTAAGGTCGTGCAGTCCGGCCAGGGAGCTGACGAGATCTTCGGCGGCTACTACTGGTATCCCCCAATGCTAGAGGCATCCGACAACGGCCTCGACACCTACGCCTGTGTCTTCTTCGACCGACCGCACAGCGAGATGGCCGAAATGCTAGCACCGGAGTACGCCTGCTCTGACGACGTTAGCCGCGCCTTCACTGCGGCCCACTTTTCCCAGCCAGGGGCGGGTAGTGCCGTCGACCGGGCCCTGCGGCTCGACACCGAGGTGATGCTCGTCGACGACCCTGTCAAGCGCGTAGACAACATGACCATGGCGTGGGGCCTCGAGGGACGCACCCCGTTTCTTGACCACGAGCTTGTCGAGCTGGCCGCCGCCTGCCCCCCAGACCTCAAGCTCGCCAGCGGTGGCAAGGGTGTGCTCAAGGATGCCGCCCGGCGGGTCATCCCGGCTGAGGTCATTGATCGGCCCAAAGGCTACTTTCCCGTGCCTGCGCTCATGCACCTCGAGGGTGACTTGCTCGAGCTGGTGCGCTCTGCCCTGCACGCTCGGCCAGCACGCGATCGCGGGCTGTTTCGGCCCGAGTACGTCGAGCGGCTGCTGGCCAGGCCCAACGAGGAACGCACGAGGCTTAACGGCAACAAGCTCTGGCAGCTTGGGTTGCTTGAACTCTGGCTGCAGGCGCACGGGCTGTAGCGGCCCAGCAGGAACCTGCCAACGGTGAATCAGGTGGGGTGTTCATGCAGCAGTAGCCAAGCCCCTGTGCCTGAGCAAGGGCGCGATACTAGGTTCGCGACCCCGGAAGGACTTAAACACCTCCATCGGGTGCTTGCTACCACCCGATGCCAGCACCGTATCACGGAAGCGCTTACCCGTAGCGGCTAGAACCAGCTCCGAATCCAGTCCAGCTTCTTCAAAAGCAGCAAAGGCATCGGCACTGAGTACCTCAGCCCATTTATAACTGTAATAACCCGCCGCATAGCTGCCAGCAAAGATATGCCCAAACGCGCACAAAAAGGCATCTTCTGGCAGGGGTGGCATAATCGTGGTGGTTTGGGCAATACGGTTACACACATCAGTTACGCTTTCATCACCACCAGGCTGATAGCGGTGGTGCAATTCTATGTCAACGCAGCTAAAGTGCAGTTGATGCAGCTTAGCACTGCCGCTCATGTAATTGCGCGCGGCCAACAGCTTTTGGTAATAGCGATTTTCCTCTGAGTCGAATCCATCTGAAGTGCGCGAATGCTTTACTGTATCTATACTTAGGGAAGTTGTTGTGTGCAAATCCCTATTAGGGATTGAAAAATTATTAGCCATATCCAGCAACGTCTCCCGGTGATAGCACCAGTTTTCCATGAACTGGCTGGGCAGTTCCACCGCGTCCCACTCCACATTGTTGAAGCCTGCCGCCCCTGCGTAATCTACCTGCGTCAGCATGTGATGCAAACCGTGACCAAACTCGTGGAATAGAGTCTCCACTTCGCTGAAAGTCATCAGGCTGGGCTTGCCATCTACAGGGGGGGTTTGGTTGCAAACCAAATACGCCACCGGCATTCGCGTGGTTGTCGTACCAGCTTCAGTGATTTTGGCGCGGCTAATGCACTCATCCATCCACGCACCGCCCCGCTTCTGGGCTGGGCGACTGTAAGAATCTAAATAAAAGTAGGCGATCGGGGCACCGATCTCGTCAGCAATCTGGAAAAAACGCACGTCCTCATGCCATACAGGGGCGTCACCATCGGCAGCAGTGATGGTGACGCCAAAGAGCCGCTTCACAAGGGAAAACAAACCATCTAGCACCTGGGGCAGGGGGAAGTAGGGTCGCAGCTCTTCAGCACTGAATCCAAACTTTTCTTCCCGCTGGCGTTCTGACCAAAAGCTTATATCCCAGGGCTGCAATCCGCTGCTCTCTTTTGCTCCCTTGGCAGCAGCAAAGGCTTTTAGCTCATCCATTTCCTTGGCAGCAGCATCAAAGCTGACGCTCAGCAGTTCCTCCAGCAGAGCCTCCACTGCCTCAACATTGGGAGCCATTTTACTGGCTAGGCTTAACTCGGCAAAACTGTTAAACCCCAGTAGCATCGCTTTTTCCTGACGCAGCTGTAAAATGCGTTCTATCACCGGGGCGTTATCTAACTCGCCGCTCGAGGCACGGCTGATAAAGGCCTTATAGAGTTTCTCACGCAAATCACGACGGGTGCTGTGCTGCATGAAGGGGCCAAAACTGGGGGTGTCTAGAGTGATGCGCCAGGGGCCATTCTCAGCCGTAGCGTTCTCCTCTCCCGCAGCACCCGCAGCCTGGGCAGCCAAACTGGTTAAGCTGGGAGGCAAGCCGTCAATCTCGTCAAACTTGGTTAGGGTGAGGCTAAAAGCTTTGGTGGCATCTAAGACGTTGTTGGCAAACTTGGTGGAAAGTTCTGCCAACTCCAGCTCGATAGCATTGAAGCGAGCTTGCGGCGATTGGGCAACGCCTTCGCACTTCTCACCCGCCAAGCCTACGCCCGAAAGCTCGGCATCTCTGATCGCTGCTTCTACAATCCGCTGTTGGGCTGAGTCCAGGCTAGCCCAGGCATCACCAGCACGCAGCGCCTTAAAAGCCTCATAGAGCGGTTGGCTTTGCTTCAGCTTATTCAAGAACTGCACTACTTTGGGCTGCACAGTCTCGTAAGCTTTACGCAGTTCGGGGCTATTCTTGACGTTCATCAAATGGCTTACTATGCGCCAGCTCCACTTCAGGCGCTCCACTAGGCAGTCTAGCGGCTCCACTAAGCCGCTCCAAGTAGGCCGTACCTTAACTTCCAATGTGGCAAGATTCTCGTCTAGTTCCGCCAGGAGCTGCGTCATTGCGGGCACAACATGCTGAGGCTTGATCGCCTCAAACGGGGGCAATCCCTTGCCAATCAGTAACGGGTTATCATTGACACTTCCACGGCTGGAAGCGGGTAGCATTCCTACCCAGCGGCGGTTATAGCGGAATTCATTTTCGTCGAACACATCCCCCGTACGCGAATGTGGTATTGTATCTATGCTGGGGGCGGCTTTTGTGTATGAATCCCTATCAGGGACTGAAATAAGTCGAGGCATAGTCAAATCCTTCTCGTCTTGGGACTCTCATCCTGGGCTGTTTAAAGCCAATAGAAGTTGCGGCTGCCTTGCACCAAATCCGAAAACTTGATGCGTGACCTCTATAGTCCTGTTCGGACGCCCCAAGCACCTTATTGGTTTTAGCCTTAGTTCTAACTACTTATTAGAGGCTGGCAGGATATTTTATCTGTAATCGCCGATACCAATATAAAATTGTACGCAGCAACAGCAAAGCTAATTAATTAGCTCAAAGTAACGCTTGTGTCAATAAGTCGCGGTGAATTAGCGCCCGATCTACCAAAGACTGAATTTGCTCCGGCGCTAAAGGCTCACCATTGGCGTAATGCTCTAGCCACGTCTGACTGATCAAGTTGGGGTCGTCTGGCATTTGATCCAACTCCCACCCAGGCATCGCCAGTTCTGCCATCAGCTGACTAACTTTGGGGTCGTAGCTGAGCGCAAAACAGCGACAGCCAACGGATGCTGCCATGATCAAGCTGTGGTAGCGCATGCCGATCGCCATCTCTACACCTCGAAACACTCCTTTTAAGGTTTTTGGATCTTCGAGACAAAGAACCTGGCTTGGACCCGGCAGTTGGGGCGCAATTGACTGGGCGATCGCTAAATCTTGAGTCCGCTGAAACGGTATCAGCAAAATGCAGGTTTGCGTTGCTGTTTGAAAGTCAATCAGAGCGCGGGTCAAGTTCGCCAGGCGAGTTGCACTCAGTTGAGAATGCGATCGCAACGTCACCGCCACTCTGGGAGCAGGTAAATCCCATCCAGGCACTGGGGCACAAGAAAGCGCCCAAACCGGATCAGGAGCAAGAATACAGTCAACTTGCCAATTAGATAAGAGGGCAGCAGAGCCGCGATCGCGAACACTCACCGCTGTGCAACCAGCAAACGTTCGCCGCGCCAGGCTGCGAGTTAGAGTCCGCTTCAGGGGGCCAATTCCCTGCGCCCAGGCAATGGTTTTTAGTCTGAGCTGTTGAGCCAATGCCATCAGTCCTCCATAGTAAAGTGGGCTGGCGGCACTGGTGGCATCTTGCATTAAACTGCCGCCCCCCCAGATCAATACATCGGACTGGCGGAGTGCTTGCAGGATGGGTAATAAAGCCATGCGATCGCATGTCTCGACATTATAGCGATCGCGTGTTTCGTCTGGGTTGCCAGAAAGCACTATCGGCGTCACATCAGCCGGTAGCATTTGCAAAAGCGTTGCCAACAAAGCCTCATCCCCACCATTTCCTTTACCGTAGTAGCCACACAAAACCGCCCGCATCTGCCTCACGCTATTATTAGTCCTACTGCCCCTCAACAAAACTCTATCGGAGTTGGCGAGCCTTTAACGAAATCCTGGCGGTAGGATAGGAAAGCATCTGCGTTGTCAGTTGAATTCATGAACGCGCTTTCAATTCCTACCTGGATTATTCATATCTCAAGTGTGATTGAGTGGATCGCCGCCATCTGGTTAATCTGGACTTATGGTGAAGTAAGTAGCAATCGTGCCTGGCGGGCGTTATCCCTCGCCATGCTACCAGCTGTCGTTAGCGCCATGTGTGCCTGCACCTGGCACTTTTTTGACAACGCCGAATCTCTAGAATGGCTGGTCATACTACAAGCTGCCATGACACTCATCGGTAACTTCACCCTTTGCGCAGCTGCTTGGTGGATTTGGCGTTCCACCCAGTCTAGCGATATAGCTCAACCTAGTGGAGACGAGTGTCAACCTGTCTCTAGAACCCCGATCAAATCTGAACCATGATTTCTAAAGAAGCCCTCTTTGCCCTCTCTTTGTTTCCCTACTTGGGTTTCTTGTGGTTTCTCACCCGAGTCAGACAAACGCCGCGTTTGGGACTGATTGGGTTTTACGGCACTCTGGTTTTTGTCGCCGTTACCATCCCAGCTGGGATTTACGCCCAAGTGCATTATGGTCAGACTCTGGCAAATGTAGATTGGCTGCACGGGAGTGCAGAATCTTTCTTGACACTTTCTAATATTTTGATTGTGCTGGGCTTCAGACAAGCAGTGATTCAGAGGAAAAGTTAGATGGATGTCATCCCAGCGATTGATTTACTAGAAGGTCGATGTGTGCGGCTGTATCAAGGAGATTTCGCGCGATCGCAGGTTTTTAACGATAACCCAGGTGATGTTGCCAGACAGTGGGTGGAGCAGGGAGCTTCCTTGCTACATCTTGTAGATCTCGACGGTGCGAAGACGGGTAGAGTAGTTAACCTCCCGGCAATTGAGGCGATCTTGGCAGCGGTGCCGGTGCCGGTTCAGGTTGGTGGTGGGTTGCGCGATCGCACCAGCGTTGCCCAGCTGCTGGAACGAGGTGTACGGCGGGTCATTTTAGGAACGATCGCTGTAGAGCAGCCAACTCTTGTAGCCGAGCTGTGCCAAGAATTTCCGGGGCAGATCGTTGTCGGTATTGATGCCCGTCAGGGACGAGTGGCAACTCGTGGTTGGCTCGAAAACTCTGAGGTTTTGGCAACCCAACTTGCGACTCATATGCAAGAGCTGGGAGCTGCCGCTATTATTTACACCGATATCAACCGTGATGGCACCCTCCAAGGGCCAAACCTGGAAGCGTTGAGAGAACTCGCAGCAGCGGTTACTATTGGGATCATTGCCTCTGGAGGCGTTAGCTCTGTAACTGACCTTTTGAGCCTGCTGGCACTTGAACCACTAGGAGTCACTGGTGTAATTGTCGGTCGTGCCCTCTACACCGGCGATATTTCCCTCAAGCAAGCACTCCAAGCGATCGGTCCGGGGCGGATACAGGATGTCCCACCGGAGCTGGGATTTTCGGCATTTGCTTGAGCAGCTTATCTACACTCAATCACCTGTTCTGTCCATCTATACCTAGTACCTGGATTACCTCGTCATACCAAGCCAGCCAATCTGTCTCATAGTGAATGGCTCTACGTATAACCAGATAGCGAAACTTTGCCTCGGATTGTGGAAGTTCTGGAATATTTTGAGAGTGATGTCGCTCCAAATCCTGGTAAACGGACAATTTTTTCAGGTGAAGTTTGCGATGACGCTCCAACTCTTCCACAATCACCTGACGAGGCACTAGGTATCCAGCCCGGAGCTTGACCAATAGTTCATCTTTGGTAGGCATGGGTTCGCAGGGTCTAGCGATCCATTCAACAAGTTGCTTCTGGCCAAGCTCTGTGACTCGGTAGAGCTTTTTATCCGGGCGACCTGCTTGGGGAATCGTCTGGGCACTGACCCAGCCTCGATCCTCCAATTTGGCTAGCTCGTGATAAATCTGCTGGTGGCTTGCCTTCCAGAAAAAACCGACTGAACCATCGAATTGCTTGGCCAAGTCATACCCCGTACACAGGGAACCCATCAGGGAAACTAAAATCGCATCAGTTAAAGCCATGCCCACTAAGTTGTTCACATATGCAGTTTTTTGAGTATAAACTATGCTGCAAACCACTGCATATTGCTGATTTTTCTATTTTTCTGCCATTGGTTGTACTGTTGCATGCTAACCAGTATTTCTTTCGGCTGTTGTTTGGCCAAAATCCTGATGGTGGAATACTCTTAAAGACCGATATAGTAAACAGGTCAAATTGTCTTGAATACGTCAGAAATTAAGAACAACCTTTTAGAGCTTACCAAAAGAATAAACATAGACGGTAACAACACAAAAGTACTGTTTCATCAAACAGAATTGGAGCTAGTTTTTGACTAATTGGGCGACAAAAGTGAAGTGATTGAGACCAGTGTGCTCTTAGCGGATTTGCTAATGCTGCCGGTTTGGGGTTGGAAGCAAGTAGATCTACTTAAGAGCCCCTGCAGATTTTCGAGTAGAGAAATTGGGATTCAGATTGATATTTATCACCATAATGAAATATTGTCAAGGTGGAGATTTATCAGGGTTTGCATTTCTGATGCAAGAGGGTTTCGGATGTAATCAAATTCAGATAATCTTGGTAAAGAATCAGACAAAAATTTTAAGCATTCATGTTTACTCGTGAATTACCCAAGTGTCTTCCCAAGACAGAAATCGGGCAAGTGAGCCGCATTTTGGTGGTCGAAGATGAAAACCTGATTCGGGAGATGCTCGTTCTGGCTTTGGAGGCGGAAGGTTACGCTTTAGCAACCGCCGCTGATGGGCGAACGGCTTTGGCGTTGCTCCAGAGTCCTGATACTACCTCAGGGGAGTTTCCATTTGACCTGGTGGTTCTGGATTTGATGCTGCCTCAAATCAATGGTTTGGATATCTGCCGCTTGCTCCGTTATCAAGGAAACCCAGTACCGATTTTGATCCTCAGTGCCAAAGGCAGTGAAACCGATCGTGTCTTGGGACTTGAAGTGGGAGCCGACGACTACCTCACCAAACCATTCAGTATGCGGGAGTTAATTGCCCGTTGTCGCGCCTTGTTGCGCCGCCAACGCTTCGGCGCTTTGCCCCAGCTACCAGTGTTACAGTTTAAAGAGGTCACTCTCTATCCCCAAGAGTGTAGGGTGATTGTTCGAGGGCAGCAAGTCAGCTTGTCGCCCAAGGAGTTTCGCCTGCTGGAACTATTTATGAGTTATCCTCGCCGGGTTTGGTCGCGCGAACAGTTGCTCGATCAAGTCTGGGGACCAGATTTTGTCGGGGATAGTAAAACAGTAGACGTTCACATCCGCTGGTTACGGGAAAAATTGGAGCGAGACCCCAGCCATCCCGAATGCATTGTCACCGTGCGCGGGTTCGGTTATCGATTTGGGTAGCAATTAGCTTCTGGGCACTAATCGCGAACTTAAAGGTCACAATGATGTAAGGATAAATTAGTAATCCCCAAGGGGGTACATCCTTCCCTCTGATGACAATCATAGCATTCCTCCTGGGGCTGATGATCCCGATTGGGTTTTGGCTTTGGCATGCGACCAAACTCCACCGGCAACTCCAGCAATTACTGCTGATGTTGCAGGGCGACCCCGCGCGGATTTCCCTACCCATTATTGCTCGCTTGCGGCGAGAGATTGCCCTTCAACAGCAGCAGCGCGAAGAGCTGCAAGACCAAGTACAAATTTTTGAAGCTCTGCTCCAGGCTGCACCACTGGGATATATACAAGTCGATGAAGAAAATCAGCTGCTGTGGTGCAACGAGAAGGCGCGGCAACTGTTGTGGCTGCAAAGGTGGGAGCCAGGACAGGTGCGCTTGTTGCTGGAGTTGGTGCGCTCATATGAACTCGACCAGTTGATTGAGCAAACTCGTGAGGGGCAGCAGCCAGAGGTGCGAGAGTGGGTGTTCCATCCGGCTTGCGCGGATGCAGCAGCTATGGTTGACGTGCGATCGCTCACTTTGCGGGCGTCGAGCTGGCCTTTACCAAAGGGGCAAGTGGGGGTATTCTTGGAAAACCGGCAACCTCTGGTTGAACTACGCCAAGCACGCGATCGCGGGGTTTCCGATTTAGCCCATGAACTGAGAACCCCACTGACCTCGATTCGCTTAGTCGTGGAAACGTTGCAGGAGCAGTTGGAGCATCCAATGCGCCGCTGGGTTGACCGCCTCGTGCCAGAAGTTGACAGGCTGATTAACCTGGTGCAAAACTGGCTGGAAGTTAGCCAGCTGGAAATAGACCCCAGCCAACAGCTTCGTTGCCAACCTGTGGAATTGCGATCGCTGATCCACTCAGTCTGGCAAACACTCGAACCCCTAGCGCGGAAAAAAGGGCTCGTGAGTGCCTATTCAGGACCAGAAACTTTGTGGCTCAGAGCAGACCAATCCCGCTTAACCCAAGTGTTTCTCAATCTGCTCGATAACAGTATTAAATACAGCCCCGAGGCCGGAACAATTCGTGTCGAAGTAAAAATTATTCAATCAACCGCATCCCGAAACCACGTTCAAATTAATATTATTGACTCTGGCCCTGGCTTTCCGCACTCGGATCTACCGCACGTTTTTGAGCGACTTTATCGGGGAGACCCAGCACGGACAAGGCAGCCAGCGTCATTTAGTACTGGTAGCGGCTTGGGCTTGGCGATCGTCCAACAAATTGTTCTCGCCCACGGCGGTTCAGTCAAAGCCAGAAACCATCCCGACACCGGCGGCGCTTGGTTGCAGGTTGAACTCCCCGACGCCGTGGCAGGTTCCTGATAGTTGACACTATAGTAAACGAGAGAGTATCTGCTTCGTTGCTAGAGAAGCTTTGGGTGAATCCTGGTGTTTCTAATCCAAATTCTGATCGGTCCCATTTTGAACGTCGCATCAGGCGCTTAGAACGGGAGATTTTACGCATGGGAGCCTTGGTCGAACACTCGTTTCGTCTGAGTCACGAGGCTTTATTTGCTCGTAACCTGGCGGCAGCTGAGGAAATTCCCTTACTCGATAAAAAAATTGATCAGTTCTACCGGCAAATTGAGTTAGATTGTGCCGCCCTGCTGACCCTACAATCACCAGTGGCTCAAGATTTGCGCCTGTTAAGTGCTTTTATGCAACTGGTGCGAGACTTGGAGCGCATTGGCGATTATGCCAAGGATCTGGCTGAAATTGCGATTAAACTTTTTCCTTATCCGCCTCATGCGTGCGTACCGCAGATTGAGGTAATGTCTCATCATGCCCAAGCCATGCTAGCAGCAAGCTTGGTGGCGCTGGCGGATTTGGATGCGGAAGCAGGGCGAGCGGTGAAGCGGCTGGATGACGCCGTGGACACAGCCTACAAAACAGTTTACCAAACCTTGGCCCAACAGCGAGATGTCAAAGGGGTAGTGGAGCCGATGCTCTTGCTGGCGTTAACTATTCGTCATCTGGAGCGGATGGCTGACCATGCCACTAACATAGGTCAGCGAGTGGCCTACATTGTCACTGGTCAAAGGTCTTAATTACACTTTTGCACCCCTAAGCTTTACTAAAGCCTTACCTGTTCTTAAACTTGTGGGTTTAAGATGGCATGTTGAAATGATTTTGAGAAATTCCACTTCTTCTGGAAGACTGAACCTGCAAAAATACAAATATCAAAACCAAGGTTTGATTTATGGCAATTTCTGCTCCGAATCCAGCCTTAGCATCCCCGCTGGCCCAACGGCTATTTAGCCGCCGCGAACTGATTCCTTCACACCAAGACGTCTTGTGGCGAATTGAGCGCGGAGCCGTCCGCACGTTGACATGGAGCGAACAAGGGGCAATGATCGCGCTGGGATACTGGGGAACGGGCGATATCGTGGGCATACCCCTGTCTCGGGTCAAGCCCTACCAAATTGAGTGCTTGACAAGTGTAGAAATGAGCATTCTGCCGTCTGAGCTCTGGTATCAAGCCTTAGATGCTATGTTATTACATATACAACAGGCCGAGGAAATCCTCTCTATGGTTCACCGGAAACCAGTTTCCCTGCGGTTGTGGCAATTCCTGGTTTGGCTAGGTCATAAATTTGGTCGTGACATCGACCAGGGCCGCCTGATTGACTTGGGGGTGACCCATCAGGAAATGGCGGAGGTAATAAATACGACGCGGGTGTCAGTGACACGAATACTCCAGCAGTTTGAGGAGGAGGGAATGCTGATTAGGCACGACCGGCGGTTGATTCTTTGTTGCAACTCCCTAAGCAAAGTCAGTAAATAAAGTAAACTTTGTCCGCCTGTGTTAAGCCTTGGCACTATTGTATAATATGGTACCAGGGCTTACTTTGTCAACCTCGTTCGCAGATATTGGGAAATAGCTCCTGTCCGCCGAAGACAGACCGATGAGGACATGGACGATGAAGGCGCGGCAACTGTTTTTTTCAAGCCAGTGAACCGGTTGCAAAAGTGGAACAACTGACTTAACAACACCTTTCAAGATGGTGTAAAAATAAAAATATCTGCTTAGGACTTAGCGTGAACCATTAACGCACATTTCTACTGAGTCTACAACATACGGTGTGAGTGAGAGCAAAACGATGTCAAAACTTTTCTGGAATACTCTAAAACTGAGTCCACTGCTCCTGGGTGTTACCTTGCTCTTGGCAAACCGCACTTTAGCGGAGTCAGTCGCTCCGGCGACGAAGTTAGCGCCTGCCGCCACTGCTAGCACCATCAGCCAAACCAGCAGTGAGCTGCAACAAATCGACCGTTACAACCAAGCGCCCACCTCCAACGAAACCAACTCTCAGCTGCAAAAAATCGATCAGTACAGCCAAGCGCCCACCACATCGGTAGCTCAGGTGACATCGGTTTCCCAACTGTCGGACGTGCAGCCAACTGACTGGGCTTTCCAAGCGTTGCAGTCCCTAGTTGAACGCTACGGTTGTATCGCAGGTTATCCAGATAAGACCTATCGCGGCAACCGAGCCTTGACTCGCTATGAATTTGCTGCTGGTTTGAATTCCTGTTTAGACCGGGTGAACGAACTGATTGCGGCAGGAACATCTGACCTGGTGCGCAAAGAAGACCTGGCTACCCTGCAGCGGTTGCAAGAAGAATTTCCAGCGGAACTAGCCACGTTGCGCGGTCGTGTGGATTCCCTGGAAGCTCGCACCGCTCAAGTAGAAGCGAATCAGTTCTCCACCACCACCAAACTGACTGGAGAAGCCATATTTGACGTTTCTGGTATAGGTGGTGACAGACGGGCGGTGCCATCGGGTAGACAGCGAGGCTCCCTTGGCAATATATATGACAACGAAACATTTAGCGACCGGCTACGTTTGAGTTTAAATACTAGTTTCAGTGGCAAAGACCTGCTGAGAACTCGCTTGCAATCTCGAAACACCACTCCATTCAACCAAGCGGTCACGGGTACTAACATGACCTACCTAGGGTTTGTAGGGGATGAAGGCAACAGCACCTACATTGATCAATTGTTTTATCGTGTACCTTTGGGTAAGAATATCGTTGCCCAAATTGATGCCGCTAACGTTGAGTTAAACGAAAGAGGGTTCAATACCTTCAGCCCCTTTGAAAGTAGTGGCAATGGTGCGATCTCCCGTTACGGGCGATTCAGCCCCATCTACCGGATGCCTAATAGTAGCTTAGGTTCGGGTACTGGGATTTTGGGGACTTCTGCGAGTCCTGGAGTAAGTTTTCACATCAATCCTCAAGGCGCTGTAGGTCTCGAACTAGGCTATTTTGCGGAGGCAGCTAATAACCCCAACAGAGGTTACGGAATTGCGAATGGTGCCTATTACGCCATTGGCCAGATCGATTTCAATATCAATAAATACGTCAATATTGGTCTAACCTACTCGCACGGCTACGATAATCCAGAAAGACGTAATGGTGTTGAAAACCTTTTTGACAACACAGGCAGTCTATTGGCATCATCGCCCTTTGGTCTCGTCCCAACTACAACCAACAACTACGGTCTGGAAGGAAGCTTCCGCCCCAGCAAAAATTTGATTCTCTTCGGTTGGGGAGGCTATACTCAGGCGATCGCAGAACGCTCTCCTAGCTCAGGCCCGACGATAAACGCATTCAGCCAAGCTGCCGCAACAGGCGCTGGCACCGACAGAGTCACTGGCCACACAGGAAGTACGGCCAATATCTGGTACTATGCTGGGGGCCTAGCATTCCCTGACTTGTTTAAACAAGGCAACATGCTCGGTCTGCTCTTTGGTCAATCGCCTAAATTGACTGATACTACCGTGCGAGAGACCTTTGTAAATCCCAATGGTACTGTTGTTAACAGAAGGCGTGTGGATACTGGCACTTCATATCATGCAGAAGCTTTCTTCCGCTACCGCCTCACAGACAATATTGACATCACCCCTGGCGTGTTGGTGATTATCAATCCAGAATACAATCGGTCCAACCCTATAGACTACGTGGGAACACTGCGAACCACCTTTAGGTTCTAGAACTGGCAATCGAGACAAGCGGGGAACCTAACCGCTTGTCTCGCTACTGAAAGTTCTCCACTGTCGTCCTCGTGGCGGCGGCAATGACAAGAATTGGTTTAAGGATCGGGGATACAAGCTTAACCTTTGGCTAACCGAAGCTTTACCAGTTTTTAACCTGACGGTACTAGGATCAGGTGGTGTAATTTGTCACCTACTGGAACCAAAGACTTCTATGTTGGCTCAACTTAGCTCTGGGCGAAAAGTATTTCTTCTACCCTTACTGGCTATCTCTTTTAGTGTAGCTTCCTGTAGTTCGCCAAGCAATTCAGCTTCGACATCAACACAGGGTACAGCTTCGAGTGCGGGCGCATCTGCTAGCCCCGCCTCGAGCACCGCACGTGTGGCTCAAGGCGGTGGCACTGTCTCCCTCACCGGTGCCGGTGCCACTTTCCCTGCACCCTTGTACCAGCGTTGGTTTTCTGAGTACAACAAGCAACATCCTAATGTTCAGGTTAGTTATCAAGCTGTTGGCAGTGGGGCAGGGGTACAACAGTTCACCCAAGGAACGGTGGACTTTGGGGCAAGTGATGTGGCAATGACGGATGCAGAAATTGTCAAGGTTCAAAGGGGTGTGGTGTTATTGCCGATGACTGCTGGGGCTATTGTCGTGGCTTACAACCTGCCCAATGTCAAAAGCGGACTGAAGCTTTCACGCCAAGTCTACCCCGCAATTTTTCAGGGTCAAATTAAGACTTGGAATGACCCCAAAATTGCTCAAGCCAATCCGGGTGTGAATTTGCCCAACTTACCAATTACGATAGTACACCGCTCCGATGGTAGTGGTACTACTAGCGTTTTTACTTCACACCTGAGCGCCATCAGCTCACAATGGAAAAGCCAAGTTGGGTCCGGTAAAACTGTAAACTGGCCGGTGGGAGTCGGTGCAAAGGGCAACGACGGCGTCACTGCTCAGATCCAACAAACCCAAGGGGCTATAGGCTATGTGGAGTATGGCTACGCCACACAGAATAACGTGCCTTTTGCTAGCCTGCAAAATAAATCTGGGAAATACGCTGAGGCAACTGCACAAACAGCATCTGATACCCTGAATGCAGTCAAATTGCCATCAAACTTGCGTGCCTTCATCACTGATCCAACCGGCGCTAATTCTTATCCCATCGTTACCTATACCTGGCTGTTGGCTTACAAGACATATCCCGACGCCACCAAAGCCAAAGCCTTGAAGGACGTTATCAACTATGGGTTGACTCAAGGGCAACAATCGAGTAGTCAATTGGGCTACGTGCCCTTACCCAGCAAAGTCGTGCAGCAAGTGCAAGCAGCAGCCAATTCAATTGGCGGCTCTTAATTACTGCACCTGGTAAGAGCAAGCTTTGTGTAGGGGAGAGCTTTTCAAGCTCTCCCCTACATTTTGCGCGAGTAGCGATCGCACCCTACGAGGGGTTATGCTCCCCAGATGACAACTCAGGACGGGGGCGCTCGTTACTCCAAGCCCACCAAACACAACCACACTCGCACTGGTAAAACTCCTGCCATTTTCGGCGATAGTCTTCAGTCATCACTGGCGATCGCCGATTGAGCCAAACTTGCTTAGCCTCGCGGCTGCTAGACCGGCACTTGGGGCAGTAAAAATTATAAGCGTGAATCGCCGTCGTAGTCCATTCAGGCGGAATTGGATCAAAAGGGTCCATGCAAGGAAATTCCTAGTTTCAGCCGTCTGAACCTTAAATCTTAGCACTCAGCAGTGAGAGTGATTTGAGATTTGTAATTTTGGCCTAAAATCTAAAATCTAAAATCCCAAATTCCTAAATCAATGGAGCCAACTGCTGAAATTCGCCGCTTATTAGATCTCATGCCTGCTTCTGGTCGCATGAGCACTAAAATTGTTAGCAAGCCGGAGCAGGCAAAAGTGATTTATAGCCCCTTTCCGCTCCCCTGGAAGCAGGAGCGTCCGATTTTTATTAATTTTGATTTGTGGCGTCGCCTTTCCAAGCCGCAACGCGATTTGCTGCTTTTAAGGAACGTTTGCTGGCTCACCGGAGTTAAGTGGTTTAAACCTGACATTTATCAAGGTGTGGCGCTGGCGGCCCTATTAGGGGGTATGGTGGAATTAGTTCAGGGAGATGCGGTGGGTGTAGTAGTGGCGGGCGGATTGACCGCCAGCGCTCTCAATCGCATCTGGCGCACCAGCCGCAGTTCTCAGTCCGAGCTAAATGCTGATGAAGCCGCAATTCGCGTGGCGCAACGGCGCGGCTACAACGAAATCGAGGCGGCTAGCCATCTGTTGTCTGCTATTGAGGCGGTTGCGATCGCTCAAGGGCGTCCCAGCTTGGATTTTACCGAGTTGATTCGTTGCCAGAACCTGCGAGCGATCGCAGGTCTGTCGTCAGTGGGTGTCCCACAAAGTATCAAGGATGAACCGTGAATTCGCTTTCAGCCTTGCTATTTTACTTGCGTCACGCGCCAGCTTAGCTTCAAGTTAACCCAGAAGTTCCAGATAGTGGCAACCCCGATCGCCACCAAGTTTGCTATATAGCGGTTGGGGATGAGGAAATTGAAAATCAAATTCAACACCAGCACGTTCAACACCAGCCCACCGAGGCAAATAACGTTGAATTTCAAGAACCGCTTGAGGCGCTGACGCCATCCATGCTGCTGGCGGGAAATGTCACCAAAAGTCCAGCGGTCATTCCACAAGAAATTATTGATAATAGCCAACTCCCCGGAAAAGATTTTACTGCGAGTTAGCGGCAAATGCAGCGTAGTAGGGTCACTCAGGAAGTAAAGCAGCGCCATATCTACAAAAACCCCACTTAGACCAACCAAACCAAACCGAATGAAGCGATCAGCCTGTCCTAAGGATAGGCGCAGCTTCAGCAGGTGATGCAGATAATCCACGTACTGTTTCCAGGTGACCTTACTCTCGCCCTCCTGGCGCTCTTGAAATACATACCCAACTTCGGCAACTTGTGGTATAGTTCCCCTGGCTAGAACCTCAATCAGAATTTTGTAGCCTTGTGGATACAGTGTATGACCGACAAGGGAGCTGCGGCGGACCATAAAGTAACCACTCATCGGATCGGACACACGCCCCAGCACCCCTGGCAGCAGAACCAACCCTACAAGCTGAGCGCCACGGGATAAAAACCGCCTGACAATGCTCCAACTACTGACACCGCCGCCTTCCACATGGCGGCTGGCAGCAGCCAAATCCGCTCCCTGTTCAATCGCACTCAACAGTTGCAACAGCACATGTGGTGGATGCTGCAAATCGCCGTCAATCACGCCTAATACACGCCCCCTCGCTGCCTGCCACCCCCGAATCACCGCCGAGGAAAGTCCTCGCTCTGAGGTGCGCCGCATCACCCGCAGCTGGGGATAGTCGCTGATCAGGGACTGAGCAACTTTCCAAGTGCCGTCTGGACTATCATCATCTACCACAATCAGCTCGTAGTCTCCTGGTATAGCCTCATCCAACAGCTGGCTCAATATCCTAACGATATTTTTAATATTTGCACACTCGTTGTAAGTCGGAATTACCAGAGAAAGCTGAATCGGAGCACTACCTGCATCTCCAGAGGCAAGCGGTACCTCAGAAATCCGCAAGGCGCCGGATGGTACAGATAACATTGAGTTAGGTTGGCTGATACTCATTTAGTTATATGGAAAAAGAGTACTTTGAAAGGTTATCTTTGCACTTGGCTTTGTTTAGTATTAAGCCATACTATGGCGTCATGATAGGTGGTAATTCTCTGTGACGACTAAAACTGTTGAGTCAATTCTTGAAAGTGCTCTTTTGGGGTACGATCTGTCTGTAGAAGAGGGAGTGGTGCTCAGTCTACAGACTGACCCAGCCCAAGTCAGTGCCATTCGCGCCACAGCTGACCAGCTACGCCACGAGCAAGCGGGTGACACTGTTACTTATGTCATCAACCGCAATATCAACTTTACCAATATCTGTGAGCAGCACTGTAGTTTTTGCGCCTTCCGGCGGGATGAAGGTGAGGCGGGAGCGTACTGGTTAGACTGGGCGCAAATTCTGGAAAAAGCGACGGATGGCGCCAGGCGAGGTGCGACGGAAATCTGTATGCAGGGGGGGTTGAATCTCAAGGCGAAGCTGCTGGGGGAATCATTGCCGTATTACCTGCGACTGGTGGAAACCATTAAGGAGCAATTTCCCCAGATGCATCTACACGCTTTTTCTCCGCAGGAAGTGCAATTCATTGCCAGGGCTGATGGGCTGAGTTATAGTGAGGTGATTGTCGCCTTGCGGGATGCTGGTGTGGGCTCGATGCCCGGAACAGCAGCTGAGGTATTGGATGATGAGGTGCGGCGCATCTTGTGTCCAGAGAAGATTAACACAGCGACTTGGCTGGAAATTGTGAGTACGGCGCATCAACTGGGGTTACCGACGACGAGCACGATGCTGTCTGGACACATTGAAACCCCGGAACAGCAGATGCGTCATCTGAGTCACTTGCGATCGCTGCAAAAAACCGCCCTTGACCGGGGATACCCAGCTAGCATCACGGAATTTATTCTGTTACCTTTCGTTGGTCAAGAAGCCCCCAAACCTTTGCGCCGCCGCGTGGGGCGCGATCAACCTGTTCTGGCAGATGCACTGCTACTAACCGCTGTGGCACGAATCTTTTTGGGGCGTTGGATTCCCAACCACCAGCCGAGCTGGGTCAAGCTGGGGCTTGCTGGTGCTACCGTTGCCCTTAACTGGGGTTGCAACGATATCGGCGGTACATTGATGGAAGAACATATTACCACAATGGCTGGCGCTCAAGGCGGCACCTGCATGGAAGTCGAGACATTACAAGCCGCTATCCGCTCCTTGGGGCGTCCTTACCAGGAAAGAGATACGCTTTATCGTCAACTGTTGCGATCGCGCTGATCAGCTTGATCCCCATAGTACCAATTCAGGGTAGGATGGACGTTAATTTCTATCTTCTTTAACTAACATTTCACTTAATGTTTATGAAGCGTTATTGGTCACGTCTGCTTGCCCTGGTTTTGGTTGTAGTCATTGGCTTGATGGGCTGTTCCTCTAGCAGCGCCACGGGCAGTCTGAGTGGGGATTATCGTCAAGACACCTTGGCTCTGCTGAATACCTTAAGAAGTGCTGTTCAATTACCAGAAGATTCACCCGATAAAGCAGCGACTCAGGCAGAAGCCCGTGAACAAATTAATGAATTTGCGGCTCGCTACCGCCGGGATAGCGCTGTCTCCAGTCTCAACTCTTTCACCACCATGCGAACAGCGCTAAACTCCTTAGCCGGACACTACAGCTCTTACCCGAATCGCCCCTTGCCACAAAAGCTAAAGCAGCGACTGGATCTAGAGTTCAAGCAGGTAGAGGCGGCGCTTTCGCGAGGAAGCTAACTTTTTAGCGGTGTCTTAATGTCCAACCATCGCTTGAGATTTGGGCGTCGTCTGATCGCCGCCATCCTGACCAGTAGCCTCGTCAGTTTGCACTTCTGGACTAATCCAGCGCAGGCGCAAGCGACGGCGTATTGCCAGTTACCAGAGGCGGCAAAGCAAGAGAAGGAAACCTTACTTCAGGCGTCAGTGAAAGGCAATAAGGATGCCCATAACCGCTACAATGCGCTTTTGACCCAAAACGCAGAGAAATTGCGGCGGTGCCGTAGCCGCACCTGGCCTCAAACCCAGGCGGTTTGGCTGCGCCTGTATCCCTGTGATATTTACCCTGGGGTAGTAGACAACATCCTGGATCATATTGCCAACCAGGGCTACAACCAGGTGAATATAGATGTGCTTGCCGACGGTCAGGTGCTTTTGCCTGCCTCGGCTAACCCGACAGTTTGGCCTAGCCTTGTCCGGGACCCTGGAGGCGAGAACACCGATTTGTTGGCGCAAGCAATTCAAAAGGGTCACGAGCGGGGTCTTAAGGTCTACGCCTGGATTTTTCTAATGAATTTCGGCTACTCCTACGCGCTGCACCCAGACCGGCAATCGGTGCTGGCTCGCAATGGCTTGGGAGAGACAAGTCTAGATTTTGCCGGTGGTGGGAGTCAAGTATTTGTCGATCCCTACAACCTCCAAGGGCAACAAGACTATTACCAGATGGTTCAGGAGGTGATTCGACGCCACCCGGATGGAGTGTTATTTGACTATGTGCGGTATCCGCGCCAGTTAGGAAACGCTTCCATAGCAAGCAAAGTCAAAGATTTATGGATTTACAGTGATGCTGCCCAGCAAGCGCTGTATCAACGTGCGCTCAACGGCAAAGGGATTGAACTGATTCGACGATTCTTGAGTCAGGGATATGTGAAGGTGGCAGATGTAGACGCCGTTGATAAAATCTTTCCTGAGGAAGGAGAACCACTTTGGCAGGGACGCAGTCTACCGCCCCTGCCTTCTGTAACCAAACCTTTACCGACTCCAGCCCAACGCCAACCGCTTTTGGAATCCCAGTTGTGGCAGCTGAGCGTTGCCCATGCTATGCAAGGCATCCTGGACTTTCTGGAAGCGGCAATTTTGCCTGTCCAGCAGGAAGGAATTCCGGTCGGAGCGGTGTTTTTTACAGATTCAAACAAAGCGATAGGTCAAGGGTATGACGCTCGCTTGCAGCCTTGGGACATGTTTGATAGTTCGCTGGAGTGGCATCCTATGTCCTATAGTGATTGCGACGACACCAGTTGTATTGTTGCTCAAGTCCAGCGCGTTCTTGAGTACGCACCACCGGGTACCCAAATTAGTCCAGTGTTAGCTGGTGTTTGGGGACACGCGGTTAATCACCGCCCGTCGCTAGAAGCGCAAATGCAGGCAATCCATCAGGCGGCACCGCAAATTCAGTCAGTGAGCCATTTTGCCTTTTCCTGGCAAGAACCGCAATTAGATAGCGATCGCAAGTTCTGTCATATTTAGATTTCCGACCACTCCCGAATCAGTTTCTGAGCTTCTGGATAAAGGGTGCTCTTGTTAGGTATTTTTTTAGCGGCATTGATCGCAGATGCAAATTTTTGGCTTGCCGCCAGCTTCTTAGCATATCCCAGGCGGCACTGGTTTAGAAGCCCTTGAGCATCGTTGTAAAAAACTGTTTCTGCTGCCCAGGATTCACGTTCTGCTTTAGGAATGCACTCCTCGTATTTTGCCTGTGTCTTCAAAGTCCTAATCTCGTTCAATTGAATATAAGCGTAGAGTACGCCCATGACAGCAGCAAGACCCATAGCAATGCCTACGCCAAGGAGCAGCAAGAGATGGGTAGGAAGGCTCGGACGAGAGGGTGTAAGCTCGTCTACCTGTGCCAAGCTTTCATCGGGTGCCTTTTGTACATCTGGCGTCACCACTGGCGTTACAGACGCATCACTTGTTTTTTCGTCGGATAGCGGTTCTGAGCTATTGCCCTGAAAAACTGGGATAGTTTCTTGTGCAGAGGGTGGGGCGTGGAGCGCCTGCAGTGCTTCAGTAGCCGACTGGTAGCGGTCTTTGAAGTGGCAGCGCACCATCTTGTTGAGCACAGCTGCCAGCTCAGTGCTAACCTGGGCCTGATGTTGCCACATCAGCTCACCTGTGTTCGAGTCTTCTAGTAATTGTGTGGGATTCAGCCCGGTCAGCGCTTGGATACCAATTATCCCTACGGCATAGATATCACTGTTGAAGCGTGGTCTGCCTCGCCCCTGCTCCATGGGCATATAGCCCGGTGTGCCAATGGCAATCGTGGCGGGTATGGTAATGGCAATAGTGGTGCTTGTGTTGCCTTGAGCTTTTACCACTTGAGTCGAAGCTTGCTTAACCGAGCCAAAGTTAATCAGGACTAACCGCTCATCTTGCTGTCGTCTGATCAGATTGCTCGGCTTGAGGTCTCGATGGAGCAGCGCGTGACTGTGAACAAATTCCAGGATGCCCAACACCTCTTGCAACATTTGCACCACCTGGCTTTCACTCCAGCGGTGGTCGGGCAATAGTTCCGCACTCAGGGGATGCCCTTCAATGAACTCTTGCACCAAGTAGAACTCTTGGTTTTCTTCAAAGGCAGCTAAAAGCTCAGGCACTTGGTCATGGTTGCCCAGTTTTTTCAGGGCTTCTGCTTCTCTAGAAAACAGCCATCTGAGAGATTGCACAGAGCTAGGGCTGTTACTGGCGGGCGAGAGATGTTTGACAAAGCAGCTGGGATGACCAGGACGGTTGGTATCTTGGGCAATGTAGGTTTGACAGGCTCCTCTAGCACTTAAGACTTGAACAACTTGGTAACGCCCCTGTAGTAACTTGCCTAACATAGTCCCCGAATAGCTTAATCTTTTCGCCCCCATTTAGGACTATAGGATGAATGGGGCTGGTTTTAACCGATGCAAGTGGTCCTCCATTACGAGTGAGGTGGTTTTGCTCGGGGTTGGTGGCTTAAGTGTTTTGCAGTATGATGCCGTCTTTCCAGTTGATGCCGCGATGCGTTCCCATTATGACCGCGCTCAAAGCGGCGCTCCACCGTGCCGTACAGAAAGCAGGGATAACGAAGGTTCAGCTTGCCAAGATCTTGAACACCGATGAAAGGGAAGTGAGGCGCATCCTTGACCCGCATCACGGGACAAAGGTTGCCACCATCGAGCGTGCTCTGAAGGCGTTGGGAAAACATGCCGAGTTGCATGTGCCGTGACTATTAGCTGAGTGCCTAAGTTTGCCTAAGTTTTCGATAGCGCACTCATAAGCAATGCCCTAAACACGCGCTTGCCGGAGCGATTGATATCGTGTCTGGTTGGAGACTTATCATTAAGCAAGCTCTCTTAGGCAGGGGGGAAAGGTTTTCGGAGTTTTGCATAAGTGCGGAAATTATAACTAATTTGCCGGACATGATATTAGACAGTCTCTGCTAATCTGCAATACGCTAGACTCACAGAAGACATTGCAACTAGTGAGTAGCGAGTAGCTATGTATCAAATTGACATCGAGCAAGCAAAAATCCAACTAGATAGTTTGTTTCAAGCTGCACTGGATGGAGACGAAGTTGTGATCACACGGAACGATCAACCCGTCTTGAAACTAGTGCGCTTTATCCAACCTAAGAAACGTCGCCAAATTGGAAGTGCTAAAGGATTAATTTCAATGTCACCTGATTTCGACCAGCCTCTAGAAGATTTTTATGAGTATATGGGATGACATTTTTACTTGATACCCATACGTTCCTCTGGTTCATTAACGACAGCTTACAATTGAGTGTTGATGCCAAGAATCTGCTTGAAGCAGATGTCGATTTATTTTTGAGTGTTGCTAGCCTATGGGAGATTGCTATCAAAGTCAGTATCGGCAAACTTACGCTACCTGATACATATGAAAAATTTATTCCTCAGCAGGTGACACTAAACAACATTGAGATTTTACCAATCAGCATGGCACACCTAGCTGTCGTCGCTGTATTGCCATTGCATCATCGCGATCCGTTTGATCGTTTACTGGTTGCACAAGCAATGGTAGAGCAGGTATCGATTTTTAGTGCAGATGTCATGTTTGACAGCTATCAAGTTAGTAGAATTTGGTAAGGCAGATAGGAGTGCCTACAGTTCCACAGTATGGCTCCCCTCGATGCGCACTCAATTATCACCCCAAAAAAAATCCTTTGAAGCATATCTTGACGGTTTTGAGACATATCTCATGTCTGGAGTTTAGACTAACGCATGACAAAATGACTCAAAAGTATTGAGTTAATGA
>CAXUIG010000062.1:18146-28173 GCA_964250845.1 uncultured bacterium | reverse complement strand
CATAGGGAGCTGGGGGGGCAGGGGCAGAGGGAGTAGGTGCAGGGGCAACTACATTGCCCAAAGCGGTGCCACACATTGGGCAAACCTTAGCATTATTGGGCAAGGTCCGGTTGAAGTATTCGCAATCTTGGTTAGGGCAGCGATTAGCAGCCATTGGACTTCGGTTGGTTCTCAGGAACAGGTTGTAAAGGAACAAGCCCTGCTTTATGGAGTAGACACTGGCCCTGACTGGTAGTTAACAGCTCAGCAAACTTGGGACCAGCAGGTGGGCGGCTGTTATCTTTAGGGTATACCACAAACAGAGGGTATCCTAATGGGTAGCTCCTCGTTGCAAAAGTTTGGACATCCAGACGGTTGTTTTTGTCACATAAGTTATCTGAAGGGTTTATCGGCTGACCATTGAACCGGAAGATGGCCTGACTAGCAGTGTTGTCATCACCTAAAGCTAGGGGATAGCCTGCACACTGATCCCAGGTTTTACTGAGAATGCCAAAACTGATAATGCCAGCTCGCCCCTCGTCAAACTCAGAGACAATCTGTCGCTGAGTTTGAGCTGTAGAAAGTTGAGTTACCCTCTCTGGCGACTCAAAAAAAGCAATCTGCTGACGGTCGTCTTTGAGCACTAGGTGTTCAAATTGGTGCCGCGCTTCGGGTTCGGTGGGGGCATAAAGTTTCACAGGAAGATCAGGCAAATTAGGGCCAAATTGCTGCCAATTTTTGATCTTACCTGTATAAAGGTCACGCAATTGATCAAGGCTAATTTTCCCCTGAAGAGCTTTGGGGAGATTTTTTTCTTTCTTACTGAAGGCCACAAAAACGAGTAAGCCATCATAGGCGACAGGCTTGCTATCTAGATCATCTGTTACCTTATCTACCAGACTAGAAATCGCAAAGTTTGCCTTACCTGTCCGTACCGCATCAATCGGCGCACTAGCAGTTCGTACATCTGGTGAAGACAAAGGTTGGTAGATAAATTGTGCATCTACATCTGGCTTAGGCTTTTTCAATAATTCTTCTAGATTCTGCTCTGACTCTGGTTTTATTTCTAAGACAGAGCTCCATGTACCATCGCTTTCTCCAGTGTAAGTAAAATTCCCCGAAGGAATACCGTTTACGTCGGCGAATCGGGCCACAAACTTATTCAAAGCTGCCATGTCCTCTTGTTGAACTCCTGAGCGAGGGCTTAAGAAATACCAGATTCCTCCCCCCAACAACAGCAAAGCGAGGACTCCTAGTATGAGCAAGAGTTTTCGGAAACCCTTCTTTTCTTGTTCAGGGACAACAGACGGTGCTAAAGCGTTTGATTGGTCTTCTTTAGGGAGTTGCAGCAGAGCTTGGCGAGCTGCCTCAGCACTATCGAAAGGAGTGTCTAACCCGATCAAACGGTAAAGAAACCGCTTTAAAGGATCGTCAGAATGAGGCCATTGTTGGTTATCTCTAGGATCGAGAGACTGACCAGAGGTATCGTTTGTTTCCCGTCCTACCCATAGATAAAAGGCTACTAGTCCTAATGCCACTAAGTCTTGCTCAGGCTCAGGGCTTGAAGGTTGGGCAGAGGGTGAATCAAATAAGCGTTCCCAGATAGCCAAATCACAAAGGTATATATAAAACTGTTGATTATTTTCTAAAATTAAGAGGCTATCTAAAGTGATGTTACCGTGGGCCAGCCCCTGCCGCACTTGGCCTGAGGGCAGGCGAAGCTTTTGAGTGTGGAGAAACTGTAGGGTTTGTAGGGCTTGATTGAGTACCTCGCGCACCTGAGGTGGTTTCATCGCGCCTTTTGCCATCAGGTAGCGGCTCAAGGTCTGAGATTTGGCTTCCAGATCTCCATTCGTGACTAAATAACAGCGTTCTCCCTGCTGGTCAGCAATGGCATCCTTTGGGCTGATGAGACGAAAGTCTTGGGTTCTACCATCTGCTGGACTCACCCCTGCCACGCGTTTGAAAGTCTCTTTACGCTGTCGGGTTTCTTCAGGATTAAAACAACGAGTGGGTAGCAGGTATTCCTTGATCACGACAGGTTGGCTGTCATTCAGTAGTATTCCCGAATACAAGCGACCCATACCCCGAGAGGCTAAAAGACTGATAACCTGATAAGTGCCCCGGCTTCCTCGGATTTCAGCTTTATCCGGCAAGGTCGCGGGAAAACCGCATTCCAGACAAAACTTAGCCCCTGGTAATTGCTCTACTGTGTTCTGAGGCTGCTCGCAGCTTAAGGGTGCGTTGCGTGAGCAGCGGTATTCTTTATAAAAACGTTCAAATAAGGGCACCTGGGAAACTCCTTGTACACGCAGTCTGTTTTTCTCCCTTTTTAACAGCTACTATTGAGATTCGATTAGACCTAACTTTAGAGCAGTTACAATAGCTTGCGTGCGGCTAGTAACCTTCAGTTTTTCAAAAATGCTAGTTAAATGGGCTTTAACAGTAGCTACTGTAACATATAAATGTTTAGCAATTTCCTCATTAGAAGCTCCTTGAGCCAACCAGTGCAGAACTTCTTGCTCCCGTTCCGTCAGGTGAAGCTGTCGACGGGCTTGAAGAGAAGACTCTGAATAAGCCTGAAAACGTCGAAAAAAACCACTTGCAACCTCCGCAGGCAGATAAATTTCAGATTTCATCACGGTGGTAATGGCATCACCTAGTTGAGTCGCCAAACGGGTTTTAAACACATAACCTGCCGCTCCTGCCTGCATTGCTCGGAAGATCCAGTCATCCTCTTGGTGAGCTGACAATACTAAAACCTTGCCAGCATAAGACATCTCTCTCAGACGTGTGAGAGCTGTAATTCCGTCACCCGTTGCTAATTCTAGATCGAGAATGATTAAGGCTGGTCGCAACCCAGCTGTCAGACTTAAAGCTTGCTCCACACAGGCAGCTTCGCCCACAACCTCTAAAAGCATTGGCCCACTGTCACTATAAAAATCAAGCAGAGTGCGCAACCCCTGGCGGAAGCGCTGATCATCATCTACCAGCAAAACTGAAAGCTTTTGAGCAGCAGGCATGGTAAACACTCGCTAGACACTCATGGATCGGGGCAGCGTCAAAGAAAACGTAGCACCGCCCTCGAACAAATTTTGAGCCCAAAGGCTGCCTTGATGGTCAAGAACTATTTTCTTGGCAATGGTCAGGCCGAGCCCTGTACCTCCTGGGCGACGGGAATAAAAGGGGGTAAAGATCTTTTGGATATCCTCTGGAGATAGTCCTGGCCCCTGGTCAGAGATCCGAATCAGTACTTCACCTTGAAAAGTCTGCCAGCTACAGGTAATAGTTCCTGAGTCAGGACTGAAGTACACAGCATTGCTCAGTAAGTTGTCAAAAACTTGCTTCATTTGCAAGCGATCCATCGCCAGGGTAGTAGAGGTTTCAGGGTAGCTTATTTTAAGTTGCTTCTGATTAATCCAAGGTCGTAATCCCTGAATACTTTCAGCCACTAGGGTTCGTAGATCTTGGAGTGTTACCCTTAATTTTGTGCCCTGACCACAATAAATGAGTTCATTTAAGTTTGTATCCAGCTTTTGTATAGTTTCGCGAATGATTGTTGCTTGCTCTTGCCAAGGACCAGTTGGTAATCCCAAGCATAAATTTTCTGCATAGAGGCCAATCAGCGCCAAAGGGTTGCGCAACTGATGCCCTGCACGCTGAACTATCTGTTCGAGCAGTTGAATTTCAGCTTGTTGACGCCCACAGTCCAGATAAAGGTCCAAGTACTTGCTCAGTAGCATAGCAGACTGCTTCACGTACTGTTGCAGCGCCGAAGACAGAGGTTGGTGGGCAAAAACCAAGATGTATTCAAGATGTTGCTCCCTGTATCCCAAAGGGCAAATATAACAATTTGACGTAACAGAATCGAGGCTAATTTTATTTAACGTAAAAGCACTATTAAACTCTATCCCCTGTACTTGCGAGTTCAAATAAGCTAATGTTTCTCGAAAAAAATGAGTTTGCGTTTTAGCGTAACTGCTAACTTCCTTTTGCTCTAAAACTAGCGAATCATAATAAAAAAATTGAGCCCAAAAAATAGGCTCATGAGCTGTTAAACTTGCAATTTGCAATTTAGAAAAATCTTTTAGTTCTCTAGACCGTAAAGATTTATGACCAGCAGGTAGGTGTTGTTGACCAGGCCCTAATGCTATAGCTGAACTCGGTGCTCTTAACTGCATAATCATAGTTTTTGTGGTTTTTTCCCGAAAAAACTGACTTCAGATAAGGTCTTGTTTTTTAACAAGATTTTGCTCGACGCAACTGAATTCCGATTTTAGAACTTTAAAAAATAATAACATACATAATAAATTAAAATTGTAGGCGTTTGATTTTTTTTTGTTAATTTTTTTTGCATAAACTACAGCTCTTCTCTGCCCTCCCTGCTACCTTTCCTGACTTGCTATTCACAAGAAATTAAACCATCAATTTAGTGGTCTCAGTGAGAAAAAGTGACCGTAACTCAACAGAGGAATCTGATATTGTCTGGTTTATTGAGACTGTCCTGCTTGGTTTCATTCCACTTTTGTGGGAACATACTAAGCTACAAACTGAAGTTGGAGCATTCCGGCTTGTGCCCCAAATTTTTTGGCAAAACTGAGATGCTTCCGTCCGGCTTTGAGTTGGTAGCGGCAAATATCGACGAAAGTCTAATTAACCTCAGCCGCCTTATGCCTCTAATCTAGATGCATGTAGACCACCTGCTGGCTTCATGCTTATATCTGTTCTCCAGACCCTAGCAGAACTTCTGGCTGGGGGGACTTCCCTCACCAGTACGGAGCAAATTGACTTTAGTTGTCCTGGCAGTCGACGGGACAAGGGTGCAGGACCTCTGCTGAATTTGTACTTTTATGACATTCGGGAGAGTAAGCAGGTACAACACTGCGGAAGCCAGGTTGACGGCAAGCTTTCAGAGGTAAGGTTGCAAGCTACCACTGTAAGTCGGTCGCCCAATTGGTTCGATGTATCACTAATGGTAACAGCTTGGGACCGTACAGCTTTGGGTGAGCATCACCTTCTAAGCGAAGCGTTAAACTTGCTGCTGCGCCATCGCTCCTTAGAGCAGGAGTTTCTGACTCCGGAACTGCGCTGCTATGGCAATTTGCCCATGACAGTTTCTGCAACCCCACCAATTGAGCCTGGAATCCTTTGGAGCACCTTAAGTGTCCCCTTGCGTCCAGCGTTGTATCTAACGGTAACACTACCATTTGAGGCCCAAACTAGCCAGAGGTCTTTGGTTTGGGAACGGATTATCAGTCTCCAAAGAGAATTGCAAAAGAATAAGAACGGCGAGGCGATCGCCAAGCGAGTATCGCTCGCAGGCATCGTCAAAAGCGCAGTGACGAACCTGCCGCTTCCCGAAACAGAGGCTACCGTGATCGGAATTGAAAAGTCACGGACAAGTAACCAAGACGGACTGTTCTTTTTTGAGGAACTTCACCCAGGCAACTATGTTTTAACACTGAATTGCCCAGGCTATACACCTCAGAATTGCAATGTATTGGTGGATAGCCAAACTCACACCTTCAAAGAAGTGTTACTTAGTCCTGCTTGAGAGCGCTAGTTACGTACTTAATCCTAATTCAGAGGTAAGGATTCAGATAGTTGAAACCCTTGCCTGGACAGCATTCCAGCTCTAGACTTCCAGGCTAAATGACTTTCTATTCTCAACAAGCAACGATAAATGGCCATTTCACCGCTCCTTATTGAAAATCAGGAAAATCTGTATTTTCCTCGAAACCTTTACTGGGAAAGCTTTTCATTCATTTCTCCATCACCTGAATCCTTACATTCAGAGAGACTTCATGGCTAGACTTGATTACTTTGCTCCTGGTGTCTATATTGAGGAAATTGACCGAGGTAGCCGACCGATTGAAGGCGTCAGCACGGCAGTTGGCGGGTTTGTTGGTTTTACAGAAGATGTGCGTGGTGGGGCTGAATTATATAAGCCCATGCTAATCACCAATTGGACGCAATATCTGAACTACTTTGCCCGTCCACAGTCTGATGGCTACACCGACTTCGATGCCTATTTACCTCATTCCGTCTATGGCTACTTTATGAATGGAGGTGGTCGCTGCTGGGTCACGAGTATTGGCACTCAGTTACCTGGTACACCCAAGCCTGCGGTTCAAGAGAACGCCTCCTTACTAATTCAAAGTCGGGGGAATCGTCCATCCCTGACCTTTACCTTACGTCCTGAGCAGGTAGCCGCTGGAGCCATCAGGCTCTTGATTAGTGACGGTTCGCCTCGTCCCCTTCCCGAAGGCACTGAAGGAGAACCACCTCAGAACACAGGTGAGTACTTCAATCTCCAAATTTGTCGGGGTGAGGAAATTCTTGAGCAATATGAAAACTTGACTATGCACGCTGATGTTGCTGCCAATGTAGCAACTTATGTGGTTACAGCCTTACGAAATTCCATGTATGTCACTGTGACAGATGAAGCTCAAACGGGACGACCCTTAGCTCGACGCCCGGTCAATGGCGAGTACGAGCTAACCCCTCCAATTGTTCCATCCTCGCCCGATCGATTTTCACGGGATGTAGAGGGGGTACGCGACGATCGCACAGGGGTGCGTGGTATTTTCGAAATTGATGAAATCACTATGCTGGCCTGCCCTGATATAATGCGGGCCTATGAAGCACAGGTGATGAACCTGGAGCAAGTCCACGGGATCATGGAGCTGATGGTGAGCATGTGTGAGGGTTCCGCGAGTGGAGATATCCCCAATCCACCCAATCGCATGGTAGTCCTTGACTCACCTCCTGACCGCGTCAAGCCCCAAGAGGTGGTGAGCTGGCTGCAAAGCTTTAATCGCCGTTCCATGTTTGCTGCACTTTACTATCCCTGGATCAAAATTCCCAACCCGCGCAACGCCGGTAGGCCAATTCTAGTGCCTCCCTGTGGTCACATGATGGGCGTTTGGGCTCGCACCGACGAAACCCGAGGAGTTTACAAAGCGCCTGCAAATGAAGTGCCTAAAGGTGTGATTGGCCTGGGTTATGACACTAATTTCCGCGAGCAGGAACTCTTGAACCCCCTTGGCATCAATTGCATTCGCAACTTCCCGAATCGAGGAATCCGGGTCTGGGGAGCACGAACTTTAGTAGAACCAGACAAAACCGAATGGCGTTATATCAGCGTTCGCAGGCTGATTAGCTACATCGAAAAATCTATTGAACTGGGTACACAATGGGCGGTTTTTGAACCCAACGACGAAGACCTATGGGCGCGTGTCAGGCGCACGGTCAGTAACTTCCTAGAGCGCATTTGGCGTGAGGGCGCTTTGTTTGGGGCTACGCCAGAACAGGCATTCTATGTCAAATGTGATCAGGAGCTGAATCCTCCAGAAACCATGATTCTAGGTCGTTTGTATGTAGAGGTGGGCGTTTGTCCTGTACGCCCGGCTGAGTTTGTCGTCTTCCGCATCAGCCAATGGAATGGTGTTGAAGGTGAGTAGTATCGTTGTCTAATTCATTATTGACTTAAAAGGAGAAAAAGAATGGCTAATAATGAACTGTTGACTAGCTGTCGGTTCTATTTCGAGGCAGATTCTATTACTGAAAAAATGGTCCAAGAAGTGAGTGGTTTGTCCAATGAAACTACCGCTACTGAAGATGTCATGGGTTCTACGAAGGGTGCCAAGCAAATTCGCCAAGTCACTCCTACTGTAAATAAATTTGGCACCATTACGGTCAAAGTTGTCGCAACTCGCGATACAGATCTCTACAAATGGTATGAAGCTGTTTGCAAGAACGATGGGGGTCAGAACCAGTGGTCATCCAGTCGTAAGCAGGCTTCAATATCTGCTTATGATCAGAGTGGCTCAATGCAGGCGCGCTGGGAGATTGTAGATGCAATTATCACCAAATATGAAGGTCCATCGTTCAAAGCTTCTGACACTGCTATGGCTACTGAAACCATGACCTTGGCTCATCAAGGCATCAAACGCACGCAGTAATTAAGCAGATGGTACTGCGGACAAATCTAATCAAAAAATTAGTGATTTGTCCGCTCTACGGAGTAACAGACAATGCCCGCAGCTGAACTTCTCACAGCACATCGTTTCTACCTAGAATTGAAGCTAGATGGGTCTAGTGACCAGGTAGATGGAATCTTCCTCGAATGTCAGGGATTTCAACGTACCCAGGACCCGATTGAAATCTGTGAAGTTTTTCGTAACCAAGGGGGAGGGGCAGCACAGAAAGCGCAGGTGGTCAGGACCAAGCTTCCTGGCAATGTCAAGAGCGGGAATCTAACTCTGCGTAGAGGTATGACTAGCTCTATAGCACTTTGGAACTGGTTTCAAGCGGTTCAAGAGGGCAAGTGGGCTTCTCAGCGTAAAAATGCTTCCTTGACTATCTATAATCAGGCAGGAGAAGAGAACGCCAGGTTTGAACTGGCTGGAGCATGGCCCGCCAGTTACAAACTTGCTGATGTCAATGCGCGCAGTACTGACATCGAGATTGAGGAAGTGGAAGTTGCTTTCGAGGAATTTAAGCGTGTGAAGTAGTTAGGGAGCCTACTATGTTTCAAACAGAGTTTGAATTTACACTGCCTAAGGGGTATCTAGACTCTGATGGCAACCTACACCGCAAGGGGGTGATGCGGCTATCTACAGCTATGGATGAGATTGCGCCCCTGCGCGATCCCCGTGTCAAGTCCAATCCCGCTTATGCCACGGTTATCATCCTGTCTCGCGTGATTACCCGGCTTGGGGCCTTATCTGAAATTACCCCTATGGTAGTTGAAGGTTTTTTTGCTCAGGATCTGAGTTACCTCCAGGACTTCTACCGTGGTATCAATGGGTTGGAGAGCCAAAACCCTGTGCCAGAAGATGCCGTGAACTCCTCCGAGCCGCTCGTTCATACTTAAAGAAACTGTTCAATGAACTGCATTCGCCTATGCGCCGTAAGGATACTCTTTGCACTGAATTTGCCTTCACCCTTCCCAGAGGTCTCATAGACTCCCAAAACCGAGTCCATCGTCAGGGGGTCATGCGTTTGGCTACCGCAAAAGATGAAATCTGGGTGCAAAAAGAGCGCAGTGTTCAGGAAAATCCTGCTTACGGCGTATTAGTGATGCTTTCACGGGTGATCACTCGCTTGGGCAGTCTAACCTCTGTAAACCCTGATTTACTAGAAGATCTTGTCATACGTGACATTGCCTATCTCCGAGAATTTTATAATCGAGTTAACCAACAAGGTAATGCACATATCGCTACCCAGTGCCCCCATTGCAATACTCAGTTCAAAGTGGAGCTTGAGCTAGCGGGGGAGTCTTAAGCTACCCCTCTGATCAGTTATATGAGGAGGTAGCCTTTATTGCTTTCCACTTTCACTGGTCGCCAGATGACATTTTGAATTTAGAACACACTACTCGTCAGCGCTGGGTAGCAGAAATTAATAAGATTAATCAGCAATTAGGAGGTTAGTCCCTCTTGATAAAATATACTTACCCCAACTCTCTTTGGTTAAACCTGTCCGAACTTAAATTTTATTATGAAAATAAGAATTTTCAATTCACAAACCCTAGGTGAACTCAAGGAACTTAACCTTGCTTTAGAAACCAAGATAGACGGTGAATGCACAGTTGGTCGCTCTCCTAACTCTGGTTTACTCCTAGACAGTCCTGATGTGAGTCGATTACATGGCAAGTTTGTCTGTCACAATGGAAATTACTATTTTTCTGATCTCGGCAGTAGAAATGGCTCCATAGTTAACGGTAAACTTGCCCAGACAAATCAGAGCCATATATTAAAGGTTGGGGACGTTGTTCGAATCGGAGAATTCGTTCTGATCGCGGAAGAAATAATTCCAGTCTATGAGGAAGCACCAGCGACAGTATTGGAAGGTATCGATGCTACGGTGATTTCAGGGTGGCGGTCAAACCCAAATTTCGACACCCCTGAAGTAGCCAATCAACATCCTGCCCAAGTAAGTGAAGTTCCTGAAGTAATAGCTGAAGCTCCTGCCCAAGTAAGTGAAGTCCCTGAAGTAATAGCTGAAGCTCCTGCCCAAGTAAGTGAAGTTCCTGAAGTAATAG
>CAXUIG010000062.1:0-18046 GCA_964250845.1 uncultured bacterium | reverse complement strand
AAGTAAGTGAAGTTCCTGAAGTAATAGCTGAAGCTCCTGCCCAAGTAAGTGAAGTTCCTGAAGTAATAGCTGAAGCTCCTGCCCAAGTAAGTGAAGTTCCTGAAGTAATAGCTGAAGCTCCTGAAGCAATCAGTGTACCTGAGGCGCTCAGGCAGTCTCCAGAGGCAGTGAGTGAAGTGCCTGAGCAAGTTACTGGTGAATCTGAACTAGTGACTTGCTCGGCTGAAGAAGTAAGTGAAGCCTTTGAGGTCACTAGTATTCAAGAGGTAACTTTTATTCAGGCTCCGGAGGAACCAAAGGTCTCTGAAGTCACTGATGTCACTATTATTCAAGATTTAACGATTATTCAGCTTTCAGAGGAACCAGAGGTCTCTGAAGTCACTGAGGTTCCAGGCACTGAGGCAGTGAATGAAGTTTCTGAGTCAGCGACTCAAGCGCCTGAAGCAGTAAGTGAAATTCCTGAAGCGATCGCTTTAAGTAACGAGGCAGTAAGCGTTGCCTCTGGGAAGGTGGAAGCCCCTGAGGTTGTGACTCAAGTGCCCGAGGAAGTTGAAGCAGCAGCGGTAACTGATACAACTGATGTTCAGGCATCGGAGGAACCAGGGGTCTTTGAGGTAGCTGATGTCACTCTTATTGAAGAAGTAACTGTTATTCAGGCATCGGAGGAACCAGAGGTCTTTGAGGTAATAGTTCAAATGCCAGCAGTGATCGAAATCTCTGAAAGAACTGATGTTCAGGCTCCTGAGGTGCTTGAAGAAACAGCGATCGCTGAAGTTGTTAGCCAGGCGGCACAGGAAGTAGTGGTAACTGATGTAAATACTACGTTGCCAGCGCCTGAAGCAGTGGCTGAAGTTCCTGATGTCACTATTATTCAAGAGGTAACAATTATTCAACTTTCAGAGGAACCAGAGGTCTCTGAAGTCACTGAGGTTCTAGGCACTGAGGCAGTGAAGGAAGGTTCTGAGTCAGGGACTCAAGCGCCTGAAACAGTAAGTGAAATTCCTGAAGCGATCGCTCTAACTAACGAGGCAGTAAGCGTTGCCTCTGGGAAAGCCCAAGCCCCTGAGCGTGTGACTCAAACTCCTGAAGAAACAGCGGTAACTGACGCAACTGATGTTCAGGCTCCTGAGTTCTCTGAAGAAGCAGCAGTCTCTGGAGTCATCACTGATACTCTAGAGGTAGTGACTGAAGCCCCTGAAGTGACCACTCAGGCTCCTGAGGAAGCAGAAGTTTCTGAGGTAATCGCTCAAACTCAGTCACCTGTGAGCGAGGTGAGTGAGATCATCAGTGAAAAATACATTGCTCTCATGGCTCACGACAGCAAGAAATCAGATCTGGCGCAGTTTGTCGCTCAGCATAAAGAGTTTTTATCCAAGTGCCTCACGATCGCGACGCCCTCAATTAGTGAAACCTTGTACCAACAGACCAGCGTAGCTATCAGTCAAAAGACACCTTCAGTACCAGTTGGAGGATATCAAACAATTGCTTCATTGGTTGGTTCAGGAGATATGTTGGCAGTTATTTTCTTGAGAGATGTTCTGGTGCCTCAGCCAGGTCAGGCAAATGAGGAAGCACTATTGAGATTATGCAATATCAACCAAATTTTATTGGCAACTAATGTCCCAACAGCAGAGGCTATTATCCATTACATCAAGGACAGCGCTAAGTTAACTTGACTGAGAAAGTGCGCTCTGATCTGAGGACTGAGTAGAAAAAGAGATTAAATCGCTACTCAGTCTGTGCAATTGCCTGATTTAAAACTTCAAGTGAGCTAAAATTCAATCATAATAAGCATTTGACTAGCCAGTTGCCCTATGCTCGAAACCCTGCAAACCCGGCTATACGAACTGGAACAATTTGCCAACACCCTCGTCGCCACCCAGCTGACGCACCTGAGCTGGGTGAGCATTGGTGTCATATTTGTAGCTGGATTGCTCACGAGCCTGACGCCCTGTATGCTTTCCATGCTGCCTATCACCATTGGCTACATGGGGGGCTATGAAACCAAAAGCCGTCTCGAGGCAGCGCTAGCGTCAACCTGGTTCTCTTTGGGATTGGCAACTACCCTGGCTGGTTTGGGAATATTGGCGGCATTGGTGGGCGCAGTCTACGGTCAAGTGGGAATTGGTTTGCCGATTATCGTCAGCATCGTGGCAATTCTGATGGGGCTGAACTTACTAGAAGCACTGCCCCTGCGGTTGCCATCCTTTGGCGGTTTGGAGTGGATTTCAAAAGACTTACCAAAGGGAGTGCGTTCATATCTGATTGGCCTAACTTTCGGTTTAGTCGCTTCCCCTTGTAGTACACCAGTTTTGGCAACGTTACTGGCTTGGGTTGCTACGACGCAAGACCTGATTTTAGGCGGCGTTTTGCTCTTGTCCTACACAGGTGGCTACGTCGCACCGTTGATTTTGGCGGGTACCTTTACTGCCTCGATTAAAAAGATCGTGGAGTTACGCCGGTGGTCTGGTTGGATTAACCCGGTCAGTGGTGCCCTCTTGGTGGGATTCGGTGTCTTTTCGCTACTGTCTCGGATTCCGGTGGGAATTTTTTAATCAAATGACTTTACAAGACTCATTAAAACACTCAAGCCTGTGGTCAGCTCCAGCGCGGTTCTTGCGGCAGGAGTTGTTGCCGCTGTTGACAAATTTACGGTTGGCAATTTTGCTGCTGCTGACGATCGCAGTTTTCAGTATCAGTGGCACGGTGATCGAGCAGGGCCAGGAGGTAGCGTTTTACCAATCCAACTATCCAGAACAGCCAGCCCTATTTGGTTTCCTCACCTGGAAGGTGATCTTAACGGTGGGATTAGACCATGTGTATCGTACCTGGTGGTTTCTGGCGCTACTAATTCTGTTTGGCACCAGCTTAACGGCTTGTACCTTCACCCGCCAGTTCCCAGCATTAATTGCTGCCCGTCGCTGGAAGTTTTACGACCAACCCCGCCAGTTTCAAAAACTAGCTATAAGTGCTGAACTCGATAATGGTTCGCTGTTGTTCCTGACTCAGCTGTTGCAGAACCGGCGCTATCAGGTGTTTCAGGACGGCAATAAAGCGGAGGGAGATGCGCTTTACGCCCGTAAGGGAATAGTCGGACGCATCGGCCCCATTGTGGTTCATATCGGCATTGTCACCATTCTAGTTGGGGGGATTTGGGGAGCCATGACCGGCTTTTTGGGTCAGGAAATGGTTCCCAGTGGGGAAAGCTTTAATGTCCAAAATATCGTCAAAGCAGGGCCTTGGGCAGCGCCGCAGATACCACAGGATTGGTCAATGCGTGTCAATCGCTTTTGGATTGACTACACCCCGTCAGGAGGAATTGACCAGTTTTACTCTGATTTATCTGTCTTAGATAGTCAGGGAGAGGAGGTGAAGCGCAAGACAATTTACGTCAACGAGCCTTTGCGGTATCGGGGGGTGACTTTCTATCAAACTGACTGGGCGATCGCAGCCATTCGCATCCAGCTCAACAAAAGCCCGATCCTGCAATTACCCATGGCTCAGCTTAACACCAACGGCAAAGGCCGCATCTGGGGCACCTGGATTCCGACCAAACCGGATTTAAGTGCTGGTGTTTCCCTCCTGGCAAGAGACTTGCAGGGAATGTTGCTGCTTTATGATACCGAGGGTAAACTGGTTGATACCCTTCGCCCTGGAATGTCCACAAACGTCAACGGGGTGACGCTAAAGATTGCTGACGTTGTCGGCAGCACCGGCTTGCAAATTAAAGCTGATCCAGGCATCCCAATTGTTTACGCTGGTTTTGGCTTGCTGATGCTGGGCGTGATCATGAGCTATGTTTCCCACTCCCAGATTTGGGCACTCCAAAAGGACGGTCATCTCTACGTGGGTGGCAAAACTAACCGTGCCCTAGTTGCCTTCGAGCGCGAAGCTTTGGAGATTTTGGATCAACTTAGTACGGGATTTCCCAAGTCCGCAGCGAATTGACCTTAGAATAGTCCAGCCACTAGGTTAATGCTAAGCGCCAGAATTACTGTGTTGAAAAAAAAAGATAACACTCCATGGACTAGAACTAGGCGTCTCATTGAGCGTGATGTGACCTGGACATCTGAAACTTGGAATGTCATCCCAATCACAACAGAAAAATATAAAAAGTCCCAGTAATCTGGCTGTTTTTCCCTAGGAAAATCTAAACCCTCAGAATCATCAACCATTGGAGTTGCTCTATTGTCACGGTAGTATTTGTGTGCGTAGTGCAGGGCAAACACGGTGTGCATCAGCAACCAAGAAGTAATAATCGTCACACCTGAAAGCGTCAAGTGTAGTATCAGTAGAGTTGTAGAACTCCCTTTCGGGGTACTCTTGATCATCACAAGAATAGCTAAAAGGCTGGCACATGCAGCACCGATGACGATATTTGAAATCACCCAACGGTTGGCGTCCTGACGCTGGGCGCGGTGACGCATCTTTTGGGGAGTAGCACTAATCATAATTAACGCCATCAGTGCTAACAAACAGACAAAACCTGAGTCCCAGGCAATAATAACGCGAGTCGGTAATAATAGCCGGGACGGAAGCAGTAAAAAAACCACCCCAGAAAACAAGATCGCGATGATGAATCGGAGAGGGGAGTTTAGATTCCTAAACATTTGGGATGATTGTGTTACACAGGAGACTGTTTTTTGACACCTTACTTTTGGTGCCGCACCTCAATCACTGTGTGAACATTTCCGCGCGGAGCAAAATCCCCCTTAATATGGACTTCCTCGGGATCACAAGCGGCAACAAAATCATCTAGGATTTGATTGACGCTTTCCTCGTGGGAAATGTAGCGATCGCGGTAGCTGTTGATGTAAAGCTTGATTGCCTTCAATTCCACCACTCGCTGATCGGGAACATAAGTAATATGGATGGTGGCAAAGTCTGGATAGCCAGAAAAGGGACACTTACAGGTAAATTCCGGCAGTGTAATCTGAATATCATACCGGCGTCCCACACGCGGATTGGGAAATGTAATCAGTTGCCCCTGTTCAATCTGGCGTTCGCCATACTTCATCTCTAGTGTGGGTGTCTGATTACCCGCGCTCGATCCAGACTCTGGGGATGACTCTTGCACAGATCGGGTGTTGTTGCTCATAGTCAAACACTAATTTAGATTACAAATAATTTTCCTTTTCCCAGTCCGGGCAATTCTCGCCTTCCCAACCATATGGGTGCATGCCGCAGACTAACAAATTGCCTCCGTAAACTTGACCGTGGTAGTGATTGCAACCGATGCAGGCAGGATTTTCTGCCAGAGTGGGTTCTACTGTATAAGGAAAAGGCTGCTCTACCTCCCCCACGACTTCTTCAAGTTCCCAGTAAACCTCAAATATCGGTTCAGCCAGATCCTGCAAATACTGGTCAATCTCAGTGGCGATGGTATTTTGTACTTGATCTGTAATTTCTTCTGATAGCTCGAAGAGCGTGTCTACAATTTCAGTTACTCCTAGGAAGAACTGTTCTACCTCATCCGCAACTGTTTCTAGCATCTCAAAAAAGTTTTTTTGCCAGTGTTCCATAAGCTGTCTTCGCGCTTACTTGCCATAAATGGAACTTTTCGGGTCGCCTGAATTGAAGTATTCCGCACACCCTAACCAATATATCGCTCTTCGATATTAAGCCATTTGTTGTCTACTGATTGCGCTTGATCCGCCGCAATTCTTCCTGCAGTCCTAGCACTTGTTGGCGTAGCTTCTCCACATCCTGAGCCTGAGATTCTGAGCCAGCTGGCTCTTCATCTTCAGAGAGGATTTCTATCCGGCGTGGCTCAGCGGGGGTTTTGCCAGTGGCTGACTCAGAGGCTTGGGTCTGTTGGGCTTGTTTCATCATCTCTTCGACGAACCGTCTGGCTTCGTCTGTCGTCATCTCGCCCCGTCCCACCATTTCATCTGCCAGCTTTTGGGCAACCGATCGCAATTCCCCTAATTTTACCCCCGCTTTCTCGCCAGCATAGGAAGCCAAGCCAACACCGAGGTAAAGCGCCTTTTGGACAATATCTCCGAAACCAGCCATAGCCACCTATCGCTCCCTAAAACTGGGCGACCCGGAGACCACGCCTACCGCAAGCATCCCGTATTGCTGCTACCTTCCGGTCCTGACAAGATTTGGGCGTTGCGATCGCGTGGATCCAGGTCTCTTAATAGCATAACATTACTAGGCAGTAACTGTGTAGGTGGCGCGGAACTTGATAGCAGTCGCGTCTTGCCTGCACTTGCCTTGTTTTAGATCACCTCTAGCCGCTGAAATTCGTTGACTCAATCAAGAAGTCGCTTTTTTATTGCCCTATTACCACCACCGGAGATTCAGGAGTATGCCAAGCAGATTCAGCAGCATTTTGCTGAGCACTATGCCAGCTGTGGTGCCCAAAAATCGCCGCCGCACATTACGCTGCAACCACCGTTTGAATGGGCACCTGAGCGAGTGCCGGTGCTAGAAAACACCATTGAGACGTTTGTTTTTGGTCGAGAGTCAGTACCAGTCAGCCTCAGCGGGTTTGGCGCCTTTCCACCCCGCGTCATCTACATCAATGTTCTCAAGACTCAGGAACTCCTGACTCTGCAAACTGATTTAATGGCATACTTTGAAACCAGGCTGGGGATTGTTGACCCGGTTGCTAAAACACGCGCTTTCTCTCCCCATATGACCGTTGCGTTTCGGGACTTAACGCGGCAGAACTTCAAGGCGGCATGGCCGGAATTTCAGCAAAGGCAGTTGCAGTTTGAATTCACAGCTACCCAGCTAACACTGCTGGTTCACGACGGCAGGCGGTGGAACGTTAGTGCGGATTTTCCCTTTTCGGTCAGTTCCGCCTAATCCTATTTCTCGCTCAAGGAATTGTCTCGCCAAGAACGACGGGTTCGATATCGTATAGATATCCCGTCATAGCTAACAATCAACAACTGATATGGCAGTCACAACCCAACAATTGATCCAATGGAAACAACAGGGGCGTCCGATTGTAGCCTTGACAGCTTGGGATTATGCGATCGCTCGCCTGTTAGATGAAGCTGGGGTGGATTTAATCTTAGTGGGGGATTCTTTGGCGGTGGTGCTGGGGTATGAAACGACGGTGCCAGTGACACTGGAGGAAATGTTGCACCATGCCAAAGCGGTGCGTCGGGGTGTGAAACGAGCGTTACTCGTTGTCGATCTGCCGTTTTTGACTTACCAAGAAAGTCCCCAGCAAGCGATGCACTCAGCGGGTCGAGTTTTGAAGGAGACGGGTGCTCACGCGGTGAAGTTAGAGGGGGGATATCCGGCAATGGCAGAAACGGTTGCCCAGTTGGTGCAAGCCGGAATTCCCGTGATGGGACACGTAGGTCTTACGCCCCAGTCCGTGAATAAGCTGGGACTTCGGAAGCAGGGTAAGTCACCGGAAGCGGGGGAGAGGATTTTAAAAGAAGCGATCGCACTTGAACAAGCTGGTGCGTTTGCCGTGGTTTTGGAGCATATCCCAGATGAATTGGGGTTGCAGATTACACAAAAGCTGACAATTCCCACCATCGGTATTGGCGCAGGACCCCACTGTGATGGTCAAGTGTTAGTCACCTCGGATTTGCTAGGGCTTTCCGAGCGACAACCGCCGTTTGCCAAGACTTATGCGAATTTGCGGGAGACGATTACGCAGGCGGGGCAAAATTTTGGCGTTGAGGTAAGAGAGAGGAAGTTTCCAGCAGCGGGGCAGTAATAAGCGCATTTTGGTAATAAAGGATGCTTTGGGCAATGTAATCTCTTCTTACCCCACTGGCGGCAATCCGAGTAATTTTTGAGGCGGTGGTACTTGCGCCCGGCTCGTTTTGGTGGATAATGCTTGTCAAAAACTGGCTTGAGTCTGTGCCAAAGGTGGTCGGAAGAGAAGATACAGCCCCACGTAGCGCCAGAACTGACTAATGCTCTCGAAACTTTCTGTTGCGAGATCACGGCCATCCTTTCCATCCGCCATGTACCTCGAGCAAGCTGCCGCTAGTGTAGCTACTGTCATTCGCCGCTAAGTAAACGTATGCTGGGGCCAGCTCTTCTGGCTGCCCAGAGCGCCCAGAAGCTGACATCTTGGTAGCTGCTTCTGGATACGCCTTAGCCGAATCTGGCGTATTTAACGCCACCTGGAAAGGTGTCCAGACAGGACCTGGCACAACCGCGTTAACTCGAATACCGCGTGAGCCGAGGTTGAGAGCCAGCGCCTTCGTGAATGCATCGATCGCACCCTTGGTTGCCGCATAATCAATAAAGTACGCAGCACCATAAGTTCCGCCGACGCTACTGGTGTTGATGATTGTGTCGCCTTCTTTCAGGTGCGGTAGCGCGGCTTGCGCTAGGAAGAAGCAGGCGAGGATGTTTGTGTCGAAAACGCGGCGCAACTGTTCTTCGCTGATGTCTAAGAGTGTCTTTTGCTCCTGCCCGTATGCGGCGTTGTTGACAAGAATGTTCAATCCGCCAAGCTGCTCAACTGTTTGTGCTACTACACGACGGCATTCGCCTGAACGGCTGATGTCCGCTTTAATTAAAAGGCAGCGCTGATTGTGATGCTCGACCATCTGGCGCGTGTCTTCAGCATCCTCGTCTGCGATGTTGTACACGATAGCGACATCCGCACCTTCCATCGCGTAGGCGATAGCAACCGCGCGTCCGATACCGCTATCGCCGCCAGTGATGATAGCGGTTTTGCCTTTGAGTTTGTCTGCCGCTTGGTAGTTTGACATATCGCTTATCGGGCGCGGCTTCATCTGTGATTCGCGTCCCGGATACGGCTGCGGTTCGGGCGCGAACTCTTTCACCTGTGGGTACCGACTTGTGTTGCTCATAGTTACCCTCCTGATACTTAGACTGCGCTTGTTATCGCTGTATAAGCTCAGTTTTGCAGACAAAACATGGCCCGATCAATACCTTACAATAGTGTCTTGTTCTTAAATTGATAACAAAAAAGTATCAAATGGAGTTGAGGCACCTGCGCTACTTCGCTGTTGTCGCCGAGGAAGAACACTTCTGTCGGGCGGCTAAACGGCTGCACATCGCGCAGCCTGCTCTCTGACGATGCGTCGCTGACCTGGAAGCCAAACTTGGCATCGAATTGTTCGAGCGCTTACCGCGTGGTGTACGCCTGAACATGGCGGGACAGGTGTTTCTAGAAGACGCGCAGGACTTTTTGAAGCGAGCGCAGGGAGTGGCTGAACGAGCCCAACGCGCTGCCAGGGGTGAAGTCGGCAATCTGACAATTGGCTTCACCGAGAGCGCATCCTGGCACGGGGAGCTACCAACCTGCTACGCCACGTTTCACCGACAAATGCCAGCTGTGAGGTTGCGACTGCTACCCATGAATTCGTTCGAGCAACTGGCAGCGATTCGAGAGCGACAGCTTGATGCAGGCTTCTTGTACTACCGACCACCAGACGAGCCAGAACTTGCAGCCGAGCCAGTTTTCACCGCCGACGTGGTGTTAGCTGTCCACGCAAGGCACCGCTTTGCTTCCCGAGCTGACCTTAAGCTGCGCGATCTGACCAATGAACCATTCGTATTCTTCCCACGCTCTGCAAACCCGATCCATTTCGCTCATGTAGTGGGTGCTTGCTTGGCAAGTGGGCTTGTCATGAATGTGGTGCAGGAGGCGAATAACGACTCTACAGTGCTGAGCTTAGTAGCTGCTGGAATTGGGGTTGCATGGATGCAGACTACAACTGTGTGGCGAAAGCCCGACAATGTACGCCTCGTGCCGGTGTTGGATTTATCAGTACCGCTTGTGCTGGAATTTATTTGGGGTGACGATGACCGTTCCCCAGTGCTAAATGCATTCCTCAAAATCCTGCAAACTGTTAATGGTATATCTCAATAACGAGAAAGTTGTAATTGGCATTTTGAGCATTCAACCGCCGCGCATCCCCCTACTACACCACGCTTCGTGGTTAGTAGGGGTGCTTCGGCGGACAGGATCTATCGGTCAAATAGAATTTGATTCAATCAAGTCTTGTGTTATCATTAATACATGGGTACGGCATCGGCTTGTTCCTTTGGCACGACTCATTGAACCTGGAAAACTTAAAGTTAGGTGGTTCTAGCACAGACACTGTTATTTACGCATCTGCTAGGTAAAAACTTTAATGCGATTAGAAGAATTTTTAATGCTTCAACTCCTATACAGAAATGGTTTTGTGTGGTGTAAAGGCAAAAGTTCCTGACACTAACCGAGAACGGCGGCCTGGATCTAATAAAAGGATGAGGGAAGAAGCCGCGACTACACCCGCGAGGGTTAGTCGTCGGTTCTGTTCACATACTCACTAAGCCAGTGAAACGTCTTTACTCATGCCACAACCCCCCTAGATTGGTGGGTTCTCTCCTAAAATACTAACTTCCTCGGCCTTGAAATCTGCTGAGTAACCTGCTACTTGTGAGCCATCGGGGAGCATGACTACAAGCCGCTCATCTGTAGGGAGTTCATCTGGGCCAATAGTTTCGACGTGAAAGATTGTTCCTATCTGCCCGTCAGGGGTGTGGACTCGGTCACCAACCTGATGTATCACTGTTTGTCTCCATGAGCGCGACAAAGTAGCTATACTTTAGCCTATGCCCCTGGGCTGATAAATCTACCCACGGAGGCGTTTTTAGCGCTCGCCTGATAGCAGCCTGAACGGCCCTTGGCTAATTGGAAGTGGAACTGCCATCAAGACGGGATTTGAGCGAGTTGGCATCATTTACCCAGATGGCTTGTTGTGGCACAGGAATCTCGATACCGGCTTGGTCTAAGGCTACTTTGAGACGACGGCGACACTCGCGTGCTACCTCCCATTGCTTCAGGGGCTGAGTTTTAATCCACACCCGAATCATTAAGCCCCTATCAGCAAAATTTTCTACTCCCAGAACTTCAGTATCTAGGATATAATTCTGCCATTCCGGTTCACGGCTCATCTCCAAAACCACAGTTTCAATCACCTTCAGCGCCTGGTCAATATCGGCGTGGTAGGCGATCGGGACGCTTAAGTCTGCCCGTGACCAGCGGCTGGAAAGATTGGCAACAATTTTAATCTCACCGTTGGGAATCGTGATCAAACGCCCTTCAGCATCGCGTACCTGCGTAATGCGCAAATTCATGTTTTCCACCAAGCCCCCTACGTTTCCCACATTAATCACATCGCCTAAGGCATACTGGTCTTCCATGATGATTAGAAAGCCGTTAATCGCGTCTTTGAGCAGATTTTGGGAGGCAAGAGACACTGCAACGCCGATTAAACCGGCACCTGCAAGCAAGGGAGCGATATTTATACCCAACATCACCAGGGCTACAAAAATGCCAATTGCCACGTAGGCAATGGTAGCAATGCTTTTAGTAACGCCAGAAATCGTAGCAACTCGTAGTTGCAGTCGTTCAGAAGTTTCTGGAGTCAGTAAAGCACTAATCACTAGGGCGGAGGTGAACCACCTGTCAATCAGGGCATAGCTCAGACGGATCGACACATAGGTTCCCACTGCTACAATCCCTAATCGCAAAGGAATTTGGAGCGCTGTGAAAATCCATAGCTGCAGCGGTCGCGTGTAGGGAAATAGACCCAGTATGATTACGGTTCCGCCTTCCCAAATTAAGACTTGAGCCAGCTGAAACAGTCGCCGCAGTACTTCTTTGAAATTCCGATGTTGCTGTCGGTTCAGGTGTGAGGTGATCGGCTGGGCTGCTGGTGAGGCCGGGTAGATAGGTTGTGGCCTTTCCTGTCTTAAGCGGTCCTGCCTGTGACGAACCCCCCAACTGATTAAAATCATGCTCACTCCAATTCCGGCAGCAATTTTACTCTGGCGGGCTAGAAACTGAGGTTCTCGCTCCAGAACAGCCCGTTTCAGGTCCTGCTCTAACATCTGGCTGAGTTCCGCCGCCCATTTTGAGGCATCTTCCTGTCGCAGTTTGGCATCCTGATCTGTGATCGTCAGAAGGTATTGGTTATTGACACGAATGACTGGTAACCCATTTACTTCCTGGACCTGCACCTGGAGTTCCGTCGTCTTTTGCTGAAGGTAATTTTGGCTAATCTGATCCAAATTCTGTTGGATATTCTGCAAACGCTCTGGAAAATTGGCCTTGGGTGCCGCGACCTGAAACAGACGGTGCCCATCCAACTCAACCCAGCCAGAAACAACTCTGTTATCTGAGTCATTACTCAGAAAGCTGGGGGGTTGCAGGTTTGGCAAAAAAGGGAGCTGGGCTTGAGTTGGGGGCATAACCCAAACAGCTAGAACCATTGCTCCTGCGATCGCCAAAAATTTCGAGCGCATTTAAATACCTCCTATGGCAGGATAGTCTGTAACAAACGGGTACCATCCTCGCATCATCAGCTTAATACCCCAATCAACGGTTAAAAATCAGCTGGTTGGTAGTTATTCTGATTCGACATGGTGTAGGCGTAGCGTCGGGCAAAAACGCAACTTGGGATAAAAGTAGCAGCAGTTACGGTTCACAAGAACGAGGAATGCAGTTAAGCTATGTTAGACCACTTAGTCCAACGTGATTGAGGAATTTCTTTACATGACAGTAACTTCTAGCCGGTTAAAGCACGAAGTCAAAGACCTTTCTTTCGCACCTCTAGGAAGGCAGCGGATTGAATGGGCTGGGCGAGAAATGCCAGTGCTGGGGCAAATCCGCGATCGCTTTGCCCAGGAAAAGCCCCTGGCTGGGATTCGCTTGGTGGCTTGCTGCCATGTGACAACAGAAACGGCTCACCTGGCGATCGCGCTCAAAGCCGGTGGCGCAGATTCCATACTCATTGCCAGCAATCCCCTCTCCACTCAGGATGACGTCGCTGCCAGTCTCGTCGCTGATCATGAAATCCCAGTCTTTGCCTTGAAAGGCGAAGACAACGAAACCTACCACCGCCACGTTCAAATCGCCCTCGATCACCGACCCCAGATCATCATCGATGATGGCAGTGATGTCGTTGCCACCCTGATCCAGGAACGGCAAAACCAGATTGCTGACATCATTGGCACCACGGAAGAGACAACCACGGGCATCGTGCGGCTACAAGCTATGTTCCGGGACGGGGTGCTGACATTCCCGGCGATGAACGTCAACGACGCCGACACCAAGCACTTCTTTGACAACCGCTACGGCACTGGTCAATCCACCCTGGATGGCATTATCCGTGCTACTAATATCCTGCTGGCTGGAAAAAACATTGTTGTCGTCGGTTACGGTTGGTGCGGCAAAGGCACGGCACTCCGGGCACGGGGAATGGGAGCCAACGTGATTGTGACCGAAATCAACCCAGTCCGGGCAATTGAAGCAGTGATGGATGGCTTCCGGGTGCTACCGATGGCTGAAGCTGCTTCCCAAGGCGATATATTTATCACTGTCACCGGCAATAAGCACGTCATTCGCGCCGAGCATTTTGAGGCGATGAAAGACGGAGCAATTGTTTGTAACTCCGGTCACTTCGATATTGAAATTGACCTCAAGTCTCTGGGAGAGACAGCCACGGAAGTGCGAACAGTGCGGAACTTCACTCAGGAGTACCGGCTCAAGAATGGTAAATCTGTAGTGGTTCTGGGCGAAGGTCGGCTGATTAACCTGGCGGCAGCTGAAGGACATCCCAGTGCGGTGATGGACATGAGCTTTGCTAACCAGGCTTTGGCTGCGGAATATCTGGTGAAAAATCAAGGCAAACTGGAACCAGGTCTGCACTCAATCCCAGTTGAGGTGGATCAAGAGATTGCGCGACTGAAGTTGCAGGCGATGGGGATTAACATTGATACCCTGACGCCAGAGCAAAATGAGTACATCAACTCTTGGAAGTCTGGGACTTGATAGTTGTGGTGCAGGCTTGAAGCCTGCACCAATTCTAGCCTCCTTAAAGCGCAGGGGTGGGCAAAATGTCTATCCCACAACATTTGTTCCACAAACAGGAGATCAAATGCATCTTGTTGAGCTGCTTGAGCCGCAACATCTCATCCAATCTTTTGGCTACATAGGATTGTTTGCAATTATATTTTCTGAATCATGTTTGCTGTTTTTCTTGCCGGGGGATAGCTTACTCTTTACTGCTGGGTTTTTAGCATATAAAGGTTTACTGAATATTTGGATTCTGATGCTGGGCACGTTTATCTGTGCCGTTTTGGGAAATAATCTGGGTTATGTGGCTGGGGCGAGATTTGGGCGCAGGTTGTTTCAACAGGAAAAAACATCATGGTTTTTTCAAAAGAAACACTTGGTAAAAGCACAAAGGTTTTATGAAAGGCAAGGTGGAAAAACGATTGTAGTGGCTCGTTTTATGCCTATTGTTCGTACTTTTGCGCCGATTGTTGCTGGCCTAAGTAACATGCATTATCCAACTTTTTTAAAGTATAACATAATTGGAGGGTTTATTTGGACGTTCGGTTTAACCTTATTTGGATACGGACTGGGATATTTTCTGGGAAAAGTCATTGATGTTGATAAATTTTTACTGCCAATTATAATTTTGATTATTATTGTTTCTATGATTCCATCGCTTATTCATCTGATTCAAGAAAATAAATCAAGCAGACGTTGAAACCTCGTAGTTACTGGCTAATACTGCCTTACATCCGGCCTCAGTGGAAAACGATAACTCAGGCTTTGGCTTGTACGCTGGGGTTTACAGTATTCTGGCCGCTCTTGGTGTGGCTAGCCGGTAGGATGGCAAAGTATATTGGGCAGGGAGATGTAGCTGCGATCGCGCACCTGGCTTTTGTCAGTGCGCTCGTTTTTCTAGGCCAGAAGATAGCGCAGTATGGTCAAGATGCTTTAATGGCAAAAGCTGCCCTGTATATTGCTTTGGATATACGCAAGGGGGTCTACGCTCACTTGCAGCGCCTCAGTTTCGGCTATTTTGAAACTACCAAGACTGGTGACCTGTCCTACCGGCTGACGGAAGACGTTGACCGGATTGGGGAGGTAGTGAATAAATTCTTCCATGATTTTGTCCCGTGCATTTTGCAGCTGGTGGTGTTACTCGGCTACATGGTCTATCTCAACTGGCAGCTGACGCTGGCGACCTTTGTGATTGCGCCACTGATGGCTGTGTTGATTGGTTGGTTTGGCGAGCAGCTACGGATGTTCTCCCACCGCAGTCAAAATCGCGGGTCTGATTTATCCGCCTTACTAATTGAGTTGTTCAGTGGCATCCGCCTGGTACAAGCCTTTGCGGCTGAAGACTATACCCTGCAACTATTTAGTCAGGAAGCGGAACGCAACCGCAAAGCTAAGTATGCAGCCCAGCGGCTGAAGGCGATTCAGTTTCCAGTGGTGGGATTTCTGCAAGCTTTGTCCGGGCTGCTGCTGTTTTTTCTGGGAGGTTGGCAAATTTCTCGCGGCAACCTGACTGGCAGCGAATTTGTCAGCTACCTTACAGCTGTGATCTTGCTATTTGACCCCATCAGCCATTTAACCAGCGACTACAACGAGTTTAAGCAGGGTGAAGCTTCGTTAGACCGGATTTTTGAACTGTTGGCAATTCAGCCGGTAGTGGTAGAAAGCATTCATGCGATCGCCCTTCCCCCAGTCACAGGCAAGGTCGAGTACCGCAATGTCAGCTTTGCTTACAAACCTGGTCAATCGGTGCTGCAAAACTTAAGCTTGCTGGCACTACCAGGAGAGATGATTGCCCTGGTTGGTGCTTCCGGTGCTGGGAAAACTACCCTCGTCAACCTGCTGCCCCGTTTCTATGATCCCCAAATTGGTGAGATTCTGATTGACGGCATCAATATTAAGGAGCTGAGCTTAAGCAGCCTGCGGCGGCAGATTGGCATTGTGCCTCAGGAAACCATACTCTTTTCCGGTACGATTGCCCAAAATATTGCTTTTGGACAAGCTCAGTACGAACCCATGGCGGTTGAGGCAGCAGCTAAAATTGCCAACGCCCATCAGTTCATCACCGAGCTGGCTGATGGGTATCAAACTTGGGTGGGAGAGCGAGGGGTGAATTTTTCCGGTGGACAGCGGCAACGCCTGGCGATCGCTCGTGCTGTTCTCCTCAATCCCAGCATTCTGATTCTGGATGAAGCCACCTCTGCTTTGGATTCGGAATCTGAAGCACTCGTACAGGAGGCGCTGGAACGGCTAATGCAAAACCGGACGGTTTTTATCATTGCCCATCGCCTAACCACAGTGCGCCGTGCCAACCGCATTTTAGTTATGGAGCAGGGGCGAATTGTAGAAGCAGGAACTCACGATCAGCTGTTGGCGCTTTCGCGTCGCTATGCCCGCTTCTATGCCCAACAATTTCATTGAAAGGGGTGTGGGGTTGCAACTAAAGGGTTTCTAGATAACTTAGGAGATCCGCCATTTCTTTGGCACTAGCCTTGAACTTCGGCATCGGCGGCGTGTCGCCGCTTACGACCTGGTGAATCAGGCTAAAGCGAGACTTACGCTTCGAGACACCTTGCAAGCTAGGACCCACACGACCATCTGCCTCCAAGCCATGACAACCTGCACAGTTCATTTGAAAGATAGCGTGGCCTTGAAATTCGTCTCCTGTCAGGGAGAAAACGCTCTTGACGTATGGATCGGAGACTCGAACCAAGTGAACGCCAAAAATGACCAAGAAAATTGCTAGCAGAACCACCAGACCGATCAAGGTGAGCCGCTGAATCAGGACTTCAGGTTTGAAAAGCTGGTTATCCAAAAGGTTTACAGTTAAAGTCAGGATGTAGAAAAATTTTTAAGTTCATACGCATAGCTTAAAACTTCTTGATGCTTGTAGGCAAGTATGGGCGGCAGTCGTGGGGCAAGCCAGCACTCTGGGTGCGATCCATCTGCAGGCGGGGAAAACAATGCTGCCCGAGATCTCTTTTTCTCGCTTGTAGCTAGTAAGATCAGGGACAGGCAATAAATGTTTACTGATTGAAAAGGAGATTTAACGTGGTTGAACCGCTGCTGGATGGCATGGTGTTGGGCCTAATTTTCATTACTCTGTCTGGGTTGTTTTTTGCTGCTTATATGCAGTACAAGCGCGGTCAGCAGCTGGGTCTTTAAATCAATGCTTGGGCAGTCGCTTGATGTAATCTCTCAGCACTTCTGACATGGATAATCCACGCCTTTGGGCTTCTGCCCGAAGGCGCTCTTTTTCTTCGGGTCTTACTCTGACTATTATCTGAGTTTCTCTGGTCATGGCGAAAAATATGTCATCATGAATGTAATAACATTTTACGCCGGTTTAAATTTATTCTGCAACCTATTAGGCCACTACTCAAGCTCATAAACATTCACGACCAAAAATATTTTCCATCCGGCGGAAATCTCTTTCCACCTTAAACCAGAGGGAGCGGTTGTGGGGGTCTGTCTTTAGGGCTTTTTTTAGGTAAATTCTGGCTTTTTTGAGCTGTTTTTCGTTCAGTAGTTGGCTTCCCCAACTAGAGTAAGCGATCGCTTGCCACTGGCGCACTTCTGGATCATCGGGCAGACGTTGAGCTAAGCCTTCAACCAGTGCGATCGCCCGCGGGAACCGTTTAGATTTCAGGAACTGCTGCAACTGAAGATGGGAACGCCACTTCAGCTGTTGTTCAATTTCCGACAGCGAGGGAGTGTTTCGAGTCGCCTTTGAAAAGCGTGTTACCATTTCCGGCGCTTGCCGCTCTTGCTCCCCAGTTTCCTGATCATCGCCAACCGAATTACCTAACTCCTCATCATCCGTCTGGGCTTTTTGCACCACGCTCACGAGGAGCTTGTATGCCTCCGTCAAGGCAATAAACTTATCCTTGGCTCCTTGATCAACTTCATTGATGCCAGTATTATAATCCAGTGTCAGCCGCTGGTAAGATCCTCTAATTTCGCCAACAGAGGCTCCTGGCCTTAACCCTAATAATCGGTAGCAATCTGCAAGCTCCATGGGTAGTTCTAACCAGGTAAGGAGAGATTGTAGTGATGGATGAAGTATCATATTCCTCTAATGTGGTTTTCAATTATCTTATTAAAAACCACTTTTTGCCCTGAAATTGATCGCTTTGCTGAGGATATAGTGAACGCTACCATCCAAGTGCTGACGTTTACACAGACTTGAGTTGGGAGCATCCCACATTTGCAAAAATACGCAAAGACCTTCAGGATAGAGGAGTT
>CAXUIG010000061.1:0-28532 GCA_964250845.1 uncultured bacterium | reverse complement strand
CTCCTCTTCCCCGTCTGCAGCAATGTACCTTCGGGTAGAAGCAACTGCTTAGCTCGGCCACGTAGGATGCGTTTGAGCTTTGTAAATACGTCTCGTATTTCCCGAGTACTTTGGTGATTCTGTGTACTAGCTGATCTCAAAAACCTCCGAAAAAAATCGAGGATAAACTTTAAATGAAGCAGATTTTCTTAGCATTAAAGCGAGCATTTGGCAAGAGCATTTTCAGTGTGGGAATGCTCAGTTTGATCATTTTGTCAAGTCTATTTATTTTCGTCCAGCCGCCGAGTTTAGCTTCCCCAATCTCAACTGAGGGTCGGAAGCTGATTCAGCAGGAAAACATAGACAAAGAAAGTTTTGAAGCTGATAAACGCTCAGAGGCTTACGAACAACAAGTAAAGGCAGCTCAAGACCCTGACAAGGTTTACGAAGAAAATCTAAAAGCCTACCAAAAAGAACATCCAGAGGACTTAGTCACAAAAACGGTACAAGGAGCGGAAAAACTGGTTGACAAAGTAACAGGTAAGGAATAGAGGCAATACTGGGTATTCACCGCACCGTTCCCAGTTTAACCAACCAGCTTGCTGGCATCGCGGCGCTTTCGCGGTACTTAGTAATAGGCAAGCAGCAATTTTTAGAGGTGTTTGGGGGGTGGATAGCTGTTCACCCTCGATTTTTTGCTGTTGTGATCAACCTGGGAGAAAATTGTGGATCTCAAGTGGCTTGAATGGGTGAAAAAGTTACAAGCGATCGCTCAGAACGGTCTAACGTATACCACAAATCCTTTCGACATCGAGCGCTATAAATCGCTACGTGCGATCGCCGCCCAAATCATGGCTACCTACTCGAATGTAGAACCAAGCTATGTCGTTGGTCTCTTTGCTAGGGAGGTAGGATACGCGACACCGAAAGTTGACGTGCGTGCAGCGGTGTTTCGCGATCAGCAGCTGTTATTTGTCAGGGAACGAGAGGACGGCTGTTGGACATTGCCGGGTGGATGGGCTGATGTCGGCGATTCCCCCAGTGAGGTTGCCGTCCGAGAAGTGTATGAAGAATCCGGTTACAATACCCGTGCAGTAAAACTGCTAGCTGTGTATGATAGAGATAGGCAAGGGCATCCACCGCTGTCACATTACGTCTACAAGCTGTTTTTTCAGTGCGAACTTGTGAGCGGCTCCCCTTTAGCGAGTATAGAGACGGATGCAGTAGCATTCTTTGCTGAAAATGAAATTCCGCAACTGTCTTTGACGCGGATCATGCCCGCTCAAGTTGCCCGCATATTTGACCACTACCGCCATCCAGATTGGCCAACAGACTTCGATTAAGAGGAGCTATTAAAACACTCTTCCGTTAAGGCCTCTCTAGTCTGTGGAATCTGAATCAGGTGATTTATTGCATCTTGTGATGTATCTACCAGCTCGCGTATGACACACCGATTTTCTAAGTTGCTTTACTGAATGGGCTGATCGTTTGGTAGGTGAGGGAGTGGCTGTGTCAGTTGCGGATGGTTCAACTGAGGAAGTCCCGCTGGGCTTCTCCACTTTGACTTTGAGCTGATAATCAGCTGGCTCTGGTGCCATAGAGACGATGACAAATTCGTAGAAACCGGCTTCTGGTAGCTTGCCTGACCAAGAGTGATCGCTTGAGGCTTCGAGTATTTTCGTCTTGCCGCTAGGGGAATATACGGAAAGCAAGACGGTGGGATTTGCTTGCAAATTAAGTTCCATCAATTGATCTTTGGCTAGTATTGCTATATAAGCTTTGCCTTGTCCGGTTTTGAGGGTGCCGCTGACCGATTTGGCACGGGCTCCTGGGGTCAATACAATCCGTTTGAGGATGGTTCCAGCTTTCACCGCCTTAACTTTATCAGCTACAAGCCCCTGCCAAACCTGACCAACAGGCTGGTTAAGAAAATCCTGACCCCACTGCTCTGGGAAAAGCTGAAAGAACGCGGCATCAGCTAAGTCGTATAGGGAGCGACTGCTGAGGTGTAGTTTATTCACTTCTGCTTTAGCGCGATTAGTCGAGTCTGCTGTATAACTACCCAACTGCCTCCGCGCTTCTGGACTAAGCTGCTTGTCCAGGGTATCCAGCAAAGCATCAGCTGTTTGGTCCCACTGCGATCGCAAATCCGCACCCACTGTCCCAGTGTTCAAGGGAATCTGATCCAGCTCAGGATGTTGGCTATAGAATACCTGGTTGATTAAACCTCGGTTTCCAAACAAGAAATCCTCGTCAATGCCCAGCTCTTTGCCGCGATGAAACAGGACTTGCCACCGCGCCTCCTCCTGAGGTGCGTAAGGCGAATTAGATCTTGATTTAGGAGTATTTGTCGCCGTTGAACTGGATGACTGTTTAGGTGCTGACGAAGTCTGGTCTTGGGGGTGTAAACTAGATTCCCGGTACTTTAGCCAAAGATTTCCACCCCACCACCCCACACCACCGGCACCAGCAAGCAGCAGCAACACAAGCAATGTTTTCCCCAGTCTGAAAGAAGAGGCAGGGAGGAAAGAGTTGCGCCCGCCCCTGGAGCCCTCTGCCCCTGGAGCCCTCTGCCAAGAACCTGCCCCTTCAGTAAGGGCTTCCAGGACTTCACCAGCAGATTGATAGCGCTTGCTCGCTCTAGGGAGCAGCATTTTATCCAATACAGCCCCCAAAGTTGGGCTGAGGTTAACTTCCCGCCGCCAGTTCCAAGTCAATGTAATTTCGTCAATTAGCTCTTGAGGCTCCTTGCCAGTCAACAACACCAGCACCGTTGCTGCCAAAGCATACAGGTCAGTGTGGGGATACACTATCCCCATCTGTATCTGCTCATAGGGAGCATAGCTCAACTTTTTCCCTAGAGTTGCTGGTGAGGGAGGCTTACCAGCAACTGGCTGGTTAAATTGCGAGGCGACAGTTGCGGCTACTTTATTGACACCCCCAAAGTCAATTAGCACCGGCAAATAGTCAGAACTGCGAAGAATTAAATTATCTGGGCAGATGTCTTGATGAATCACTCCCATTGAGTGGATGTACTCCAACACGGGCAGGAGCTGGAGTAACAGCTTGCTTACCTCTACCTCACTAAAGTGTACTCCCTGGCAATTCCTGGCGTCTAACAAGGCGCGGTAGGTTTGACCCGAGCAATAGTCTTGCACCAGAAACAGGTAGTTGTTCCCGTCTAGATCGACTTGGAACAGTTCGCGGCAGCGGGGGATCTGTGGGTGTTGGAGCTGGTAAAGAACGTTGGCTTCGCGCTCTAACACTTCTTCTGCCTTTTGTAAGGCGTCGGGGCTTTGAGGAATCAGGGGGGCAAATTCCTTTAAAACACAAGAAGAGCTGAATTTGTTGATCTCCTCAGCTAAATAAGTGCTTCCAAAGCCACCATGCCCTAGTTGACGGACAATACGATAGCGATCGCCTAAGACCAGCCCCGGATGAATCCCCTTACTCACCTCTCGATCCAGCTCCTTGCCACACTCGAGACAAAAGCGACTATCGAGCGGGTTTTCGTGTCCTTTGCTGCAATAGTGAGGCATGATTTAGGAGTTAATAGCAAAGAATAAATACTCAGTATACAAGAGTGAATTTCCAGGAGTATAGGCGATTTGCCAATCAGAATGTTGAGATCAAACTTGCCCTTCGTCACCATAATTTGAACAGCCAGCCTCGTGCGGCGGTTACCCCCGATCCAGGGGACTAACGTGGGAATGGCTTGCCCATTGGACAATTGCTTGGGTTAAGCCCTCCAACGTGTATTGCTCAGCTTCTACATCCACCCGACCCAACAGATCAAGGCAGCTTTTAGAGGTTTGGGGACCGATTGAGGCAATACAAACCCCATCTAAAATAATACTGCCGTGAGCCTCTGGGAGTTGACAGAAACATTGCACCGTTTTGGAACTGGCAAAGGTAATTACATCGACTGTTTGATGCTGCAGGGCAGATAAGACATCTGGTGCTATAGCAGCTGGACACCGAGACTGATAAGCCGCTACTTCTATCACTTCTGCACCCAATGCGGTTAATTCCTTTACCAAAACTTCCCGCCCCCCAGTCTCAACTCTGGGAAATAGAACTCTTTTGCCGTACAGCGGTTCTGGGAAGTTTTCAAGCAGTGAATCCGCCACATAATTTGGCGGGACAAAGTCTGGTTGTAAACAGTGCTGTTTGAGACTTTGGGCGGTTTTCTCACCTACTACCGCGATTTTGACCTTAGCTAAGGCACGGGCATCTAACCCTTGCACCTCCAGTCGCTCAAAAAAGTAGTCCACGCCGTTAGTGGAAGTGAGAATTAACCAATTCAAGCCTGATAAATGTGCGATCGCCTGATCCAGAGCTTCCCAGCTGGAAGGAGGACCAATTTCCAACGCTGGCATTTCGATTACGGTTGCACCTTTTTCCTGTAGGCGAGCGCTAAATTGACTCGACTGCCCAACTGAGCGCGTGACTAAGATTGTTTTACCTCCGAGGGGGTTTTGATCAGCAGGCTCTAGGAATTTCTCTGTGCCTGATCGAGAACTGGCGTTATTGGGTTTTAGGGGTTGGATACTTTCCACGGCTGAGAAGTATTGGGAGTTAGATTCTTTTGGATCGCTTATCACTATATTGGGATTTTGTAAATAGGTGCGTAGCCCTACGACCTCTCCAATCACAATCACCACTGGGGAGAGGGACACCCCAGCAGTTTGCTCAACAATATTTCCCAGCTGGGCTGTCCAGACCTGTTGTTGAGGAGATCCAGCCCAACGAATAACGGCAACGGGTGTTTGGAGCGATCGCCCGTGTCGCAGCAGCTGATGCACAATCTCAGGCAGTTGTTGCCCTCCCATTAAAATCACCAGCGTCTCAATTCCCGCGAGAGTTTCCCAGTTTAGAGCCTCTGGGTCATGGGCGGTCAAAACGGCAAAACACCGGCTGAGGACTGGGTCTGTGAGCGGAATCCCCGCAAGTATTGGAGCCGCTAACGCTGAGGAAAGTCCTGGTACGATCTCAAACGGACAACCAGCAGCTATCAATGCCTCAATCTCTGAACTAGAGCGACCAAAAATAAATGGATCTCCACTCTTTAGCCGCACCACTTGTTTACCGAGCTGACATTGCTCCACCAACAGTTGGTTAATCTCTGTTTGTGGGGTACTCGGTCGCCCACCCCGTTTGCCCATATCGAGCTTGAGGCAGATGGCAGGCACCATCTGCAACAACTGGGCATCTACTAGAGCATCGTAGACCAATACCTCTGCAGCAGTGAGCAGCTCCTGGGCCCTGAGTGTGAGGTAGGCTACATCTCCTGGCCCAGCCCCTACGAGATAGACTTTGCCAATGCGCTCATTCATAGGGGTCAGGGGTCAGCTTTATTGACTCGCGCGCTTGTAGGCTTCATCCAGCACTTCGGAAAGCGTGGGGTGGGCGTGAACCAGATGTGCCAAGTTGTGGACAGATTGCCGATTAGCGATCGCTGCTGAGGCTTCGTGAATCAAATCAGCAGCGTGCAATCCCAAAATATGTACTCCCAGCACTTCGCCCGTATCTTGGCGATAGACCACCTTCGCCATTCCATCGGCTTCACCTTCTGCAAGCGCCTTGGCATTGCCCTTAAAGTAAGTTCTTACCGCCCCCACATCGAACCCCTCAGCCTGACCCAATTCCTTAGCAGCTGGCTCTGTCATCCCCACAGAGCTGATTTCCGGGTGGGTAAACACAGTAGCTGGAATGCTGTGATAGTCTATTTGCCGCTGCCGTCCACAGATATTTTCCACTGCTATGACGCCTTGGGCAGAAGCGGCGTGAGCCAGCATCATCTTGCCATTTGCATCCCCAATCGCCCAGAGGTGATTCACTGGTTCACCCGCCGACAGCACCGCCATCCGGTCATCGACTGGAATAAAGCCCCGCCGGTCAATTTCCACTCCCAGCGACTCTAAACCGAGGTTTTGGGTCGCTGGGATGCGACCAGTGGCAACCAGGCAGGCATCCACTTCCAGCACGTCCACGACTTCTTTGGTTTTGAAATTGGCTAGCTCAATTACCACAGGTTTTCCGGGGGTAACTTTCTTGGCGTATATTCCTACATGAGTTTCAATGTCGCGGGGGGTAATTAGTACCCGAGCAGCCAGTTTAGAAATATCCGGATCGAAACCTGGTAAAAGTTGATCCAGAGCCTCAATCATCGTGATTTCACAGCCTAGAGCCGAGTAGACATCAGAAAATTCCAACCCGATGTAACCACTGCCAACAATTGCCACCCACTCTGGTAGCCATTCCAGCTTGACACCATTGTCGCTGGTAAAGACTGTTGTGCCATCCACTTCTATGCCTGGCGGCACGAACGGTTTGGAACCTGGGGAAAGCATGATGTCTTTCGCTGTGATTGTTTTCTCGCCAGCGTCTGTAGCAATAGTTACCTTCTGCTGCCCTGCTACCTTACCCCAACCCCGGATCGTATCGACTCCCAAGCGTTTGAGGCTGTTGATCAAGTCTCCCTGTTGTTTGTTGACGAGGTTGCCAGCATGGTTGGCGATCGCTTGTCGGTCAAACTCCACGCTTCCCACCTGAATCCCCATTGCTTTAAGGTGGTGGGTATTGCTTAACTCTCGCACCCTTCCGGCAGCAGCCAGCAGAGCCTTAGAGGGAATGCAACCCCGATTGACACAGGTACCGCCCATGTCAGCTGCTTCGATAATCGCCGTTTTCAGGCCACAGCTGACCGCGTGTAAAGCAGCACCATGTCCGCCCACCCCAGCGCCAATAATCACTAAGTCGTAATCAAATTCCTGACTCACTTGACTCTCCTGGTGCCTTGTTGCTCTCCTTATTCTCAACTTGACCCACCAGTGAGTGCAAGTTCCTTTATTTATCTCGTCGTCCCGCTTATCGCTCGCGCTCGTGTTATCATAAGCCAGAAAGAGAATGACAGGTTGCGATCGCACAAAACTTGAGAATTCGGTGTTAAAATTGTGCATTCGATTCCGGGTCGAGTGGGACTCCCTGCTACCGCCCCCGGCGTTGATGCCTTGGGCGCTCTGGCCCAACAGTTTGTGCAAGAAGAAGGTGTGCTTGAGGTCATTCCAAACAAGAATACGGGTAGTTTGCTTGTCAGCTTTGATCTCAACAAATTGGCATCAGGGGCTCTAGGGGCTGTACCTCGCGCTCGACTGCGTGCCCCGCGATTTGGATGGATAAACAATGTTTTTATTGTCGAGCTGTACAATTACGAACTGGGTCTCTTCAACGCTGCCTGACTTAGGTAAGATGTCTAATGGACAAAGTTACAGCTTGAGATGGAAAGTCGTCCGATAGAATTGATACTCTTTAAACAGTCGATAGAACGCAGTCGCCAGATAGTTTTGTTGCAGATGCTATCTGTCATGATCGGGGCTTTGCAGGAGCAGGGATATCGTTTTTCTGACCTGCTTAAAGCTTTAAGTGATTATGCTGCGGGGGAAAAAGACAAAGTATCTGAAGACAGCTCTACCTGGCATACAGTCTCTTCCATTCTGAAAATGGCGGCTGAAGAAGCTGAGCAAAAAGGCAGAGAATTACCGTGACTATCGCGTAACACACAAAAGTCAACAATTCATAGACACGTTACAAAAAAAACTACATCATACTATACCATGAGTAGTAATTTTTATACGCAAGAAGGATTAATTAAGCTTGGGCAAATCGTAAGGCAAGCGCGTGGCAAGCTCAGCTATCGTGACTTTGAAAACTTAACTGGTGTCAGCCATGCTACCATCAGACGTTTAGAACTAGCTGATGTAAAAACTCCTGACTTTGCCACCTTGGCTCGAATTGCTCCCCGGACACCCTATGTAGTCGAGGAGCTACAAGCAATTGCATTTCAAAAACCACAAGGTGAAGTGCGGCAATATCGTGTTGCTGAGGATGTGATGCCCATAGTCATGGATCTACCAATCACGGAGGCAGCGCGGCTGGCGCAGATGATTATTGGAAAGTTGGTTCACTTAGAGAATAAGTCAGATATCTGACGGGTGACAACCAAGCTAAAACCTATTTTTGCAACACAACCGAGCTGAGAAAGTTCCGTAGAAACTAGAAATCCAGGATTTAAGTGATTTCACCATTACCTACCTAGCGCTCCTGGGTTTACTGTAAAAGTATTACTAGCGAGCCAAAAGTTCAGATAATGGAAAACCTGAAAGCCTTGACAATACTTGGTTAGAAGCAATGTGTTCTAACCATAAGTACATAAAAGCCACCTATCTAGTCAACGAACTCACTCAATTGATAGTAGCATACTCATAATCCTATCTAACGGTTGATTTTAACTGCCCCCAATAACTTTTTTTAAAAACACTCCTAAAGAGTCACTTGTAACGCTCAGTTCAGGCGCAAATGTTGGCTCAAAAATTGCAATACTTCATTACCAAAAGCCGGATATTGTAAGCGCCAATGCCACAGAACCAAGAACTATTTTACCTTATAGCTGATACAGTCCCTGCAATGGTCTGGATAGTTGGAGCTGACAAATGCTACCACTTCAATTCTGCCTGGCTGGAGTTTACTGGACGGACGCTGGAACAAGAGCGCATGCTAGGCTGGGCTGAAGGAATCCATCCAGAAGATGTTCAGCAGTGTTGGGATACATACCTCAGGGCGTTTGAGGCTCGCCAGAAGTTCCAGATTGAATATCGCCGGAGACGAGAGTCGGGCGAGTACTGTTGGATTTTAGATAAAGGTGTTCCACGATTTGAACCAGATGGCAGCTTCGCCGGTTACATTGGCTCCTGTATTGATATCAGCGATCATAAGCAGAAAGAAGCAGCACTGCAAGAAAGAGAACTGCAGCTGCGGCGAGCGCAACAAATGTCGCACCTGCTCATGGACAATATCCCGCAGTTTATCCTATTGCGAAATGCTAACAAGCAGCTCGAAATCAGAAGTTTTGAGCCTACGAGTGAGTTAAGCAATGCTCTCAAGCAGTTGCAGGACGAAATTGCTGAGCGTCAACACGTCGAGGAAGAACTGCGGCAAACTCTGCAGTCAGCTTCGATAACACAAGAAATGCTGCAACTAGTCATGGACAACATTCCCCAATTGATCTTTTGGAAAGACAGAAATTCTGTATTTCTAGGTTGTAATCGCAACTTAGTACGACTTTTAGGCATGAGTTCTCCAGAGGAGATCGTAGGTAAGACTGACTATGACTTACCTTGCAAGAAAGAGGAAGCGGACTTTTTCCGTGAGTGCGATCGTCGGGTAATGGAGACAGATACACCCGAATATCACATGATTGAACCCATACTCCAGGCGGATGGTAAACAGGCTTGGTTGGAAACGAACAAAATCCCACTCCATGATGCCGAAGACAATGTTGTAGGTATTCTTGTCACTATCGAAGACATTACCGTGCGTAAGCAGGCGGAGTCAGCACTGCGAACCGCCAATGAGCAGCTTGAAAGCAAAGTTTTTGAGCGTACTATTGAGTTGAGGAATGCCATTAAGCTGTTGCAGTCCGAGATGGCTGAGCGTAAGCAAACTGAATCAGTATTGCGACAGTCTGAAGCGCAATTTCGGCAGCAAGCAACTAAGCTTGAGCAAGCCCTGCAAGAACTCCAAAAAACCCAATCTCAGCTAATTCAGACTGAAAAGATGTCCAGCCTTGGTCAGATGATAGCTGGCATTGCCCACGAAATTAATAACCCGATTGGCTTTATCTATAGTAACCTCGAACCCGCTAAAAAATATATTCAACACTTACTCAGCTTGATAGAGCTTTACCAGCAGCAATATCCTCACCCGACGGCAGCTATTCAAGCACGGATTCAGGATATAGATCTGGAATTTATAGCTGATGACTTACCCAAAATATTGTCTTCTCTAGAAATAGGAGCAGAGCGGATTTATCAGCTAGTTTTGTCGTTGCGCAATTTCTCACGCCTCGATGAAGCAGAGGTGAAAAAGGTTAATTTGCACTCAGGTATTGACAATACGCTGTTAATTTTGAATCACCGACTAAAATTCGGGATTACCGTCATTAAGCAGTATGGTGACTTGCCCCTAGTTGAGTGCTATCCCGCTCAATTGAACCAGGTATTCATGAATATCCTCAATAACGCGATCGACGCGCTGCAAAAGCGCGGCAAAAATACTGAGAAGCAAATTGTGATTCAGACACAATCGGTGGCACCGGCTCATATAAGAGTGCAATTTCGGGATAATGGTCCTGGCATCGCTTCAGAGATTAAAGACAACATATTTGACCCATTTTTTACCACTAAAGATGTAGGTAAAGGGACTGGTTTAGGACTTTCGATTTCTTATCAAATTATTGCAAAGCATCGGGGCTGGATTGAGGTTAATTCTGCTCTAGGTCAAGGAACAGAGTTTACCATAAACCTTCCAGTTAGAAGGTGACAGCCTTTATAGGTCTGTGTGAGAGATTATTACTACAGGCTGTTAGAGCCACAGTGCCATTAAAACACGGTTCAGGTGTTTAAACATTTTTTTTATGAAGTTCCTGACTAGGATTTATAGCCTAATCAGGATCTAGAGTTACTACTAGGCACCCACCAAAGCAGAGGGTAAAACACTCGAAAGCACTGAAGGCGACGACAAAAAGTCCAGATACCACTCGACTGTTTCAGTCAATCCGGCGTCAAAAGAATAACGGGGAGGTAACCGTTCAGGGGGGGGGTAAAAAAGTTTACGCTATGAAATCACATGTAATCAGTACGAAAACCAGCCTAGATTTAATTTTTCCTAGATAATTGTGAGTAGTTAAAACTGCTATACTGGTTTGCCAATTGTCTAATAGACATTTTAGGGAGGCTGTTTATATGTGCATAAGTTCTAAAGCTTTTGCTTAGCAAGGTTTTGAAGTTCATGCGCATGACGTACCCCCTAGATTTTTCCCGGACATTAAGCTCTGGCCGTGTATTGAAGATCACGCGAGAGCGCCTAGAATGACCTAGTTGACGGCCAGAGCTTAATGTCTGGTTTTTTTGTAACCCCCCCCGTGAACGGTTACACGGGGAGTCCACCCAAGTATTCTTTGCGCCTTCTCTGTTGATACCTGCTGGTGCCAGATTTCTCCATGGTCTTGATTCAAAATTAAAGGTTCTATGTCCTCGCAATTCATCAGTTGCTGGATCTTTTTCACTACCTCTAGCACTGTCCGACTACCGCCCACTGCAAAGTTGAACGCCTCTCCGTGTACTTCTTGACTCTTTAGTCCTTCAAGCATTGAGATGTAGGCATTCACCCCATCTTTGATATATAAAAAGTCCCGCATAAAACTCCCTTGGGCGGGCATACGAACTATGGGGCGTTCATCTCTCAATAAACGTCGGATCGTATTTGGAATCAGACGGGTCCAGTTTAAATCCCCACCTCCGTAGATATTACCAAACCGCCCTATAGCCACTGGTAAACCGTAGCTGTGATGGTAGCTTTTAGCAATCAGATCAGCGCAGCTTTTGGATACGTCATAGGGATGTCTCCCCAAAGTTGGTAGGTCTTCTGTATAGGGAAGAACAGGACTATCACCGTAAGCTTTGTCACTTGAGGCAACTACTACCCGCTGCACTAAATCTGAATGGAAGCGACAAGCTTCCAAAACGTTGTAGGTACCGCGAATGTTAATATCAAATGACTGTCGTGGTTTCTCAAACGCTCGACCTTCGACTGACACTGCTGCTAAGTGAAATACCGTGTTAATGCCTTGGTCACCAATCACCTTTTCGAGCAAATTGTAATCCTCAATCGACCCGACAACGTTCGTGACCTGATGAATCATTCCACTACGCACGAAATAACTATCTGAGTTCCAGTCAGCCAATAACGTCGTTACCGTTGCTCCTTGCTCAAGTAGATACTTAGTTAGCCACGAACCCATAAAGCCGGAGGCTCCGGTTACTAATACTTGACGATCACTCAGTACATCACTTATCGATGACTTCATAGAAGGAAAGCCAAACCAATTCTTTTGCTCTAGGGACATAACTGCTCCAAATACAATGTCACCATCCTGAAAAACGTGATATCTAGATTTACGCAAGCCAGTTTCGACTCTTGTGCGATTCAATCGTATTTCATGCGTTACAGATGAATTGTTGTACATTTATGGCCAAATTGATAACAGTAATTTTACTGAATTATAAAAAATCCAGTTAGCATCAGCATGGATTTGACATATAATTCTCGAAAGCCTTTGATATCAAAGGTTTCAGAACCTATGGGAATTATCATTAAAATCAAGTTGTTGAGGATGCTTTACTAGTTGGTTAGCGTTGCATAATAGCAAGGATGAGATGTCCTCAACGTGATTCCACTTAGACAAGTAAAAACCGTCATCGCTAACGTCATGGAAATTACTCACCTGCACAGATTTTTGACTGCGCCGATTGGTGCAAAAAGCCGAAACAGTCCCTCTAGATTTTCTCTAGCGTTATGGTTCAGTTTAAGCCTGTGTTTTGCGGCTGCTTATAGTATTATGGCGCTACCGCAAAACTTCAGTAGTGAATACGTCGTGGGGAAGGATGCGCGGGAGTACGTGTTTTGGATGCATCGGTTCTTCGACCCAGAGTTGTTTACACATGACTTAATTGCCGCTTATTTTCACTCCATTACACCTCCTGGATATGCTGCTCTATATCATCTGATGGCTGATTTAGGCATCACTCCAGTTTTGTTAAGTAAACTTTTACCAATCGTACTGGGACTAATCACGACAGGCTACTGCTTTGCAGTCTGTATGCAGATGCTGCCAGTGCCAATTGCAGGATTTATCGCCACGTTACTGCTCAATCAAACCCTCTGGATGCACGATGACATTGTCTCTGCCACACCCAGAGCTTTCTTTTATCCGCTGTTTTTAGCGTTTTTGTACTATTTGTTGCAGCGTGCATTGCTACCTTGCTTAGTGGCGATCGCACTCCAAGCGCTGTTTTATCCCCTAGTTCCGTTCATCAGCTCAGGCATCTTGCTCTTAAGGCTGTTGAACTGGGACGGGGAACTTCGCCTCTCTCAGGAGCGTCGGGATTATCTGTTCTGCGCCACAGGAGTGGTTGTTGCCCTATTGGCACTTGTGCCTTACATGCTAGCATCCTCTGAATTTGGGCCAAGCATCACCGCAGCACAAGCGAGGGAAATGCCAGAGTACTGGTCAGGCGGACGGGTGAGCTATTATTTCCTCAATCCTTGGAATTTTTGGCTCGACGGCAGGGATAGTGGGATTTTTGCCTTGCTCAGTCCTCCACAACTCTTCATTGGGCTGTTGCTACCGATTCTACTGCGTTACCCGTCCCGATTTGGGCTAGCTTTGCTGGTATTGAGTTCAGTTAAAATTCTGCTTCAGATTGTACTGGCATCGGTCGGCATGTTCTTTGCTGCCCATGCTCTGGCGTTTAAACTGCATTTCCCCAGCCGATATACATTTCATACCTTTCAGATGGTGTTAGCCCTCGCCGGTGGAATCGCACTGACACTAATGCTGGATGCGGTTTTCCAGTGGTCACAGCGAACCAAACCCCGGATTCGGGGGCGACAGTTTTTGGCGCTCTTTACTGCCACTGTGCTAGGAGCAGCACTTGTCCTCTACCCAAGCTCTTTGAAAGTCTTCCCTAAAACTCTATACATAGGGGGTGGAGTGCCAGCGCTGTATCAGTTCTTGCAACAGCAACCGAAAGATAGTCTGATCGCCTCCTTGACGGGTGAAATAGATAATATACCGACCTTTGCCAAACGGTCAATCCTAGTCGGAAAAGAATATGCTCTGCCCTTCCATACCAAGTACTACGCTCAGTTTCGCCAGCGGGCCATCGACCTAATCAATGCCCAGTACAGTTCAGATCTTAAGCTTGTATTGGGCTTCATTCACAAATATGGTGTGAATTTCTGGCTGTTGGATCGCGCTGCATTTAGACCTGAGTATATAGCTAACAACTGGATTAAACAGTATCAGCCAGCAGCAGTGGCTATGGCAAAGCTCAAGCAGGGAACTACACCAGCTCTGTTAAAGCTGATGAAACGTTGTGCTGTTTTCGAGAGGCAGAGCTTGGTTCTCCTAGAGACAAGATGTATAGAGGGGGAGAGGGGGTGAGGGGGAGCTTACTTACGAGCCGGTACACTCCACCAAGCCAAGGCATAAGGTTGGCTCGCCTCATTCACCTGTTGGCTAAACTGGACGCGAATTTTGTAGTTGCCGGTAGTGGGGACGGGGCAGAAGATATGTTGCACACTATCTACGTCGCTGATTGAGGTGCAGCTACTAGCGGCTGAGTTTTTAGCATCAGCCCTTAAGAGGTAGAGGCGCAGGTGATTCAAACCGCGATCGCGAAAACTCTTCCCCAGATCAAACAAACCATTCTTATTATTATCGTTTAGCTCCACAAACCGATCCCAAGCCAGCGTGATTGCCACAAAACTCCCCTGCTGCAGAGGTGGCGCTAACACATAGTCCTTAGACGAGGCCGCACTCACTGTGCTATAATCCCAACCCATAGCTGGCACAGTAGCAGATGGCTTCCACTCCCCGGCACTGAATTGCTCATAGGCTCTAAAAGCATTTAGCTGACCCGTGCCCATTTGTGCGTTTAGCGGCGTCTTCGGATTGCTGTAGGCATCGGAGCCGAGCCAGTCAGTGTGATTTTTGTCAAAAATTGTCCGGGTCATTCCCAACAGTAGACCATCGCCATTGTCTTTAATTTTGTCAGCTGAATTCATCAGCACAGCTTTCATCACTTCATGGCGGCGGGAATCTAGGCTCCAGTGGGTCTTACCTATCCCCAATCGGCGTTCGAGTAGCGTCCGCCGATTAGCCCGATCGCCAAATTCCTGAAGCAAGGCAACCGTAGCCGTGACGTGAGGTGCAGCAAAACTCGAACCACTGCTGTGAGGCGTGACCTTGCCATTGAGATTGAGCAACTTCAGGTTGCTGCCGGGAGCGACCAAACTGATGGCGCGACGAGATCCAAGATTAGTCTCGCGCCCATTAAGTTGCTTTCCCAAGCGCCCAGTGGCACCAGCCAAATTATCAGTTTCCACCCTGGCAAAAATCCCTTGCAAACGATTGGTATAAGCCACGTTCACACCGTTAAAGTTATCGGTTGGGATGGGAATGCCCCCTTTCCCCTGGTTGCCAGCAACCACATAAAGCACATTGTGAACACGGGCTGACCAGTCAATGCACTGCGTCAGTAAGGCGTTGCCATCCAGCTTCGCATTTAGTCGTGGATCGCTCTCAAGGCTTTCGCCAAAGCTGAAGTTAATGGCGCGGACATCGCCCCCGTTTTGCAGTGCTATTTGCTGAGCGGATAGGCACTCTTGTGACTGACCGCCGGTTTTGAGTGAACCTACGGCGGCTGCATAGAGCCTTGCTCCTGGTGCCACTCCTGCTAGGGCTTTGTCCTGACTAATCATGATGCTGGCGACGTTTTGGGCATGGGGGTCAAGATTTTTATTGGACTTGGCTTTGGTATTGCGTAAGAACACTCCCGCTAGTGCGATCCCGTGATTCTCTCCAACCGCCTTATCAAACCCAAACTGTCCGGGACGCCCAATTTCCACTTGCCCAATCGCAATTTTGCGACCGATTAAGTTATATGGAGGGTAGTGCAGCCGTAGAGCATCAATTCCTGCTTCTCCTACTGAAGTTGTCCGACTAGCGAATACGGGAACACTCAGCGAGTAACCACTCAGCCCCGCTATCATCCATGCGAATTTTTTTACCATCTGCAGTTACAGACCCCTTAACTTGTCACACATGCCCGCCACTGATTGTGGATTGAACCTTCACGGGCTAGGATAGACTTACTGGTATCACCAAATGTTATCAGCGTTGAATTGTGTAGATTCCATGGACCGAAGTCCGTCCATTCCCAGTAGTAATCTCCTCTAACCTGGTGAGCCAGTCTCCCAGCGCCGGGGAGACTTAGGAGGTTTCATGCTCACCCAAGATTGCAACTCACTGTCTGAGATTGCCGAATTAAGGCAGCGATTAAGTCCCAACTTAATTGCTTCAGGCTATTGATGTATTTGAGTAGGTGACACGCGAAACTGCCAGGATCAGACGCGAGTTGCGAGGTATTTCAATCGTTTAGACGATTTTTACCCGGAGAGATATGGTGTGCAGTAGCCACCTAGCATAAGTTTAATCCAGTTTCTGAGGAATAATTGTGGTTTTAAAAACAAAAACGGAACGCCTCATTACCCTAGAAGGCGTCAACAAATCCTATCAGCAACCTAATGGTCAGCAAATTACTATTCTTGAGAATATTAACCTAGAGTTGCGTCCAGGAGAGATTGTTGCCTTATTAGGACCTTCGGGTTCAGGAAAATCTACCTTAATGCGGATGATTGCTGGGCTAATAGCACCTACCGAAGGTAAAGTTGTATACCACGATCGTCCTTTGATTGGCTTAAATCCAGGAGTGGCGATTGTTTTTCAAAGTTTTGCCCTCTACCCCTGGTTGACCGTACTTGAAAATGTGGAACTGGGATTGAAGGCAAAGGGAGTGCTACCAGATGTTCGGCGGCAAAAAGCCTTACAAATGATTGACGTTATTGGTTTAGATGGATTTGAGAATGCTTATCCCAAAGAGCTTTCTGGGGGGATGCGGCAGCGGGTAGGGTTTGCTAGAGCCTTAGCTGTAGAACCAGAGCTATTGTGTATGGATGAACCTTTTTCCGCTTTAGATGTACTGACAGCGGAAAACTTGCGATTCGAGTTGCTAGACCTGTGGTTGGAACACCGTATTCCTACCAGAGCGATCTTAATCGTCACCCATGGCATCGAAGAGGCTGTGATCTTAGCAGACCGGATTATTGTTCTGGGTCGTAATCCTGGGCGGATTCGAGCAGATTTACCAGTCACCTTGCCTCACTATCGCGATCGCAAAAGTCCCCGTTTTCAGGCTCTCGTAGACCAAGTTTACAAGATTCTGACTAACCCCAACCTCGAAGCGGGTGAACCATCAGCCCCAGTCTCTGAGCCTGAAACCACTGAAAAGGCCAAGTATCAGTCGTTACCACCAGTGCGGATTGGCTCAGTTGCTGGTCTATTGGAAATTGTGGAAGACCGACAAAGAGACCTCTATCGCCTTGCTCAGGAATTGCAACTAGAAGTGGATGATATTCTGCCGATTGTTGAGGCAGCTCAATTGATGGGTTTAGTCTACCTTCAAGAGGGAGATATCAGCGTCACTGATGTCGGAAAAAAATTCATTGCCGGTGGGATTGATGAACGAAAACAGATTATCCGAGACCAACTGTTAAACCACATTCGGCTGGCACAGCAGATTTGTAATCTCCTTCAAGCCAAGCGGAATCAACGAATTCCGGAAGAATTGGTTTTGGATATTCTGGAATGCCACTTCAGTCCGCAGGAGGCACGGCAGCAACTACAAACGGGCATAGACTGGGGCCGCTATGCCGAGCTATACAGCTATGATGAGCCAGCTGGCGAAATTTTCCTGGAGCAAGCAGCTCCCCTAGAACCAGCCACGGTATAGGTTTTTCAATTTTATAGCAGAGGTCTCGCTCAATGACTCGACCCCTTACTCCCGCCAATCAAACGAGTGACCGGCTAGGTTGGACTTGGCAAGATGGATTGCTGATTTTGGCGATCATAGCTCTGATTTTGGCGATTATCAGAACAGCCGCCCAGTTTAGTGGTCCCTACAACTACCAATTTCAAGTTAAAACTAGCTTGAGTGTCTTACCTAGCTATACAGCCCAAACCCTCTTACGGATGACGGCTGGCTATTTATTATCTCTAGTGTTCACTTTAATTTATGCCTATGTTGCCTATCGCTCCCGCGCTGCGTCTCGGATTTTAATTCCCCTGCTGGATATTCTGCAATCAATTCCGGTTTTATCGATCGCACCAGCAGTGGTTCTGGCCTTAATTGGATTATTTCCAGGTCAGCGCATTGGGATTGAAATGGCGTCAATCCTGCTGATTTTTACAGGCATGACCTGGAATATGACATTTAGTTTTTACCAGTCTCTGTCTAACATTCCTAAAGAATTACTAGAAGCAACACAAATATATCGCCTAAATGCGTGGGCTAGGTTTTGGACTTTAGAACTGCCTTCTGGTGTGATTGGGCTGGTGTGGAATAGTGTTATGTCTGTGGCTGGGGGCTGGTTTTTTCTGATTGCGATCGAATCTTTAACTTTAGGAGACAAAAATTTTACCCTGCCGGGTCTAGGTGCTTTTTTGGGTGCCGCAGCCAACCAAGGAGACTTTGGGAAGATTGCCTGGGGATTGGCTGTCCTGATTGGCCTGATAATATTAATTGATTTCTTTGTCTGGCGACCGCTGATTGCTTGGGCAGAAAAATTTAAGTTTGAAACCGTTGAAGCCCAAAATATTCCCCAGTCCTTCGTTTTGGATTTCTTGCGGCGATCGCCCACCCTACGGGTTTTAAGCGAACGAGTTTGGCTACCAATCTCGAGTGCGCTTAATCGAGGTTTGAGCAAAACTTTTGATCAAGGCACTTTATCTGTACCCAAAGGCAGAAATGCCTCGCTAACTAAGTGGATCAGTTGGCTGTTTGCCAGTGGACTGACCGTAATCATCCTTTGGGGGACTTGGGAAGCGGCAATGATGCTGCGGCTGTTGAGTTGGTCAGATTGGCAAAAAGTGCTGACTGGGGCTGTCTTAACAGCCTTGCGGGTGTTGATCGCTTTAGTGCTATCCCTGTTGTGGACAGTTCCGGTGGGGGTAGCGATTGGTCGTAACCCGCGTCTGGCTCAATTTCTGCAACCTATAGTACAAATTGCTGCTTCAGTGCCAGCAACAGCTTTATTTCCAGCTTTGCTGCTGTTTTTAGTCCACGTAGCGGGAGGACTGGAGATTGCTTCAATCGCCCTGATGATGCTAGGAACCATGTGGTACATACTGTTTAACGTAATTGCTGGAGCACAATCTATTCCTGCAGAACTGTTTGAGGCGGCAGTGGTCTACAAACTCCCCCGCCTCCAGCGCTGGCGGACATTAATTCTGCCAGGGATTTTTCCCTATTTGGTTACAGGTATTATTACAGCGGTAGGAGGAGCCTGGAATGCCAGCATTGTGAGTGAGTATGTACAATTTCAAGGCCGTACTCTTAGCACTCCTGGTTTAGGGTCACTTATTTCTCAGACTTCGACGGCAGGTAACTATCAACTGCTTCTGGCAGGCACGACTGTGATGTCTATTTTGGTGGTTCTCACCAATCGTTTGGTCTGGCGTCCCCTTTACCGCTTAGCTGAAGAGAAATATCAATTGCTAGTGTGAATCACCCCCATGCCAACTACCACCTGGACCCGCCACCACATTCTAACTCTGGCTGATTTCACACCAGATGAATACGACATTGTGTTGCAGACTGCTGCCAGCTTTAGGGAGGTGCTGTCCCGGCGAACGAAGAAAGTGCCAACTCTACAGGGACAGGTGGTAGCCAATTTATTTTTTGAACCGTCTACCCGCACTCGCAGCAGTTTTGAACTAGCTGCGAAGCGCCTTTCCGCTGATACGCTCAATTTTGCGGCGACAACGTCTTCCCTCAGCAAAGGAGAGACGATTCTAGATACGGCGAAGACTTATCTGGCGATGGGAACAGACATGATGGTGATTCGCCATCGAGAGGCTGGGGTGCCGCACGCGATCGCTGCTGAAATGGATCGTCTAGGTGTACGGGTAGGTGTGCTGAATGCTGGTGACGGGCAGCATGAACATCCTTCACAAGGATTACTAGACCTATTTACTATGTGTACCATCCTCGACTTAGATAACCCGCGACTCGAACTCTTGAAGGGCAAAAAGATAGCGATCGTCGGGGATATTCTGCACTCGCGGGTAGCTCGGTCGAATATTTGGAGTCTAATGGCAAGTGGGGCAGAGGTGCATCTGGCAGGGCCACCTACTTTATTGCCCCAGCTGTTTGCCGATTATAGCACTGATAAACCAGGTCAGGTGTTTCTCCATTGGACAGTTGAACCGGCTCTGCAGGATGCAGATTTTGTGATGACACTGCGGCTGCAAAAGGAACGCATGAGCCAACATTTGCTGCCCAGTTTGAGAGAATACCATCAGATGTTTGGGATTACGCGCGATCGCTTGAAACTCTGCAAACCTTGTGTCAAAGTCCTGCACCCTGGTCCAGTCAATCGGGGGGTGGAAATTAGCTCTGACCTAATGGATGATCCTCAGTTGAGTCTCATCTCTGTACAAGTGACGAGCGGCGTTGCTGTGCGGATGGCGCTGTTGTACTTGATGGGTAGCGGCAAAGCTTAGAGCCCACATTCCGCTTATTGCTTAGGGAGGATATCCAATCCAGGCACACCCAAGTCTAGGCGGAAGAGCCCTCCCTTCCCGTTTCCCGTTTCCACGCCCCCAGTCACAAAGAGATGATCTAGATTCGGACCGCCAAAGGCACAGTTGCTGGTGGTAAGGTTGCCGCTCCCATACCGGCGAATTATTTGTCCTTCAGGATTGAGAACCTCCACTTGACGCATGCCATAGTGAGCCACGTAAAGGTTCCCCATCGCATCCATGCACATCCCGTCAGGCAGGTTGGCGATTTGCTCTCCCTGTTTGACAGGGAGTTGAGCAAACACTTTTTGTGGACCCACCCGTCCCGGTGATAGCACGTCGTAGACTAGAATCCGGTTTCTATTGCTCTCGGCAACAAAGAGGTGCTTGCGATCCGCAGTAAGGACAAGCCCATTGGAATAGGCTATACCAGTAGCTATCTGGTTCAGTTTCCCTGCCCAATCCACATAGTAGACTTTGCCAGTCGGGTTCTGCGGATTTGCGTCGCCAGAGTCCGTAAAGTAAAAACCTCCTTGCGGATCGATGGTAACGTCGTTGGGATACACCAAAGGCTTGCCATTAAATTCCTTCGCGACTACTGCAAGAAGCTTGCCACTAGCATCTAACTGCACAACCGAGTTTTGGGCAGCGACGATATGGGTGCCGTCAGGCATGATCTTGTGTCCATTAGCACCTGGGACTTGCGCCCAGAGCCTCCGGGTGCCGTCAGCAGCCAAAACCGTGATAGTTCCGGCTTTAGTCTGGGAGAAGTAGATGTTGCCCTTACGATCAACGGCAACCCCTTCGCTGTAATTGTCGCTTTGCACAACCTGCATTGGCGTGATCAGATACGCTGGCGGCAGTGTTACCTGAGGTGATGTAGCTGCTTTAGCCGCCTCTGCGGATAGGGCAGATGTGGCGTCCAGCTTGGCAGAACGGCAAGAGACTAGCAGCAAGAGTTCTGCACAGCTAAAGATGAGCGCAGCGATTTTGCTCATATAGATGCTGTAATTCGCCTAACGGCAGGGCTCACCAGCGCCAGAGTTTATACATTGTTTGTATAGCAAACTTCGTAGAGTACCACCGTCTCAGACTTAAGGAGCTTTGAGAAATCAGGCATGTTTAAGCGAACCTCGGGATTTTTAAAAACCGCTCGAAAGTCTTCTACACTCCTCCACTGGGCGTAGGTAACCACTTTTTCCCCATCTAAACTTTTATGAATGTTCGCACTGATGAATCCAGGCTGTTTACACATCACGTTTTCAGTCACTGTCACAAACAGCTCTACCAAACGCTGCTGGTTTTCGGGTTCAACGGTAGCGACGTTGATCAGGGTGAGAATCTGAGCATTTTTTGAAATTGTGGTCAGTTTCTCGTCCGGGGGACTCATAGTCATTTTAATACATACCCAGTAAGTGGTTTTGAGCCCGATGTAGTTCTATGTATAAAGACCCGCTCTGCAACCGGCGGGTCTTTTCTGTTTGGTACTTCAATTGGAGCGGCAGCCAGAGCTATAGTGCTACAAATCTGCCTGATTCAGGTAACTGTGGGGCTACGACTCCGATTCAGAGTTGCTCCAAATGGCTTCAGTAAGGTTGACGGGATTGTGACTAAACTTCATCAACTCGTAAAGATCATAAGCAGATAAATCTTCCTGAGTTGGCTCGTCAGTTTCGCTGATTGCCACAATTGGATCGCCGTAGACTTTAGCTCTCCCAATTAGTAAAATTTTTTGACCGGCACACTCTCCAATTATCTTGAACTTGTCCTCCGGTAAAAAGTCTACGTCTGTAAATAAAGTCTGGTTTTTTATTGCCATTTTTTTCTCCTGAGTCCTCTTATCAATAACTCTCGTTAGTATTCACGGGACAACCTACAGCCATTTCCCAACTTAAACCGGAGAAATGCTCTTAGGAACACTTATGCTTTCTCTGCCACGTTTTTTAGCCAACACAAGCGTAAGCACCCCTCAAAACGTTGATGAAAGATTACCTGTTACAGCTTGCGTGAGAGTTCTAGACTTTGATTGAATCAGTCGGTTAATACAGATTCGACCAAAGCTATAGTACTCTATCAAGCGTTGGAAAACAGAAGGGTTCGCGCTTAGTGTCCTTCCAGGTCAAAGTAGTCAACGGCAATCCCCAGCAACTCTTTTTTGCTGAGAATCGATTGCAATTTATTCATCCTCTTCACCTCTTTTAGTCTGTAGGGGTTTACGAGGTGGGTCAAGAAACGGATAGCTGACATGCTCTTTATTGAGAGTAATATCCGCAAGGAGACCCCAAGGACGACGGCTTAGAGAAAGCTTGTGTCAATGGTACTCCTCCCATTGCCGACGGAGTTAGCTGACGGGCTAAGACTGGAAGGTGTCTTTCTCTGGTAATGAGATTCGCCCCAAGATTTGGTTCCTCCGCTCCAAATCCAGCTCGGAATTCCTTCAAAGACCAGGCTGGATTGAATTAGGCTACCCACTTCACAGATAATAACTTTATATTGAGCTGCATGAACAGTCAATATTCGCAGCTAAACATCAAGAAATATTACAGCAAGTCCTGAGCTGAAGAAGCGCCGAAGCGATAACCTTTGCCGTAGACTGTGTGAATCAAGGGCAGTTCACCAGCTGCCTCAATCTTGCGACGCAACAGCCGAATCAAGGCTGCTAGTACATTGCTACTAGGTTGGTCGCTATCTCCCCATAAGTGTTGATGAATTTGGGCATGGGTCAGTAATTGACCGGCGTGGCGGATGAAATATTCCAGCAGCTGGCTTTCTTTTTCCGACAACTCAATCATGCGTCCCTGACGATAGGCTAGCTGGTTTTCGTAATCCAGCTCCAGACCTGCTACCTGAAGCCGTTGGGCAGCAGCAGGGGATTCCAGGGTAGCTGAGCGACGCAGGAGGGCGCGAACTCGTGCTAGTAACTCTCGCAGTTCAAAAGGCTTCACCAGATAGTCGTCGGCACCGGCATCTAAGCCTTGCACTCGGTCATCCACGGTGTCTTTGGCGGTGAGGAAGAGTACTGGTGTGGTTTGCCCGGTGCGTCGCAACTGCTGGCAAATCTCCAACCCCGTTTTTTGCGGCAGCATCCAATCCAGAATCAGCAGCTCATATTCACCTTGTGCCGCTAGTTGGCTCCCAGCTGTCCCATCGTAAGCCACATCAACGGCATAACCCTCACGGGTTAGCACTCGACTCAGTGGTAGTGTGAGTTCAACTTCATCATCAACTAAGAGAATCCGCATGCTGGCACCCTGTTAAAATTACAATTCTTAGCTGGCAAATTGATCGAGTCATTCTATCGTCAAGCCTAATTTTTTATGATTACCGTCGCATTGCCGAAAGGCGCACTCTTAACTGATAGCATTCGTCTACTGCAAGCGGTTGGGTTAGACTTCAGCGCCTTCCTCGATTCATCCAACCGCCAACTGCAAATCCATGATCCCAGTCATATAGCCAAAGCGCTGTTGGTACGGGCGCAAGATGTGCCGGTTTACGTGGAATATGGTCAAGCCCAGCTGGGTATTGTCGGTTATGATGTGCTGCGGGAGAAAAAGCCCCAAGTCGCTGACTTGGTTGATTTGAAATTTGGGCGTTGTCGGTTGTCGATCGCGGTGAAGCAGTCGAGCGCTTACAGTTCCGCCTTGGAACTCCCGCCCCACGGTCGCGTTGCCTCCAAGTTTGTCTATTGTGCGCGTGAATACTTTAACAATCTGGATTTACCTGTGGAAATTGTGCCACTTTACGGTTCAGTGGAACTAGGGCCAATTACTGGAATGTCTGAGGCGATCGTGGATTTGGTTTCTACGGGGCGAACTCTACGAGAAAATGGCTTAACTGAGATTGAAACGCTGTTTGAAAGTACGGCGCATCTGATTGCCCATCCTCTGAGTTATCGTCTCAATCCGGGTAATTTGCATAGTTGGGTTGAGCAGCTGCGATCCTCTGTCCTTTCCACCTAGAATGCCGCACGGGTGCTGCCACCATACCCGCGCCGGGTTGGTGGCATGGGAAAAAATTGCCGACACCATTTTATCGATAGTCTTGAGGTATTTAGGATGTACGGTCAAAGCTTTAACCTCACCAGTCTGCACTTAGCCTGGCCTTCCTGAGAAAGAATTGGAGTACAGTCTCTTCTTTGGAAATAATTTCGGCTATGCCATCCATCCCCAATTGAACCGAACACTGGTGTTCGCCCCGACCTAGAGACAGGCTTTCTGGCTCAATTGTTACCTCATAGAAGGCACCGGCTTTCTCCGCCTGCGGGCTAAAAGCTGTTGTGGGGTTAGTTGCAGTATCATTATTAACACCATTTGCTTGAGGGGCGATCGCATCTGGGGAAATCGTCTTGACCTTACCTTTGAGCGTGCCGTAATCTGGATAAGGACAGGCAGAAACGCGCATTTGTACGTTTTGGCCTAGTTTGAGCTTGCTTTTATCCTGAGATGCCACTCCTGCCTTTACCTCCAAGGGAGCATCAGTAGGGACAATTTGGGCAATTTCTTCTCCAGGATGCACAGTTTGACCAGGGTTTCGCAAGTTGAGCTTGGAGATGATACCGGACGCTGTGGCAGTAATAGTGGTTTGGTTGATGTCAATTGCCGCTTGTTGGAGTTCACGAGCATCGCTCTCTAGCTGTTTTTCAATTTGAATCCGTTGCTGGAGCAAGGCTTGTTGTTCTTTGTTCAAGGTCGCCAAGGTGGCTTTCCCTGTGGCTTGTTCTTGGGCAACGTGCTCAGAGGTACTCGCTACTTCTGCATCACTCGGATTAACGGCCGCTTGGGTGCCTTGTCGTTTAGCTGCAGCAGCCGAAACCGCTTGTTCTTGCTGCTCAACCTCTAGTTGTGCTTCCTCCAATTGATTTTGAGAAATTGCTCCAAGTTGTGCAATCGGCTGATATCGATTCCGCTTCGACTCAGCTGCCTTTAAAGCCGCTTCCACTGACCTAAAGTTAGCCGCAGCTTCTTGGACTTTAGCAACGGTGGTGATTTGCTGGTCTCGATAGTCCCGTTGGCGGCGGCGGAGTTCAGCTTCAGCTTCGGCAACAGCATGGTGGTTGCGGGTAGTTTCGGCAACAATCTGGCTATTGAGAGCACTAATCTGGGCGTTGATTTGAACGATTTGTAAATTGGCTTGCTGGATGTTGCTTTGCAGTTGGCTCTTTTTGGTTTGTAGGTGGGAGTCGTCGATAGTGGCAATGACATCTCCGGTTTTGACAACTTGATTGCCTTTGACACTGATGTGCGTAACTGAACCTTCGGTTGCCGCTTGCACAAGCCGCAATTCACCAGCAGGACGGACAATAGCCTGTGCTTTAACAGTGACCTTATACTTGGCAACAGAGGCAATCGGGATCGCTAACCCCATGACACAGACAGCAAACAGTCCGCCAAAGGTAGTCCAACGACTAATTGGTGGCAGAAAATCGTTTGATTGAATTGGGGGCAGAAAGTCTGAGTTGGAGTCGCTCAGCATAATAGTTACATTTGTAATGGAATCATTGCAGGCGATCAAGCTTAAGCAGGCTTGAGCCAAAGCACAGTAAGCTTAGCTTGACCCAATTGCGCTTAAGGTGCAGTTAGCATCAAAGCTGGAGGAGCTTACCACCAAACCATTCGTTGCTGGGGCAACACGGCCTAGGAAGTCTAAGTGGTCGCCAGCAATTCGGTGCAGAGTCTCTGGGGTGCCTTGGATTTGCAAGCGCCCAAGCTCCAGCATCACAATCCAATCAGCTCGTTGGATCACTTTGGGACGGTGACTAATCATAATTGTGGTTTTGCCCTGCCGGTAATACAGTAGTTGCTCTAGTACTTGGGCTTCACTTACAGGATCAAGGGCCCCTGTAGATTCATCTAAAATTAGTACCGGCGGGTCAGTAACTATAGCTCTGGCGATCGCTAATCTTTGGCGTTGTCCACCAGAGAGATTCGCGCCAAATTCTCCTAAAACGGTTTGATACTTGTCGGGCAGTTTACTGATAAATTCGTCTGCACCAGCAATTTGGCAAGCCCTAACAATTTGTTCAAACGTGATCTGGGGATAGCTGAAGCGGAAGTTGTCAAAGATGGAGCGACTCCAGAAGTGAGGTTCTTGGGGCACTAGTACCACTTGCTGCCGCAGGCATTCTAGGGACAGGTCTTGCTGGTTATACAGACCATAGCGGATATTACCTGAGTTGAGGGAATATAAACCGGTAATTAGTTTGGCTAGGGTACTTTTGCCACAGCCGGATTTACCGATTAGGGCAGTTACTTGACCGCCAGGGATAGTAACGGAAAAATCTTCCAACAAGTCAACTCTACCCGCGTGGTGAAAGTTGAGCTGGCTGCAAATAATATCAGCATTGCCTGGAATTTCTACCTCGGGCTTTTTGAAGGAGTTTTCGTCTTCTGGGGTGGCGTCAATCACCTCACTCAGCCGTTGAATCACAATTTGGGCAGTGATGAATTCATCAACTAATCCGACCGCTGAACCCAAAAAGCCGAGAAAGTTGTCACCCATGCCGTGAAATGCTAGCAACTGACCAATACTTAAGGTGCGATTAATTACTAAGTAGCTGCCTAACCAGAGTAAGGCAATATTGGTCAAATGCGACAGAATGCCAGTTATAGTACTGCTGTACAGCTCCAGCTTCATCATACTCCAGCCCAAGTTAGCCAGGCGAGTGTAATTCGTCTGGTACTCTTGCCAAGCTTGGGGGGTGGCTTGGGTAGTTTTTAGCACCTGGACCCCGTGAAAGGTTTCGACCAGAAAGCCTTGGTTTTCCGTGCCTAAAACAATGTGGTTGCGAGTTTTCTGGCGTAAGCTCGGCAGGAAAAGCAGGTTGACGAAGGTGACGATGACAAAGGCGGCTAGGGAAGCTAGAGTGAGTTGCCAACTGTAGAACAGCATCAGGCCCAAGGAAACCAACGCGATCATAAATTGGCTGGGTAAACCGAGGACAATTTTGGCAACTAGGTGATTGATCGCATGAACATCAGCAATGCGGCTGACGACTTCTCCACTGCGACGGCCTTCAAAGTACGATAGGGGCAAGCGCAACAGTTGTCGCCCATATTCTAGCACTAGCCCTAATTGCAACCGCTGACCAAAGTGACCGATCAGTTGCGACTGTACTAAACCGATAGTACTTTGAAATAGGTTGATGGCGATCACCCCAATTGCTACGGTGGTTAGCAGTTGGGTATCGCCTCGCACTAGCACGTCATCGGTGAGCAGTTGCATCATCAAGGGAGAGGCGAGGGAGAGCAGTCCGATGGCGATGTTAATTGCAACCGCTTGAGCTACAATGCCGCGATAAGGCCAGACGCGCCCCAGGAAGCGGCCGAAGCCGCCAACTTGATCTTGCTGCTGCTCTGTAAAGCGACTGTCGTCTGGCATCAGCAGCAGCATGACACCATTGGACCAACCCTCGACTAACTCCCTGCGGCTGAGGTAACGCAGGCCGACGCCTGGGTCAGCAACCACATATTTTTTCCCTTTTTGGCCGTATAAGACTACCCAGTGGTAGCCTTTCCAGTGTATAATTGCTGGTAGTGGAGCTTGGTGTAATTGGTCAATAAATTCAGGGGTAGCTTTAACTTGGCGAGCATTGAATCCTAGGGCTTCTGCTCCCCGGCTCAACCCCAGCAAGGTTGTTCCCCGTGACCCGGTGCCAACTGCTTCCCGCACGCGGTTGAGCGCAAAGGTGCGTCCGTAATATTTGGCAACAGCGGCTAGGCTGGCGGCGCCACAGTCTTCCTCACTGTGTTGTAGAAAAACCTGGTATTTCATATCTAGAGTAATAATATTTAAGATTTGATTTTTGGCCTTGGGCAGTAATTTTTTAATCTCTTCCCATTCCTAATTAATGGACCAGATAGCAAAAGTGCTTTTTGCTATCTGGTTGGGAAAGGGGTAAAGGGTAAAAGAAAATTGAATCCCTTGCCCCTTTCCCCGACTTCTGCAAGAAGTTTAATCTGGTGTCAGTACGCAACTTAAATGCGTCACAGCTTATGCGTTAGGCTTCAAGGATTCAATCGGGAAATTAACAACGTTCTGATAATTTCCTGGTGTCAGTGTGATTTTTTTGCCTTGGAAATTCTCCTTTGTATAGAACGTCCATGTCTTTGCACCACCAATACTGATGGAGGCGACATGATCCTTGAACTTGCTTGGCAACTTGGCTGTGGCACCGTTGACTACAGCACCATCCCCTTTGAAGTAGGATTTGTCAAATATAGATATCGCCCCACCATTACAACTGGAGTTTAGACTAACGCATGACAAAATGACTCAAAAGTATTGAGTTAAT
>CAXUIG010000060.1:0-28605 GCA_964250845.1 uncultured bacterium | reverse complement strand
AATTCCTTTCTACCATGTTTTTGACCCCGAGATAATATTTCGGACAAGTCTATTCAACCGACTAACTGCGAGTCATAATACTTCCAATTAAACTCACCTTCCATCTAGGAAAATCTATCAAAAGTCAGAATTAAAGCTTGGTAGTTAGTGTGTTATTTTATACTAAAAACTTTAAGCTTTTAAGTTTTGTACCCGATTTATGTACTAATACCAAGTTGCCTTCTATCGTCAGGATTTCCAGGTGGTAATACAGAAATACAACAGAGGGCTACCTTTGAATCATCCACGGCAAGATTTTCCGACTTTTCCAGTGATATTTAAGATAGAAGATTACTTTTCCCCCTTAGATGGACGGCGGACAAACGTGGCTCTCCTCTGGGCCAACTTAGCCGACATCTCAGTACGCTGTTTAGTTAGATAACGCAATTCTCGATCACGTTCTTCATCAAGCTGTTCTAGGTTCCCAAAATCTTCAATGAAAAAACCGCCCCATAAGTGAACCAAGACAAGCTTGGTGGACAAAAATGCTTGAACCCAAAAATGCCCTCCCCTTGCTCTTAGCGCTCGATTTTGGCGGCACTAAGCATGCTGCCGCTGTAGTAAAAGCTGGTGAGAGACAGTGGCTCGCTCACCGACGTGCCCTCTCACCCCCTAATGCTGATGCCAGTACTGACCTGAAAATTATGCGATCGCTAATCTATGATCTGCTGCAAGGAGAACAACCAGCAGCTATTGGAGTTAGCTTTGGTGGCCCCGTCAATGCTTCCACGGGTCATGTGCGACTATCGCATCACGTCCCTGGTTGGGAGAACATTCCCATTAGCTCCTTGCTGTCAGCAGAATTTGGCGCAACCGTCAGTGTGGACAACGATGCTAACGTGGCAGCACTAGGGGAGCATCGCTTTGGCGCTGGACAAGGATATGACAGTTTTATGTACATCACCGTCAGCACTGGCATTGGTGGCGGCTGGATTCTTAATGGACGCCCTTGGCGTGGTGCAGAGGGAATGGCCGGGGAAATTGGTCATATGGTTGTAGACCCAGCTGGGCCACTTTGCTTATGTGGTAAGCGGGGGTGCTTAGAGCGACTGGCTTCGGGGCCGTACATTGCCCAACAGGTACGAGAGTGTATACAGCACTCACCGTCTAGGGGACAATTGTTGCGTAATTTGGTTGGGGACAACGAAGACGCCGTCACTGGTCAGATAGTAAGTCAGGCAGCTGCTCTTGGAGATGAGCTGGCAAGTGAAGTGCTAGAAACAGCTGCCTGGGCCTTGGGGGTGGGCATTGGTAATGTGGCGAACTTAATGAATCCACAGCGGTTTGTGCTGGGAGGTGGTGTGACCAAAGCAGGGGCGAGCTTTTGGTCAGTGGTGCGTCGTGTAGCAAGGGAGACTGCCTTGCCTGAAGTCAACTTTGACATTGTGCCAGCAGCACTAGGGGATGAAGCTCCCTTGTGGGGTGCAGTGGCGCTGGCTAATGACTCGGCTTGTTTATAATCATCAAGGTAAACCGCTTGGTGCGCTCGATGAAATCCACCTACAGGCTGAAACTGCACCTAAGCCCAAAGGACGATTCTAGTGCTAGGGATAATGTATTAAAAGGAACAAGGTACGCACCTTGTGCCACCGCCACCGCGCTCTGACTACTGCTACTTGAACCCCTATCTCTGCAAGTTTTATCTGCGCGCCGCACGGAGCAACTTGAACTATAATCAACAGCGAATTAAATTAATTGAAAATGTGAAAGAGGCGTTCAATATTCACCAGAACGTAGATGTCTGCTGTTTGCTACCACTGGGCTATGCAACTGAACCGTTCAAGCAGTACGGTGGACGCTTTCCAATTGAGAAAGTTTGCTTTGGCGAAAGTTACGGTGAGTCGTTTTAAATTAACAGGTGATTCGCGCTCTGCGATCGCCCGCCCATAGGAGAGTAATCAATGAAACAGCGAAAACTAGGTAATCAAGGATTGACGGTCTCAGAATTGGGATTGGGTTGCATGGGAATGTCCGAATTTTACGGGACCCCGGATGAATTCGAGGCGATCGCCACAATTCACCGGGCGTTGGAGCTGGGAGTTACATTACTCGATACCGCCGATATGTACGGGGTGGGTCACAACGAGGAGTTACTTAGCAAGGCGATTGGCGATCGCCGGGATCAAGTCATTCTGGCAACTAAGTTTGGCAATGTGCGTGGCAGTGACGGCAGTTTCCTGGGCGTGAACGGCAAACCCGACTATGTCCGCTCCGCTTGCGAAGCCAGCCTCAAACGTTTGGGGATTGAGGTGATTGACCTGTACTACCAACATCGGGTTGATCCCAATACCCCTATAGAAGAAACAGTAGGAGCAATGGCGGAGCTGGTTCAGGAAGGGAAAGTCCGTTACCTGGGTCTGTCGGAAGCGGCTCCGGCAACAATTCGCCGAGCTCAAGCCGTCCACCCCATTTCCGCGCTTCAGACCGAGTATTCCCTCTGGAGTCGGGAGCCTGAAGCCGAGATTTTGCCCATTTGCCGGGAGTTAGGAATTGGCTTTGTGCCCTACAGTCCTCTAGGTCGGGGATTCCTCACCGGCAAAATTCGGAGTATGGATGACCTGTTGGAAGGAGACTCTCGAGCAAGCCGCTATCCCCGCTTTCAGGCAGAGAATATACAGCAGAATCTGGAACTGGTGCAGCGGATTGAAGAAATGGCAGCCTATAAAGGGGTCAAACCTGGACAGCTAGCGCTGGCCTGGGTCTTAGGGCAGGGAGAAGACATTGTACCGATTCCCGGCACCAAACGCCGCACTTACCTGGAAGAAAATATCGCGGCAACCCAGATCACGCTCAGCCAGGCGGAATTAGATCAGATAGGTTTAATGCTACCGCCAGGAATTGCAGCGGGGGATCGCTACCCAGACATGAACACAGTGAATCGATAGGTTTTAGATTTGTCGTTAGACTCGTGACAATGACTATGCCCGCTCGAAGTATCTTGCTCGTTCCCAACTGGTCACGACTTGATCAAACTTACGTTGCTCGGTGCGGAAGAAGTGCAGATAGTGTTCTACCACGTCCTCACTGAACACCTCTCTTGCCCACTGACTCTTTTCCAGTTCATGAATGGATTCATTGAGACTGTGGGGCACTTGGGGCAGACCACGAGCAGTGTAGACATCGCCCTCAAACATCGGGGGAGGTTCAATCTGGTTCTTGATCCCGTCTAGTCCAGCAGCAAGCGTGGCGGCAAACGCTAGGTAGGGGTTGGCATCGGCACCGGGAGCGCGGCACTCGAATCGCAGCGATCGCCCGTGACCTAAAACCCGGAAGCCTGCCGTGCGATTGTCGTAAGACCAAGCGATACCTGTGGGAGCAAACGAACCCGCAACATAGCGTTTATAGGAAGTAGGATAGGGGGCATAGAAGGCAAAGACTTCCCGAATGTGAGTCATGCAGCCGCCTAGAAACCAGCGGAACAAAGGTGAACTGTTCACAGGTCCGAAGGGTTCGTCGCCGGGGAAGAGGGGCTTGCCAGATTCATCCCACAAACTGGCATGGATGTGCATACTCGACCCGGCAAAACGCTCGTCCCATTTCGCCATGAAGGTGAGGGCAACGTTGTTTTGCCACGCAATTTCTTTGGCTGCATGTTTGTAGAGAGTGTGGCGATCGCACATCTGCAAAAAATCGGCGTAGCGCAACCCGATCTCTTGTTGCCCTGGTCCCCACTCGCCTTTGGAGGATTCAACCGGAATGCCAGAGAGATCGAGATGCTTGCGAATGGCACCGACAATAAATTCTTCTTTAGTGCCCTGGAAGATGTGATAATCCTCGATGTAATCTCCGAGCGGCTGAAGGTCTTGATATTTCTTTCGTCTGGCGTCTTCAAACGAGTCAGCAAACAAGTATAGCTCCAATTCTGAAGCACCCATTGCGGTATAGCCGAGGGACTGGGCAATCTCCAACTGCTTGAGCAAGATATTTCGCGGGGCAACGTTGACTCGGGTATTCTCCTCTTCTTTGTAGATATCACAGACGACGATCGCGGTTTTCATCAGCCAGGAGGCGATTCGCAGCGTTTTGAAATCCGGCAGCAGCCGAAAATCACCGTAGCCGCTTGCCCAACTTGCAAAGGCATAACCGGGAACTGGTTCCATTTCCATGTCGCAAGCCAGCAGATATTCGCAAGCATGAGCGCCGTGTTCAAGCACGTCATGAACAAAGTATTCGCCCGTAAGTCGTTTGCCCATCAAGCGCCCATAGATATCAGGGAACACGGCAAGGACGGTTTCAATCTGTTCCGCCTCGACCATGTGTTTGAGTGTCTCTACATCGAGCATTCCGCGTATGGGTGGTTTCAGGATCTTTTGTCCTCAACAAGTTTTTGCAACACAAAATTAAAATTTCCCCACCGTTTGCGACTGTCCTAAAACAGAGTTTCCCAGATACAATCGCCACCAGTGGGGAAGCTAGGTCAAAATCGCTCAAATTCAGCGTCAGGTGCTGGAAAAATTTAGCAGTGACAGCATTCGTGTTCAGAAAAGGTTCTTAACGCTCTTAAGCTTTAGGACATCGCCTGAATGATGTAGTCAAAATATGGGGCTGCCTCTGCTGCGTCTTCCTTACTTAGTAAGTCGAGGGAGGCTTTCTTCAAGCAGCGGATCGATTCCACCATTCCTGGAACGGGAACACCCAGCGAGTTGTACATTTCCCGCACTCCAATCAAACCAATTTTTTCAATCGGTTCTTTATCACCGGAAAGCACCCCGTAGGTAATCAGGCGCAGGTACCAGCCGTAGTCGCGTAGGCATAAAGCCCGTTGGCGCTCCCCATAGGCATTTCCACCAGGCGCGATGAAGTCCGGGCGTTTCTGCCACAGTTGTTTACTCGATTCTTGAACAATTTTTTTCTCATTTTCGGCTAGCGTGGCGGCAATCCGCGTCCGCTGTTCGCCTGTTTGCAAAAATTCTTTGATGCTCTTGAGTTCGCCGGTGCTAGGATAGCGAAGCTCGTCGTCGGCTTGGAGAATAACTTGGCTAACTACGCTCATGATTAGTTGCGTTGAGTCAGAATATCATTTGTAGTTTAGCGACTTCGAGGCACACAAATAAAGGGAGGCGAAGGCTGTGTCTGCAAGAGCGCTGCTTGATAGTGGTGCCGGGGATCACTCCGAAGGTGTTTGGCAACAGGGTGAATTAGTTGAGGTAGCCATCACTGACTTAAGTGACACCGGCGACGGGGTGGGGCGCTGGGAGGAACGAGTGGTGTTTGTACCGGATACCGTTCCAGGCGATCGGGCTTTAGTCCGGCTCCTGGGTGTAAAACCCCAATACGCCCACGGTAAGCTGCACGAGCTGTTGGAGGCATCTGCCCACCGCACCCGACCCAGCTGCATTGTGGCAGATAAGTGTGGTGGTTGCCAGTGGCAGCATATCGCCTACGAGTACCAGCTGGAAGCAAAACAAAATCAAGTCATCCAAGCTCTCGAACGTATTGGGGGATTCATCTGCCCACCCGTTGATCCCGTGCTGGCGGCTCCTTCCGGTTTGGGTTATCGCAACAAAGCCACCTATCCACTAGGAGTTGGAGCAAAAGGTCAAGTGCAAGCCGGTTACTACCAAAAAGGCAGCCACCAGCTAATTAACCTGAATCAATGTCCAGTGCAAGACACGCGTTTAAATCCACTACTAGCAGAGGTGAAGCAGGATATTCAACAGCTGGGTTGGGAGGTATACGACGAAAGACGTCACAAAGGGCAGGTGCGTCACTTGGCGCTGCGGATTGGTCGCCGCACGGGTGAGATGCTGCTGACATTGGTGGTTAAAAATTGGAATTTACCAGGAATTGAAGCCCAAGCGCAGGAGTGGTTAAACCGCTATCCCCAGCTAGTGGGCGTGTGTTTGAATCGCAACCCTGATCGCACCAATACTATTTTTGGCTCCCAAACTCGTTTTATTGCTGGGCAACCTTACTTGCTAGAGGAATTCGCGGCTCTGCAGTTTCAGATCAGACCTGATACGTTTTTCCAGGTCTATACAGAGTCAGCTGAGGCACTGTTGCAGGTAATTAGATCCGAGCTGAACCTGCAAGGGGATGAGGTGCTAGTCGATGCCTACTGTGGTATTGGGACATTAACATTGCCACTGGCGAGAGCGTCGCGGCAGGTCATAGGCTTGGAGGTACAACCAGAGGCGGTAGAGCAAGCACAGGTGAATGCCCAGCTCAATGGGATCACCAATGTGACGTTTCAAGTGGGACCCGTGGAGACATTGCTACCCCAACTGGAGACCACGCCAGATATTGTGTTGCTCGATCCCCCACGAAAAGGGTGCTCTAGCGCCGCGATCGAAACCCTGCTGAGAGCTTCACCCCGTCGCATCGTCTATGTCAGTTGTAAACCTGCTACCCTCGCCCGCGACCTCAAATTGCTTTGTCAGGGGGGATATCGTTTAATCAGGGTACAACCAGCCGACTTTTTTCCGCAGACAGCTCATGTAGAATGTGCCGCTTTCCTTGCGATGTAAATAGGTGAGCAAATATGCTAATATTAATGTGCAGCTGCAATTTTAGTTAGGCAAATACAGTCCATGTGGATAGACAGTCAAACAAACTGATGCTTGATTGTTAAGTTTGAAGATTGGCAGATAACCTTGAGGCACTATGCTTTTGAAGACTAAAAGCTTGATTAAAACTGCTGAATGCACAATCGGGATCATGACCGTCGGCAACGGCAGTAAACCTGACAATTGCATCGAAGTAGTGAACTGCCCCTAATGCTTACCATAAGTTGTTGACAGACGCAAGTTTTAGTCTAAACGTGATGCTCGCTAGTCATGTTTAGAGTCATAAATGAACAAACTGATGTCTCTCTAGCTGAAAGCTGCGGGGTTTTTTGTAGTGATTACTATCTCACCACGTCCAGTTGGACGTAACTGTGGCACAATTAGTTTTGCGTCCACTCTTTACCTTTGCCCAATCCTAGATTTGCTGCTGGCCGAGGTTCCGTACAGATTGCAGGCAGAACTGCGATTGGGACTTCAGGAAGCCTTGGTGAACGCGGCTAAACATGGCAATAATCTTGATCCCAGTAAGGTCGTAATAGTCCGCTTTTCCCTGGCAGACGACCACTACTGGTGGGCGATTTCAGACGAGGGCTGCGGCTTTACTCCTCCTTGTAAATATCACGCCGACCCAGCCCAATACTTGCCCCCGGAAGAGTCAGAAAGTGGTCGCGGCTTGTGTATTCTCCACCATATTTTTGATCAGGTTCACTGGAACGCAGAGGGTACGGAGCTAAAACTTGGCAAACAAGTGAATAATCGCTTCCGGCTCCCTCTGGTGGGGTGAAGGGGCAGCCCCCCTCCCCCTTATCGACCGTGGCTTGGGCAGGGCGGCGCAGAAATGGAGCGATCTAACCACCCAGATGCCTGCTGGAGTCTTTGGAGAGCTTCCTCTGGCTGCTCCTTAAGGAGAAATACAAGGGCAGCTGCTGCTTGCTCACTGGCACGAGCTTTGCGGTTAGACTTTAGCCGGTGCCAATCGTTGGCGGAGATGGTGAGCCGCTCCATCAAGGCTTGGGCAAGTTCCAGTGTGCTGAGTTCATTCAGGTTTGCGGTTTTAACAAGCTGGGTGGGTTCAAGCATACTCTCAACCATATTAGTGTTTATCCCTACTCTATCAAGCTATAGATGCAGCCGCCTCCAGAACCGTCCGAACCAGATCCCCCACAAATAGAACCGCTCCGAGAATTCTCGCTTTCGCTCCGGGAGGTGGAGCGATCGCTTATTGCCCTCAAGGAGCGCTATACCCAAGTGCAGCATGACCTCAGGCGGCAGGCTCAACTCCGGCAGCGCTTCGACCAGGTGAATAAGGAATTGCGTAAAACCCAGATGCCGATTACTCTTAAGATCGAGTTACGGCGAATCAAAGAGCAGCTGGAAGCCTTAGAAATTAACTTAGAAAGTCAGCTGTTTTCTTGGGACAGCCTGAAAGAACCTTTCTGGCAAGCCGTCCGCTTTGGAGGACTGGGTGTTATTGTAGGCTGGATCTTAAAGTCCTGTGCTGGGTGATATGGTGACGCGAAGCATTGTAAACATCTTGCGAACTGGTCAGCCTGATGAGGTGGTGACTATTCAAGGCTGGGTACGCACGAAAAGAGAATTGAAGGGGTTTGCCTTTATTGAAGTCAACGATGGCTCATCTTTGGCAAACCTGCAAGTGGTGCTAAATCCGGCACTGCCAGACTATGGCGCACTGATCAAGCAACTGAATACGGGTGCTTCGGTAGAAGTGGCTGGGGTGCTGGTGCCATCCCTTGGTAAAGGGCAGCAAATTGAATTGAAGGCTACTACGCTGAAGGTATACGGAGAGGCAGACCCAGAAACATACCCACTGCAAAAGAAACGTCATTCGTTTGACTTTTTGCGCACGATTGGGCATTTGCGATCGCGTACCAATAGCTTTGGTGCAGTTTTCCGGGTGCGAAATGCTTGTGCCAATGCGATCCACCAATTCTTCCAAGAACGGGAATTTTTGTTGGTTCACACCCCGATCATCACCAAGAGCGACTGTGAAGGGGCTGGGGAACTATTCACCGTCACCAGCCTGGATCTAAAAAAAGTCCCCCACACAGCAACCCAAGATGTGGATTACACTCAAGACTTTTTTGGCGGACCGGCATACTTAACGGTTAGCGGTCAGCTGGAAGCCGAGATCATGGCTATGGCCTTCAGTAAAGTTTACACCTTTGGCCCTACCTTCCGGGCGGAAAACTCTAACACCTCCCGGCACTTGGCAGAATTTTGGATGGTGGAGCCAGAAATGGCCTTCTGCGACCTCCAAGGCAATATGGATTTGGCAGAAGCCTTCCTAAAGCACGTTTTTAAACACGTATTGGAAACTTGCCCAGAAGATATGGAGTTTTTTAACCAGCGGATTGATGATTCCGTATTGGCTACAGCTGACAACATTATCAACAACGAGTTCGAACGCATCACATATACAGAGGCGATCGCACTCTTGGAAAAAGCCAAATCCCCCTTCGAGTATCCTGTCAGCTGGGGCTTGGATTTACAATCAGAACACGAGCGCTATCTGGCTGAACAGCTGTTTAAAAAGCCGGTTATTGTCACCGATTACCCAGTCGAGATCAAAGCGTTCTATATGCGGCTGAACGACGACGAAAAGACCGTTAGGGCTATGGATATCCTAGCTCCCAAAATTGGCGAAATTATTGGCGGCTCCCAGCGGGAAGAACGGCTCGAAGTCTTAGAACGGCGGATGCAAAGTCAAGGTTTGAATCCAGAAGATTTGTGGTGGTATCTGGATTTGCGCCGCTATGGCACCGTCCCCCACGCTGGCTTTGGACTAGGTTTTGAACGTTTAGTACAATTCATGACCGGGATGGGCAACATCCGCGATGTCATCCCCTTCCCACGCACACCTCTGAATGCTGAGTTTTAGTCTGCTCTTCCCTCACACGCGCCCGGTTTTCAGTAAATCAGAAATTGTGACTAGCAGTTTGTTTACACCATCCAAAATCGCTAAATTTTCTAGACGTTGAGCTGACTGCTTGTCTATACAGGCTTCCAGTTTACGAGCTTCTTCTTTATAAGCATTCTTCACTAACAATGCTTCATGAGCTACCTTTAGATGGCGTATTTGTAAAGCAAGTTCAAACTTCTCTTGCCATTTAGCTACTTCAGCCAATACCTGCTGGTAATTTTCTTCAGCAGCTTCAAGATATTCAGTAATCGCAGAATTAGCTAGCTTTAAGTCTTTGTTAATAGCTTGTAATTCCGTGGCTTTATTGCATACATCTATCAACTTCATAGTTTCTCCTTAAATGCCTTATTATAAGTTTTTACCTGGTCATTGGTATGACTGCTGTAACCCCTACGGTGTAGTCACGCTCCAGAACGGGTGAAGCAATAGCTCGGGAAGTAGGGAGGTTAGAGGTGGTGAGCACAGTTGCAGTCGGCTTGATTTGATCACCTGGCGCCTCTGTAAATATACGCAATATTTCACCGGAGTCTGTGGACATATCCTGGAATTTACCTAATCTTTGGGACTTCGGGAGGTGTTATAAATTTTTGATGTTTTTTGCCCGGCGCAAACGCGCCTAGCAGTGATTGAAGGTGGAAAATTGTACAACGCGACCGCAAAGTTGTTGCCCCAGCCAAGGTGTATTGGTGGAGAGGCTATGAAGAGTTTGTGTCGAGACTGTCCAGCTGTGCTGGGGTGCAAACAGGGTGAGTTCGGCGGGCTTACCGGGGGCGATCGCAGCGGGAAGAAGCTGTAAACACTCGGCTGGGCGGGTACTCAAAACTCGCCACAGTTCCAAGGCGCTCCATTCCCCAGTCTCCACCAGATTTTGCCACAGCAGGGGTAACGCCAGCTCCAAGCCAATCGCGCCTGGAGGGGCTTCAGCAAAAGCGACAGTTTTTTCTTCGTAGGTGTAGGGGGTGTGGTCAATGGCGATCGCATCCACAACTCCCTGCTGCACTCCCTGCCGCAGCGCCGCCAAATCTGCTGGATTGCCCAAAGGCGGCTCCAGACATACACTGGTGTTATAATCCCCAACTGCTTGAGTGTCAAGGAGCAAGTGCATCCAACTGGTGCTGGCAGTGATCGGTAAGCCCCGCTCCTTGGCCAACTGAATCAACTGCACACTGCGAGCGGTGGAAACGCGCATGATATGTACTGGAGTGCCAATAGCTTCAACTAATTCCAACAGGGCGGCTAGGGCAGACGTTTCTGCGATCGCGGGTACAGCGGGCAACCCCAAGCGAATCGATTCAGAACCTTCTCGCATCACTCCATTTCCCACCAGGTGCCGGTCACAAGGCCAAAGCGCCACTGGCTTTCCTAAAGGCTTGAGGTATTCCAACAAGCGCCGCACCAGCGCCAAAGAACCCAGTGGCTGACCATCCGCAAACCCCACCACACCAGAGGCAGCCGCTAACTCCGTCAATTCGGTCATTTGCTGCCCCTGCACCCCCAAAGTAAGACCTGCCCAGTAATGAAATTGAAGCGGTGCGTCAGGGAGCAAGAGCGACTGCAACCGTGCCAACCCAGCTGGGTTATCCACTGGCGGTACCGTATCCGGCAAAATACTTAGCCGCGTAAAGCCCCCAGCTGCTGCTGCACAAGCAAGTGACGCCAGCGTTTCCCGCTCTTCAAAACCTGGCTCTCCAGAGTGGCTGTACAAATCCACTAGCCCCGGTCCAAGAACCAGTCCTCGACAGTCTCTGGGCTGTGTGTCACCTGGGTAGTCAGAAATTCTCTCCTGTACCGCCTTAATCACACCGTCTGCAATCAGCACATCAGCCACCTGGTCAGTTCCAGAAACTGGGTCTAACACCCGTACTTGTTGCAGCAGTTCACTCGTCATGGCTCAACTGAGGCTCCCCTGCGTTCCTTACAATGCTCCAGCTGCTGTCTGATCAAGGACGCCTCCCCCTAGATGAGTAGTGATATTCATCGCTTGCAGCACTGGCAGTCCCGCTAGACCTTGGGGGTAGTCAATCACACTGACCGCCCCGTTACCTTGCCTAAAGTTCCAGAAATGTTCCAGTTCTAAACCAAGTATGTGGCAAAGCAAGACTTTATTCGTGGCGTCGTGAGCCACCACTAGACCAGTCTTGAGCTGGTTTTCAACTGATGCCAAAATGGACTGCCAAGCCGCTACGCTGCGCTCACACACCTGCTGCAAGTTTTCTCCTGCTGGCATTTGCACTTTGTCTGGCTCTTGGCGCCACCGGCGCAGCTCACCCGGATACGCCTGCTCAATTTCTGCTTCTAATTTTCCTTCCCAAAGTCCGTGGCTGATTTCCCGTAAACCGTCCTTTAGTTCCAACTCGACAGATGGGTGATACTTGAGAATAATCTGTGCTGTTTCCTTGGGACGCAGCATCGGGCTACTGACGGCAAAGTCAATCTCGACGTCCTTGAGCAGTTCAGCTGCCTTGTGGGACTGTTGCCTGCCATTGTCGTTAAGGGGAACATCAATTCCGCCCTGAAACCTGGTTTGGCGGTTCCAATCCGTCTCACCGTGACGCGCCAGCAAGAGACGCTGCCCTTGATGATTCGGTCGCAGCGAGGGCAAAATTTCTCCTAGGTGAGCGGTCTGATTCATCGACTCTAGTTGGACTGGTTGTCCTAACCCTCCAGCAAAATTCAGCACACTGATGCCACAGTTGGACTGCTGTATGGAGTGGTAGCGACTTGGTGAAACCCCTAGCGCAGTACTGAGCAATGCTCGATTAATGCCGTTATGCCCCACTATCAGAATGGTTTCCCCTGGGTGGCGGGGCAGAGTTTCCTGCCAGAACTGCCGCGCCTGTTCGTACAGAGCTGGGACTGGGAAGTGTTCCCTTCCCTCCGGTGGCAGCACCATCAGTAGTTCGTGGGGACGCTCCTGCCAGCAGCGGTAGTCTTGAGGAAATTTTTCTCGCACTTCCTGAAGCAGCATACCCTCCCACAAAGGCAGGTCGATTTCCATCAACTGAGCTGAAGTTTGCAGGTTCTTCACAGACGTGGCCAAATCGTCGAGGATGACCTGTGCTGTTTGTTTTGCTCGCTGTAGTGGACTGGTGTAGACTGCAGCAAAAGTGAGGCGGCTGAGGGCAGCGGCAACCTTACGGGCATCGTCACGGCCCTTTTCAGTCAAACTTGACGCATCACTGCGGCCCTGGATGCGCCGCTCGGTGTTATAGCTGCTTTGACCGTGACGCACGATGATGACACGAGTGGTCAGAGTTTTATCCTCCAACAGCGATAAAATAGGAGTAGTCTGCGGTTTCAACGCAGGAAGTCAGGGTCATTTTAACTTGCCTGGAACACCCACACCTATTTCATCTATCTAGCACCAGCGGTTTCTTGCGATAATTCCAATCAGGCGATCGCTGTAAAACTGGCCATTGACTGGGGGATGGATGAAAATTAATCGGTTTATTTTAAGTTTGCTGACAGTGGTGGCACTCTTTTTTGTTGGTGTGTCTTTAGTTGAAAGCTGGAAACAACCTCAGATCCAAAGTCGTTTGGAACTATACCAAAGCAATATCCTGCTCGATGCGGCTCAGTGGCAACCGGAAGATAGTCAAGGCTCGAATCTCACCACCGCCCGCAGCGCTCTGGTTGGAGAGAAACCCTTTGAAACGGCGATCCAGCAGTATCAAGATGCGCGTAAATTAGCTCAAACCAATTTGCACAAAGCTAAGTTACAACTTGAACAAGTGCGATCGCAACCGATTACCACCCCAGCCACCCCCAAACCCCAGCAGGAAATCGCTCCTGTTACCGACACCTCCCGCCTCAAACAGCAGCAACAGTTGCAGCAGTCGCTTAAAGCCCTGGAACAATTAACCGCTGAGTTAGACTTGAGGCTGGGACTTTTACAAGTGCAGCAAGGACAAACCGATACAGCCCTCAAGACTTGGACGGATTTAAGCAAGCGGTCAGAGGCTCAGGTTCAAGCATCGCTGGTGGAAACAGATGCTGTTCTAGTAGGACTTTGGAGCAATCCCGCCCGTCTGCTACCAAATGCCCAACAGGTGATTCAAGAGAATTTAGACGGTTGGTTTCGCTATCGGGCTTTAACGCAGCTGTATCAACTCCAGCAACGCCAAGAGGCGCTGGTGAAACTCCAGGCAACTGAACAAGAGGTAGCAGAGCTTGCTTTACTGAAATTAGTCCTTATTGGCAGTGTCCCAGTAGTGGGGGGCTTAGTAGGTGTGGGACTGCTGGTTTTTCTGGGGATTGAGCTGTTGGTGCGCAAGGAATCCTTATTGGCTCAAAATGCAGATGTCGCTTGGTCAACGCCTTGGGATGCCCAGACGATTTGGCAGGTGTTTATTGTGGGCTTTTTCCTGATGGGACAAATCCTGGTACCGCTGGCGTTTCAAGTGCTCCAGGTCAAGTCAGCTGGCTCTAATGTGCGGATTCAGGCGTTCTACATCTTGGCAAATTATCTGCTCCTGGCGTTGGGTGCTCTCGGGGTGCTATATATATCTCTCAAGCCATTTTTACCACTGCCAGAAGGTTGGTTTCGGTTCAATTGGCGGGGGAACTGGTTTTGGTGGGGGCTGGGTGGTTATTGCGTGGCGCTGCCGCTGGTGGTTGTGGTGTCGCTGATTAATCAACAGCTGTGGCAAGGACAGGGGGGTAGTAATCCGCTGCTTTCCTTGGCGCTGCAGGCGCAAGATCAAGTGGCACTTGCCATATTCTTCTTTACAGCTGCTATCGCTGCACCACTGTTTGAGGAGTTCCTGTTCCGGGGCTTTTTGTTGCCATCCCTGACTCGTTATTTACCAGTATGGGGGGCGATTGTGGCGAGTAGCTTGCTGTTTGCCGTTGCTCACCTGAGCCTGTCTGAAATTCTGCCACTGACGGTGTTGGGGATAGTGTTAGGGGTGGTTTACACGCGATCGCGCAATCTCCTGGCTCCCATGCTCGTCCACAGTCTTTGGAATAGCGGCACCCTCCTGAGCCTCTTTATCTTAGGTAGTGGTTGAAAGGGATCTGTTCTTGGCAGAGGGGATCTCTTAGGTAGGGGAGAAGTTTGACAGCTTGTCTTTTGACGCTGGCAGCGGCTCAATGCAGAATGAATCAGAATAAAGAAGTGTGGTTTGCTTGCTGGTATGCCGCTAAATCTTTTAATTTAAACTAAAATAGGCTCTGAATAGCTTTATATGCAACTTGTCCCGAAAACAGCATCGCCATTGCCCCCTTCTCAAGGCATCGCGTCCTCTGCCCCAACCACCGAGACCATTATCCTGGATGTTGGGGGAATGAAATGTGCTGGCTGTGTGAAGGTAGTGGAACAGCAGCTGACCCATCATCCAGGTGTGATTTCTGCCTGTGTGAATCTGGTGACGGAAGTGGCAGTTGTGGAGTCCGAAGCTGGTGCGGTTGACCCAGTTGCTCTGGCAGAAAAATTGACCGCAGCTGGGTTTGCGACTCAACCTCGGTATCCCCAAGGGGAGGCAGGTGAGATGCCAAGCTCATCGAACCCAGAGTCGCGATCGCCGAGAGGATTGCGGTCTTCGTGGCAGTTGATCGCGGCTGGGGTGCTGCTCCTCCTGTCGGCAGTGGGGCATGTGAGTGAGTGGGGTGGCCCGGTGCTGCCGGTGTTAAATGACATTTGGTTCCACTGTGGGCTGGCAACAGCGGCGTTGTTGGGGCCGGGAAGCTCGATCATAGTGGATGGCTGGCGCGGATTGCGGCGGAATGCCCCCAATATGAACACACTGGTGGGATTGGGAACGTTGACAGCCTACACTGCTAGTCTGATTGCCCTGGTATTCCCCCAGCTGGGTTGGGAGTGCTTCTTTGACGAGCCGGTGATGCTATTGGGGTTTATCCTGCTGGGTAGGACGTTGGAGCAACAAGCCAGAGGTCGTGCAGCAGCAGCGTTTAGGCAATTGCTGGCGCTCAAACCACAGGTGGCGCGTTTGATTAGCGATCCCCAGAAAGTTGCTGCTCCCCTGAGCGAGAGCATGGAAATACCAGCTGATCGCGTCCGGGTGGGGGAATGTTTGCAGGTTCTGCCAGGAGAAAAAATCCCAGTCGATGGTGAGGTAGTGGCTGGGCAGACAACGGTGGATGAATCAATGTTGACTGGAGAATCAGTGCCTGTGTTAAAGCAGCTGGGAGATCCAGTTATTGCCGGTACTCTGAATCAGTCGGGTGCGATCGCTCTACGTGCGACTCGGACGGGGAAGGATACGACCCTAGCCCACATTGTCGCCCTGGTAGAAGCGGCTCAAACGCGCAAAGCGCCGGTACAGAAACTAGCAGATACGGTAGCTGGGTACTTTACGTATGGCGTACTGGCAGCTGCTTTGTTGACGTTTGTGTTTTGGTACTTTGTCGGCACCCACGTTTGGCCTGAAGTATTAGGAGTTATGGATTGGTCTGGCAGCGATCACCTCACACTTCACAACCAACACTTAACACACAACATCCATACACTACGGCCCTCTCCTTTGTTATTGAGTTTGAAGTTGGGTGTAGCAGTTATGGTAGTCGCCTGTCCCTGTGCCCTGGGACTTGCGACGCCGACAGCCATCTTGGTTGGCACTGGTATTGGAGCAGAGCGGGGACTGTTAATCAAAGGCGGCGATGTCCTGGAACGAGTACACCAGCTCGACACAGTGGTGTTTGACAAAACCGGCACCCTCACAACTGGTCATCCCACCGTCACCGATTGCCTCCCTAGCGCCGGAACTGAAATCACCCCCAAAGCCCTCCTCAAGCTGGCAGCGGCGGCAGAAAGTGGCACTTGCCATCCCCTGGCAGCAGCGATTCAGCAGTCAGCCCAGGAGCAGAGAGTGCTTCTACCCCCTGCCCAAGACTTTCATACGGAACCAGGGCTGGGCGTGTCTGCTGTAGTGGAAGGTCAGCAGGTGCTGCTAGGGAACTGGGACTGGTTAAATCAGCAGTTAATTGCTATCAGTGAGACTGAACAGGCAAACGCTATGGCACTGGCGGCAGAGGGGAAAACGGTTGTTTATGTAGCAGTTGACGGCGTTTTGGCTGGATTGATTGCTGTTACCGATACCCTGAGACCAGATGCTAAAGCGGCGGTAGACCAGTTGCGCCAGATGGGTTTACGGGTGATGCTCCTGACAGGGGATAGACCAGAAGCAGCTGGTGGTGTAGCTCTTGCTCTAGGACTGAGCGGCGGTGATATCCTGGCAGGTGTCCGCCCAGATGGTAAGGCAGCTACTATCCAACAGTTGCAAGCTCAAGGTCAACACCAAGTCGCAATGGTCGGGGATGGCATCAATGACGCCCCGGCGTTATCTCAAGCCGATGTAGGAATTGCCCTGCACGCCGGGACAGACGTGGCGATGGAAACTGCTCAGATTGTTTTGATGCGCGATCGCCTCAGTCATGTCGTAGAAGCGATCCAGCTCAGTCGTGCCACCTTCAACAAAATCCGCCAGAATTTATTCTGGGCGTTTGCTTACAATACACTAGGAATTCCAGTCGCCGCCGGTGTTTTGTTACCCAGCTTTGGTTTTGTCCTCAGCCCAGGGGAAGCCGGTGCCTTAATGGCTTTTAGCTCTGTTAGCGTCGTCACCAACTCGCTGTTATTACGATGGCGATTTCGTAGAGCTTAAATTTTGGCTTTCACCACCCCAGGAGGGTGGCTATGGCATAGACCCCGATGCTTTCTAGGTGACACTCACTTGTTCAGCACTGGGCAACTCCAGGCAGTAACCCGCACCGTAAACCGTCTTGATATAGCGCGGATGGCGGGGATCTGGTTCCAGCTTGGTTCTCAAGTGCCGGACATGTACCCGAATCGTTTCAATGTCGTCATTTGGATCGTAGCCCCAGACTTCTTTGAGGATTTCACTGGGAGAGACAGTCTGACCATGGCGCTGCAGTAAGCAGTGAAGTAGCTCAAATTCCAGGTGAGTCAGTTTAACCGTCTGATTGAACCAGATTGCCTCAAACCGTTCCGGGACGAGGGTAAGCGTGCCATAGTTGAGAATTTCACTGTGCTTGGCTGCCTGGGGAATGCGGTCAGTACGCCGTAGCAGCGCCCGCACCCGTGCCAACATTTCTTCAAGTTCAAACGGCTTGGTCAGGTAATCATCAGCACCGGCATTGAAGCCTTCCACCTTATCCTGAGTTTGACTTAAAGCCGTCAACATTAACACAGGAATCTCAGCGGTACGCTCATCCCGACGCAGGCGTTGGCAAATCGTGAACCCATCCACCCTAGGCAGCATGAGATCGAGCATAATTAAATCCGGCAGCAGCTGTAGCGCCAGCGCCTGACCCTTAATGCCATCTTCTGCTTGGCTGACATCGTACCCAGCCATTTCTAGATTGACTGCGACTAGTTCGGAGATTGCAGGGTCATCTTCAACGACAAGTATCCGAGGCATTATTAAAAAAAATTACTATGTATTAAGGTTAAATAAGAACCGAGGGGGAATACAAAGATTGCTTTACCGATTATAAGGGAATAATAAAGATTATCTAAAGATTAAAATGTAAGTGTAGTAACGTAAGCTCTGTCCGTATACCCACCGCTCCCTCAAAGAAGCGTGTAGATGCCCTCTGATATGCCAACTCCTCCCTACACTCCGCCTTGGCGCCTAAGAAACGGTCTGGCGATGACCGTCTACGCCGCTCGTTGGGCTAGTCGTGAGTGGGAAAAAACCACTGACGCTCCGGAGCCGTCTTACCAGGAAACCATCTTTACAGGGGCAGGCGGAGTGCCGATCTTTGGCTGGGTTGCCATCCCTGACAACCCTCACAGCACGATTGTTGGTACTTATGGCATTACAGGCTCTCTGGATAACCAATGGTTTCTGCGACTACTAGGACGCAAGGCATTTGCCCAAGGCTATGCAGTGGTTCTGTTTGACTGGCGCGCCCACGGCAAAACAGCCCTGTTATCTCCGACGTTGACTTCTGATGGTTTGTACGAGGGAGAAGATTTTGTCCACATTGCTGCCCAAGCTAAGGCAATGGGCTGTCCCACGCCCTTCTGGTTTACGGGGTTCTCTCTCGGGGGGCAACTTGCGCTGTGGGCGATCAAAGCGCAACAGGATCTAGGGCTACAGGAAACAGACATTGGGGGAGTGGCGGTGATTTGTCCGAGTCTGGATTCTAATCGTTCGCTTTCCTATTTAGTCCGCGATCGCTTGGGTAAGTATTTGGAACAGTCGATCGCACGGGAACTGAAAAAATTGGCTTGGCGGATTTATGATGCTCATCCTGGGGCAATAGATCCAGCAGCGATTGAGCGAGCTAACAGCATCTGGGGTTTTGATCGCGAACTGGTGATTGGGCAATTGGGCTTTCCATCAGTGGAAGCGTATTACGAAGCAAGCAGTGGTCTACACCTATTGCCTCACCTCAACAAACCGACTCTGATCATCTATGCCGCAGACGACCCTATGTTTGACCCGGCGATTGTGCCTGACTTGAAAGCTGCCTGCTTACGCAACCCTTACATAGACTTGGTGCTGACTCGTTACGGCGGTCATGTTGGCTACTTCAGTAGCAAAGCTTGTCAGCAGCAAGCGGGCGACCCTGATCCCTGGTGGGCATGGAATCGGGTTTTAGAGTGGTGTAATCACCAGCTCCACTTGCCTAATGATCAATAATTTGACGGATCTGAGTGGCTTCTTCCAAGCTTTTTTCGATCCCTCCTTCTGGGATGTTCTTGACGTAGTTAACGTAGTTAATTTTGATTTCCTCTAGCAGATCTAAGAGTAAGGATTGAATTTCCTGAAGGTTCTGCTCCTTTTGTACTTCCACCTCTAACGCTTCGCTGAAGTTTTGGAGCAGACGATTCGACATTTCTGCTACTACAGGGTCTTGTAGAATAGTTGTAAGTGTGCTAAAAGCTGTTTGCGACATGTCCGTAACTAACTTATCAGTCAACTGAGTGGGTAAGTGACTCAGACCAGGCACATTCTGAAGTTGTTGGTAGATCGGAGATTGGTTGAGGATACTTTCAATACTGTGATGTAGTAAGGCTTCTATGTCGGGCTGGATTTTGGGTAGAACTTGATAGACACTTAGGTGTAGGAGGCGACTGGCGATCGCTTTCACTTCGTTGGTGTTATTGACGTTGATGTAGGAGCGGCGGGTTTCAGGATGAAATAGCCAGCGTGCCGCATCACCGCGCTGAATCAACTCCTGAACCTGGTCAATCAAGCGGATGCCGATGATTTCAGTCAGTTCTTCAGCAAAATTAATTGCAAAGTCATACTTAATTTGCGCCCGTACAGCTTCGAGATTCAATAAATCAGCTTGGTAGAGACGAATCGTTACTGGAATGACTCTTAGCCACCGCCAGAAAGGTAGCAGCAGGAAGATGTCGTACCAGCGCCGCAGCATCGCTTCGGGCCAGTTTAATTCAGAATGATTGCGACTGATATAGAAAGTACGAACCAGAAATTCTAGCCCGAACAGGATAACAAACGGTAAGTCAATTAGCCAGAAATAATCAATAAACTTCCCATTTATCCCAATACGGCGATAGTAGTTAGTCTGAATCAGGGGTCGAATCTGGGTGTTGAAAAAGTTGATTTCTTGCTGCCAGCCCGCTTGAGAGAGATGGTCTTGACTCCAAAAAAAGGCAAAGGCCCTATGGGCAGATATTATCCCAACGCGATCGCGGAGCTGATTTTTAATTTTTGCTAGCGTGCCGGTTTTATTTGCCACCCCAAACGGATTATCCTGAATCATTTCGTTACTGAGGGTACGCAATTCTTCCAGCAATTTTTCTACCGGAGGCGACTGTAGTCCAGTCTGCATAACCTGATTAACAAGCTTGTCTACCTGATTAAGATAATTCTGCGTTTCTCGATGCGGTTCAATGCCTTTAATCGGATCGTACCGCTGAGTCAGGCTCGGAAGTTCTTTAAAATAGAAATCGCGCCATGGTATATAGCTTAGATCAAACAACACTAAGCCCAAATTAAGCACAGCAACAATTGCTATCAATCTTTCAAACCAGCGGTTCCGATGGACTGTGGGTTTGCTTTTGGCTTCTAACTGTTGCTTGCTTAATCGCAAACCCATCATTTTTCTACCTCAATAAATCTGGCAAACCGTGTTTGACCAGGGTTTCACTCGTTCTGGTGTTGCCCGCGTTTGCTTTAGCTGCAACTCATCCGTAACTACTCTTACGACTTTACCACTGAGGAGATCCTGGGTGACAAAACCCCAAACGTGACTGTCATAGCTGTCGTTACGGTTATCACCCAGGACAAAGTAGGAGTTCTCAGGTATTGTGATCGGGGAAAAAAGGTAATTTGGTTTTTCTTTAAGATATTTTTCCTTCAGCGGCTGCTGGTTAATATACACTTTTCCACCTAACACATTAACTGTCTCTCCTGGCAGGCCGATGACACGCCTCATATATAGATCATTAAGATTTGTTTGCAGAATATATTGCCCCATAGATTTAGTAGCTTGAAAAGCGATGATATCGCCACGCTTAGGCAATTGAGTGCGATAGGCAATTTTGTTAATGAGCACATGGTCATTTATGTTCACGTTAGGTAACATTGACTGTGTTCGCACCTCGCAGATTACAGAGTTACGCTTGTAAAATCGAGCGTCCTCGTCCTGCGAAAACGCTGCCGGAACAGGTAATAGCGTTGTCAAATTAGGACTCAAAGGTGCTGAGACGGTAGTGAGGAGTGTGATGAATAAGCCGAAGCAACGTCTGCCCCCCTTATGACGCAGGGGGTTAAGGGGACTGGGCGCAGTCAAGCGGATTCTTTGAGATTTCATAGTTATTAAAACATGTTTTGGCTAAAGATAGAGGCTTTTGATCCTCTATTATTCTACGTGAACCAACTTAATGGTGGAACCCCAAAACCCAGCAAGTTTTATGCAATTATACAAATATGCATTAAGTCGTGTTGACTACAAATTGTGGTTGTCTGCTGCACAGCGCCACACAGTCTTTACTTATTGCAAGTGTGAGCAGTGACGACCGCGAGCCGAGACATCTGGGCAGGGTTACCCTGTAGGTAGAGCTTGTCTTGCTTCTCGAGTTTTCGCGATCATCCGGCAAACGCCAGAACTTGCGCTTGAGATTATGGCTGTGCTAACGGAACGGCTGAAGCCGCTTCACAATACGGTGCATGGATTGGTTTGGTGAACCAGCGATCGTAAGATTAGCTGGCGTTGCTGAATCTCAGGATGACTCAGCAAGGGAAAAAGTTAAAGGAAAGACCAACGCTTTTTCCCTTAACCCTTCCCCTAATAAAAGGGTCGCATCATAAAAGACCTCCGGGAGCGTGGAAACTCAGCGGCTTTAGCCCTGAGAGGAAACGCGACGCGGCGAATTTATTCGCCTTCCACCTGAGCGGCATCACCCCTTGAAAAGCAATGGATTAGGCTCGCGCTCAGGATAAGAAAACTAGGGAAATTGTGGGAGTTTACATTGGCGATCGCAGCCAAGAATCAGCTCGAAACTTATGGGCATCTTTACCCGCAGTCTACCGTAAGTGTGCAGTTTGTTATCCCGATTTTTGGACATATTATGAAAAAGTTATTCCCCCCAAACGACACAAAGCAGTTGGGAAAGAAAGTGTAAAAACTAATCATATTGAACGGTTTAATAATACAATGCGTCAAAGGATTTCTCGTTTAGTTAGGAAAAAACTATCTTTTTCAAAAAAGCTAGGAAATCACATTGGTGCTATTTGGTGGTACTTTATTCATTACTATAATGCATCTTTACAGACTTAAGGAGTAATCACTACATATTTAGGACTATCCTACCTTATCACCTTTCGCTCATGTTTTTGCAACACAACCTATGATTCAGCAAACTGTCATCCACCTCAACTACACGCAGTCAGGTGAGATCTCAAAGATCGTACCAAGTTTGGATATTCTGTTCAGTCATCAGATAGGACAAGATATGGTTGGTCTAGACTATTTTCGCCGTTCTGCCGGATATGAAGTGCCTGAGCATTACTGTGAGCAGCATGGAATCATAGTTTCACTGTCTCAATTACAGGGAACAGAGCGGCGAATCGATGGACGTTATCAGCTTGAAAATCAATCTGTTGGTGATGTGGCACTGATCCCATTCCAGGCACATCATTGGACAGTCGATGCTCAAGAGAGCGAGTCTATTCTTTTAACCTTGCCCCCAGAGTTGGTGGCATCCAGCGTTGCGGAAATGGTAAATCCCGAACGCATTGAATTAGTGCCTACGTTTGCCCAACCCGATCCGCTCATCTACGGTATGAGTTTGGCACTGAGGGAAGAACTGCGATTTGATCAGGGGCGCAGTCGTTTGTATATGGATGCGATTGCCAATCTTCTCTGTGTGCATTTACTTAGACATTACTCAACGCAATCGCTCAGCATTCGAGATTACCGAGGAGGATTATCTCGGTCTACTTTAGGAGAAGTCATCGACTATGTCCAGGCGCATCTGAATCAAGACCTCAGCGTATTGGAATTGGCAAGGATTGCTCAGATGAGTTCCTATTATTTTGGTCGTCTGTTTAAACAATCGATGAATATGACTCCTTATCAGTACCTGATTCAATGTCGGTTATCAGAAGCACGGCGATTGCTGAGAACAACTGACTTGCCCATCGCTGAGATTGCTAGTCGGACTGGGTTTTCCAGCCATAGTCACCTGACAACACTGTTTACAAAACAGTTTTCGGTGACTCCCAGCGCCTATCGAAGACAACTGTAGTGACGAGCGCTCGTGCCGTCTGTGAATGAGAAAATTTAGCAGGATTCTGAAAGCTTTTAGCAGGATTTTGTAAAGACAGCGAACAAGGAAACCCTTAAACTGAGCTAGCAAACGAACATCGAGGAAACGCGATGGCTCAGCTTGATAGCAAAGTGGTTTTGGTCACGGGTGCTACATCAGGTAGAGATGTTGCAAAAATGTTAAGAGTGAATATGTAAGCGAGTGGAGGTAAAAGCTGTTCAGAGGTGGTCAACATATTTACAACACCACCCAGATTTGATGAGCTTTTATAGACGAGCCAGCAACAGCAACGAGCAATTGCTCAATTTAATTCCTTCACAAGCAATAGAAGAGGTAAACTAATGCCTACCGAAAAAAGCCTTCTGCTCTCGACACAGAGCAATAATCCGATGCAAGACGTTTTTGACAAGATGCTCCATTGAGACGGCATTAGCTTTCTCCACACTTGCATCAGTCCCAACCATTTTCTAGAGCATAGTGATTCTAAACTCAAGATTGCTGTACCTCTCAAGCACGCATCTATCCAGGCTACTTGGCAGACAGCAACAGGACGCCGAAAACGTCAATGTGTTAAGGAAGGTCACGTCGCGATCATTCCGCCCCACCAACCGCGCGAGATCCGAACTCGTTGAAGGTATTTATACGCAACGTGTGCGCGAGGATTTTTCCAGCGGTTCCAAGAGCGGTGTGAGTCGTACGCCAACCTTTTTCATCAACGGGAGGCGGCACTTTGGCTCATGGGATTTAGATAATTTACTGACTGCAATTGAGCAAGCAGGCGCAACTCAGGAGGATTAGAAAGTTTACGACTTACTAAGTTAGACATTAGCAATGTTTTGGTAGCAGCAGACAAATTGCAAGCAACCTATAAAGCACTATTTTCTGGAGGCAATCGTTATGCCAAAGAGCACCATGTACGGGCAAGAGTATACCTGCGAACAAGGGGCGAATTTGCGCCAATTCTTGAGCAGCAAAGGTGTGCAACTCTACAACGAAAAAGCAGCCATCAACAATTGTCATGGACGTGGCATCTGTGCGACTTGTGCGGTGGGTATCAATGGTGAATTCTCAGAACCGACGGCATCGGAAAAGTTTCAATTGGAGCTATCTCCCCATGACGGGTTAGAGGGAGGTCTTCTGGTGGCTTGCTAAGTAAAGGTACTAGGTGACCATAAAATTTGAAGAATGAAAGGAGAAATGTTTTGAATGATGGTCAAGTTTTAGAAATTGCACAACAAGTTTTTGAGCGCTACAATTACGGCGCAGAAACTGGAGATTGGACATCGTTGTTAAACATGATGATTGAGGATTACACAATGGTGTATCCAGTGCCAGGAGAGTTCTGGGGGAAGCATCAGGGACGCGATCGGGTTCAGGCTTATTTCGACAATCTATCCGCAACCGCCCAACTCAAGATGAGCCTAACCAATCCTATCAACCTTACAGCAGAGGGATTTGTGATGGAATTTGAGGTGGCTGGAACTGTTGCTGGTCAACCCTTTCAAACAACCGTTGCTCAATTCTACCAAGTGCGCAAAGACAAAATCGCTGGACATCGTGAGTACCTCGGTGATATCACTCCATTCATCGCAATGGCTCAACAATGATGGGAAAGAAATTGACAACTCTGTGAATCAAGCTAATCCTGGCTCAATCTTTTACACTCACTCAGGCAGTGAATCAAAATCAGTCAGACTAAGAACTTTATCATGATTTTAATTACAGGTGCAACCGGAAATAATGGCGGAGAAATTGTCAAACAGCTTTTGGCGGTAGATGCTTCGGTGCGGATTCTGGTGCGAGAGCGTCAGAAAGATGCAGCAAAAATAGCGGCACTTGAAGCGCAAGGCGTAGAAGTTTTCCAAGGGGATTTGGCTCAACCCAGTTCGCTAGAGCCAGCGCTGGAAAACGTAGAAAGCGCACTTTTACTTTCATCCGTCATGCCCAACCAAGTCGAACTGCAAGGTAACTTTATTAACGCCAGCAAGCGGGCAGGTGTCAAACACATTGTCAAATTCTCGATGCTGGGTGCAGATGTCAATTCACCTATGCTCCTCGGTCAGTGGCATGCACAAACGGAAAAACAGTTGGAATCTTCAGGCATTGCCTGGACTCATCTTCGACCCAACGATTTGATGCAAAACATGCAGCGATTTGTCGAAACGATTCAAACCCAAGGAACGATTAACCTGCCTGTTCAAGACGGCAAAGTGAGCATGGTGGATGCGCGTGACGTAGCAGCCGTGGCAGTCAAAGCCTTGACTCAACCCAATCATGAAGGCAAAACCTACGTCATTACTGGAGCTGAGGCACTTTCATACACTGATGTTGCCCAAAAACTTTCTGCAGCGCTCGGAAAGCAGATTCGCTACGTGGACATTCCACCGGATACAGCAAAGCAGGCAATGATGCAGTCTGGAATGCCAGAATGGGTAGCCAACATAATGACCACGCTCTACACAATGGAAAGCCACGGCAGCAATGCTGAAGTGACGAACACGGTGGTCGAAGTAACCGGGAAGGAACCAATCACGTTTGACCAATTTGCCCAAACGTTTGCTTCCACGCTTATGAGTCGTTCCGCAACTTAGACATCTTAAATCATACGCTTGAGCAACAACTACTTGAACAAGTAAATACTAGAGTACTCATACTCATGAAATTACCAAACCCACGTCAATAATAGAGGAGCAAAACAATGAATCCAGTTTACGATTACAGCAATAAAGTCGTATTAGTCACTGGCGGCAGTCGAGGTATTGGCCGGGAGACATGTCTAGCTTTCGCTCGATGTGGCACTAAAGTCGTCATCAGCGCCCGTAGTGATGACGGACAGGAAACTGCTGACATGATCTATAAGGAGGGTGGCGATGCTATCTTCGTTCGTTCCGATATTGCCAAAGAAGCAGATGTTAAAAAACTCATTCAAACTGCGATTGAGAAATATGGCCAGCTCGACTTTGCCATCAATAATGCTGGACATTCTGGTCATAATGGATTTATTCACGAACAAACTGAATCCAACTACGATACTGTGTTTGACTCAAACGTGCGAGGAACGCTGTTGTGCATGAAGCATGAACTGCTAGCAATGCTCAATAACAATGACGGGCAAGGATATGGTCGAATTGTTAATGTGGCTTCGTCGGCGGGCTTTATCGGTCTTCCTCGAATTGGCATCTACGTTGCTAGCAAACACGCAATGATGGGACTGACGAGAACCGCTGGATTAGAATATGCAACAAAGAACATTCGAGTTAATGCTGTTGTTCCTGGCACTGTTGACAAAACGCTCAATTACGACATCTTCGCTGAAAACAATGACGAGATCAAAAAGCAAATGGTTGCCATGCACGCAACCAAGAAAATTCTAGAGCCAGAAGATGTTGTGCCAGCTATCCTTTTCCTTTGCTCAGACGGGGCAAATTTAGCGATCGGTTCTCCTCTATTTATCGATGGTGGATTAACGACTGGTAAGACTTGGGGATAGTGGTTTAGAGGTGCAGATAATTAGATTTGAAAGGGTTGTTCAAAAACTTCTTGAGTTTTACGCTGACGGTGCCAAAACTGAAGATTGGACATCGTTAATGGTAATGATAACGAGAAGAGACTGTCTGATAGTCGATCCTGCTCGAGAACCGTTTTATGGCATCACTCAAAGGCGCGATCGCGTGGCTAGATATTTCCCAATCTTGTCAGTCGGTGCAACGCCATCAATGATATTGAACAGCCCAGCAGAACAAAATTTGTCTGATTCTATATTGTCTGATTTTGCCTTCCTGAATCCTCGAAAGGAGGTTTGTGATGAAAATGATTTGTAGCTTGTCGGCTAAGTCCACAGCATCGCCTGCCAGCTTTATGCAGTATGAAGCCGCTGAAGCAAAGCGTGTTTGGGAGCTTTACACCACTGGAATTATTAATGAAATCTACTTACGGACGGATGAGATTGGCGCTGTCATCATCCTTCAGTGTGCCTCTCACACGGAAGCTGAGAAAGAGATCGAGAGTCTGCCAATGGTCAAAGCAGGGCTGTTTGATGTGAGCTATATGGCACTAGGCGAATGGCCCGAAATGACTCGGATGTTACACGAGCATCAACAAGCTATCCCAGCTTGGTATCCAGATGCAGTCGCGCATTCGATTTAGAATTATTTTAGTCAAATGTTCATTAGCCCCTAATCTTCGCGCGGGCTAGTGTTGCCAGGAAAAACATCATGACAATCACATCAAAAAAAGATGAAAGCAATACGCGATGTTTGGTAAGCTCAAAGACTGGAAGGAGCGCCCCAAAGATTCTGAGTCTGCCTTTGGGATTGTGCAAAAGTTGAACCAGGTTTTTCGCCAAAAGATCATCGCCGCCCAGGTGATTGCCGTTAATGCTCCTCCAGTTGATGGTTTAAGCAGTTTTGGTGGCGTTGAATTTGAGCTGCAAAATCGCGGTGCTCTGCCGATGGAGAATCTGATTGCCAATGCGAATAAGCTGATAGCTGCAGCTAGTAAGAGACCGGAATTGGGCGTGTATTTACTCTCCTAGCAAAATAATTCTGCAACATTAGATAAGGATAAAAGCTTTATGATAGTTGAAAAAAAAGCTGCTTTAGTTACTGGAGCAACTTCAGGGATTGGCAGAGCAACTGCTTTGGCATTTGGTGCTGCAGGAGCTAAAGTTGTCTTTTCGGGTAGGCGAGACCAAGAAGGAGAGGAAAGCGCTGCATTGATTCGCAAATCTGGCGCTGAATGCTTATTTATTCATTCAGATGTATCGAGCGAAGAAGATGTTAAGACCTTGGTTTAAAACAACGTCTAAACTTATGTAAGACTGGATTGTGCCTTTAAGAATGCAGGGATTGCTCCACCATCAAAGCCGCTTCATGAACAATCCGTCGAGGATTTTGACAGACTCATGGCAATCAATGTTCGAGGACTCTTCCTATGCCTGAAATATGAAATTAAACAAATGCTAACTCAGGGATATGGAGCTATCGTCAACAATTTTTCAATTGGGGGTCTAATCGCTTTTCCAGGTTTATCCCCTTACCACGCTAGTAAACATGCAGTTATGGGACTCACTCGCTCTGCTGCACTTGATTATGCAAAGCATGGTATTCGGATTAATGCCGTTAATCCTGGCATTATCGCCACGGATATGATTGACCGAAATATTGCTAACACAGGTAGTGATGCCTCTACCCTGGCATCAACTGTGCCGATGGGTCGAATGGGTCAACCAGAAGAAATTGCTAAAACAGTAGTTGTTCTATGTTCTGATGCTGCCAGTTACATTACTGGGCAGCCGTTGGTGGTGGATGGAGGATTTACGACAACTTGAAGATTCACAGTAGACTTGTCCGAAATATTATCTCGGGGTCAAAAACATGGTAGAAAGGAAT
>CAXUIG010000059.1:0-28741 GCA_964250845.1 uncultured bacterium | reverse complement strand
CACAGGTGCTGGGGGTGCGATGTCTGGGACGGGCACAGGTGCTGGAGATTCGACGTCTGGCAGTGGCACAGGTGCTGGTAGTTCGACGTCTGGAAGTGGCACAGGTGCTGGAGGTGCGATGTCTGGGACGGGCACAGGTGCTGGGGATTCGACGTCTGGCAGTGGCGCAGGTGCTGCGGGTGCAGCTGCCGGAGCCGGGGCTGGCGCAGGTGCTGCGGGTGCAGCTGGCGGGACGGGCACAAGTGGTGGGGATTCGACTTCCGGTAGTGGCACTGCTCCGAGTAGCTCGCCTTCTGGTGCTACGTCTGACCAAGCAACTACATCTACAAGAAGCGATCGCCATTCCAGTTGGGGTTGGCTAGGCTTGTTCGGTCTAATCGGTTTGGCTAATCTGTTCCGCAATCCCGGAGCACCTGTGCGTGAAAGTGAAGATGCGGTAGGTGGCTCTAGTTCTAAGTATTAAATCAGTTAAGCAATTCTAGACGGATTTTCCCGGAGCTGACTCGAGCAACGGGATTTTCTAGGTCAAGTAGTGCGGCAATGCCAGTTTACACGCCAGTTTGCTCACTGCCACAGGCGATCGCAGCCTGTGGCAGTGGAAGCACCCAAGACAAACAAGCTAAATTAATAGGCGTCCTGCAACTCGTAGAAATCAGGTGAGACGTAATCCTTCCGCAAAGGCCAGCCTACCCAATCTTCCGGCATCAAAATCCGCTTCAGATGCGGGTGTCCTTCGTAGATAATGCCGAACATATCAAAGGACTCGCGCTCCTGCCAATCTGCCGTCTTCCAGATCCAGTACACCGAAGGCACTCTAGGGTCTTCTCGTGGTAGGAACACCTTTACCCGCACCTCTAAAGGCCGATCAACATTATCACTCAGTTGGGTCAGGTGATAAACGCTAACTAAGTCCTGTCCTGGTCCCGAATCATAGGCACATTGATACTGGAGATAGTTAAAGCCGTAGGCATAAAGCGCCGTCGCGATCGGGAGCAGGTAGTCGCGGTCAATCTTGATGATCTCGACTCCCCGATGATCTGCCTCTAACGACTGATGTTCAAACTCATTTTCGGTCAGCCAGCGGGAAACCTGACCCGCTTCTACCAGCTGCTGGGATGCTTCCGCGTTGCCCGCTGCCTCAGCCCCTGCTGTCGATTCTTCAGGCACGGTCAATCTCCTCCTTCTCTGCCGCTTGGAGGGCGGGTGATACCGGCACTCCCATCGCTGACGTCAATTCCTTTGGCGCTGCTTGGCGAGTCGAAGACTGCAAATACTTTCCAGTCAAGATCTGGTCCACAACCACCATGTTGTGAGTAGTGCTGTAGTAGCGATGGATTTGCTTAATCTGGCCCCGCTCCTGCATCGAATCATTCGCTATCTTCTTGCGCAGCTTGATGATAGCGTCCATTATTGCCTCTGGGCGGGGTGGACAACCGGGCAAGTAGACATCTACTGGAATCAGCTTATCTACTCCTCGCACCGCCGTTGGGGAGTCAACGCTGAACATGCCGCCTGTAATCGTGCAAGCGCCCATGGCGATGACGTACTTTGGATCAGGCATCTGCTCATAAAGACGTACCAGCGCCGGTGCCATTTTCATGGTGATCGTCCCAGCCGTAATAATTAAGTCGGCTTGCCGGGGGCTAGAACGGGGAATTAGACCAAATCGGTCAAAGTCAAACCGGGAACCAATCAAAGCCGCAAATTCAATAAAGCAGCAAGCAGTTCCAAACAGCAACGGCCACAGACTCGAAAGCCGGGACCAGTTGTAAAGATCATCAACTGTGGTCAGGATGACGTTTTCAGAGAGGTCGTGTGTAACTGAGGGCCGCCCAATTGGGTTAATGATTCGCTCTTTTTGCTGCTCCAAGGCAGTGTCTTCGGTGGTCGTGTTAGGATTCATGACCATTCTAGGGCTCCTTTGCGCCATGCGTAGACAAGGGCAATGACAAGAATTGCAATAAAAACGAGGGCTTCAACAAATGCCAACAGTCCGAGGCGGTGAAAGGCAACCGCCCAGGGATACAAGAACACGGTCTCCACATCAAAGACGACGAAGACCAGCGCAAACATGTAGTAGCGGATGTTGAACTGAATCCAGGCTCCCCCGATGGGTTCCATGCCAGATTCATAGGTTGTGCGCCGCTCCGGGCTGCGACCACTAGGCCGCAGCAGCTTGGAGGCCGAGAGAGCAAGGGCAGGCACCAGGCTGCACACTAGTAGGAAGCCTAGGAGGTACTCGTAGCCGCTGAGGACAAACACTATGGTTAACTACCGCGAGAGTGTAAATAATTTTGTGACTTATTTTTACATGATATCCCCCTAAAAGAAGCATTAAGTTCTTTATTCCCCAGCTCAAGGACAGCTCTGTTCTCCCTAGCCCTGAGTTTGGTCAAACACTTATGTCATAATTTTTAATGGCTCTTTAAGATTCGCCTGTCAATCTTCTCGCGGACTGGCACCGTCGAGTCGTGTTTCCTCCCTGGGCTGAAGCCGCTTTATTTTCCACACGAGCGTCCTTTTTTATGAGCGAACCAGTTGTTGAGACCCAAGTGCTAGACCGCTATGAATGCCGTGCCTGTGGCTATGTTTATGAACCTGATAAGGGAGACAGTAAGCACCCAGTTGCCCCAGGAACGCCTTTTGCAGAACTGCCGCCGGATTGGCGCTGTCCAGTTTGTGGTGTCAAGACTTCTCAGTTCCAGAACGTCGGCCCTCTGGGAAACCCATCTGGCTTTCAAGAAAATCTCACCTATGGTGTCGGTGTTAATAACCTAACGCCCGGACAGAAAAATCTCCTGATTTTTGGTGGTTTGGGCCTCGCCTTCTTGTTGTTTATGAGTCTTTACGGTTTAAGATAAAAGCCGCTGATTATAGGCTAGGCTTAGGGGTTTTGTCTTCCAAAGTAGGTTAAACGGTCATCCCAGCTGGGAAAGCTCCCGGTCAGAAAAGCGAAAAGCTTTTTCCTAAAGTAAAGATTACAGATACTAATGCATTTACCTTTCAAACTTTGGCAACGAGTTGTCGTCCTGTTAGCGGTTGTCCTGCTGTCTATCGGTTGTAGTAAAGTACCCTCCCTCAGCTATAACCCCTGGCAAACTCTTTCTGTGCCAACAGAGGCTAACTTGGAGGACATCGCCTTCACTGATAACCAGCAGCACGGCTGGTTAGTGGGCAGCAAATCAACGATTTTGGAAACAACAGACGGAGGTCAGACTTGGCAACCCAAAAGCCTAGAACTGGGAGATCAGAATTACCGCTTTTCTTCTGTAAGTTTTGCCGGTTCTGAAGGGTGGATTGCGGGAGAGCTTTCTATCCTTCTGCACACCGACGATGACGGTAGCTCGTGGTCGCGCATTCCGCTAAGTGACAAGCTACCCGGCAACCCCAAAACCATTGTGGCACTGGGACCGCAGTCGGCGGAGATGACTACCGATGTGGGAGCCATCTACCGGACTACAGACGGGGGCAAGACCTGGAAGGCTATGGTACAGGAAGCGGTCGGTGTGCTTCGCAACGTCGCTCGTTCCCCGGATGGTAAATATCTAGCAGTTTCCGCCAAGGGTAACTTCTACTCTACTTGGGAACCAGGGCAGAATGCTTGGGAACCGCATAACCGCAATAGCTCCCGGCGTGTCCAAAATATGGGTTTTAGTCCAGATGGAAGGCTGTGGATGCTGGCGCGGGGCGGTCAGATCCAGTTCACTAACCCTGAGAAACCCGATGAATGGGATGATGCTCAATATCCAGAGGTTTCCACCAGCTGGGGCTTAATCGATTTGGCCTACCGGACACCGAATGAGATTTGGGTAAGTGGCGGTAGCGGTAATTTGCTGTGCAGTTTGGATGGTGGCAAAACCTGGGAAAAAGACCGTGAGGTTGAAGGAGTTCCCTCCAACTTTTACAAGATTGTCTTTCTCACTCCTGAGAAGGGATTTATCATTGGTCAACGCGGCGTTTTGCTCAAATATCAAGCGCCGGTTGAAGCGGCTTGAAAGCCGGTCACTGAACGTGTCTAGGTATTGATGCCTAGGGTTTAAAACAGGACTCGATTGTGACTCTTTCTAGGGTTTCGTAGGATAATGATTTCATAGGGTAATGATTTCATTAGCAATGTTTGTTAAAGGAGGAATCTGAATGGCGACGGGAACAACCGGAGAACGTCCGTTTTCCGACATTATTACCAGCGTTCGTTACTGGGTGATTCACAGTATCACCATCCCAGCATTGTTTATTGCAGGCTGGCTATTTGTTAGCACAGGTCTAGCCTATGATGTGTTTGGGACACCTCGGCCTAATGAGTATTACACGCAAACACGGCAAGAATTGCCGATCGTAAAAGACCGCTTTGAAGCGAAACAACAAATTGACCAATTTATCAATAAGTAGTTTGAAATCATGACCAGCAATAGTAACCTCAATCAGCCGGTTCAATACCCTATTTTTACAGTAAGATGGCTTGCGGTTCACGGCCTGGCTGTGCCAACAGTCTTCTTTTTGGGCGCGATCGCTTCCATGCAGTTTATCCAACGCTAGGAGAAACCAATGCCAACAAGATCGCCTAATCCCAATGAACAGCCGGTCGAATTAAACCGGACTTCACTTTACCTAGGACTGCTGCTGGTTTTTGTCCTGGGTATACTGTTTTCCAGTTATTTCTTTAACTAACTGGAACGGTTGATGTTAATTTCGATTGACATCATCTCCCCCAACCTTCGGGGAACCAAATTGAATCGATTCAACAACGAGGAGAAATCTGTGTCTGGAACTGGAAGGATTCCTTTGTGGATTGTCGCCACGATCGCTGGACTAGGAGTGATCACTGTGGTGGGTATTTTCTTCTACGGTGCCTACGCCGGTCTAGGTTCCTCTTTGTAGTCGTGGCGACTACTGGGGGCATTAGTCATCTACCATAAGTATGAGTTTTCTGGCATGTGTTTAGCCAATTAGATTAGAAAGACCGCCGTTCTGAGTCAGAACGGCGGTCTTTTATTATGACCAAACTACTTCGGAGCAGGTGTGGTTAGTTCCCTGTTGGGGCATCTTCTCGTTCAATGTACAAGAACAATAAAGCCATACCCACAGCTGGAAAAACCAGGCAACTCAAGGGAACCAGTAACGAGGGTAAATATGAAGCTGAAAACAACATGGTCAAGTTTCCTATTGAAATGACAAGATGATCAAAAATGAGTTTACTGCAAATTGAGAGAGCGCTATGGCAATGCTCTACAAGAATTAACCTTGTGGCGGAGTTCGTCCGTCATTGCCAGCAGGTCAGCTTGAGCGATCGCCTGTTGTTCCGAAGATGCCATCCACTTGAGCTTGACAGTTTTATTTTCTGCCTCCTCATCTCCCACAATTAAGCAAGCAACGGCGCCGCTACGGTCTGCGCGTGTAAATTGTTTTTTAAAGGCACTGCCACTTAGGTCTAATTCAACCCTAAACCCAGCCTGACGCAGCCTTTGAGCCAGCACAAGTGCTTGGGCTTGTGCTGTGTAGCCTCTCGAAATCATGTAGAAATCAAGCCCTGACGTCGGGGGAGCGACGAGCTGTTGCAGCAGCAGAATCAGGCGTTCTAGACCAATTGCCCAGCCCACAGCTGGCGTATCTGGTCCACCCAGCTGAGCTACTAGCCCATCGTAGCGACCGCCACCACAGACCGTTGCCTGGGCTCCCAAATCATCAGACTGAATTTCAAAAGCAGTGTGGGTGTAGTAATCTAAACCCCGCACCAATCGGGGGTTGAGCTGGTAGTCAATTCCCAAATCACTCAACAACTGCTGCACTTGTTCGAAGTGCCGTTGAGAGTCTGAGCCGAGATAATCCAGGATGCTGGGAGCATTTTTGGCAATACTTAGTGTTCCAGCATCCTTACTATCTAAAATCCGCAAGGGATTGCGGCTCAAACGCTCCTGCGAGTCCGGGTCTAACTCATTTTTATATGGCGTCAAGTAGTCCACCAGTGCTTGCCGGTAACGCTGCCGGTCTTCTAGATTCCCCACGGAGTTGAGGTAGAGTTGCAGATTCTTCAGCCCTAGCGTTTGGAGTATTTCCGTCGCGATCGCAATCGCCTCAACATCCGCTCGGGGATCATTGCTCCCTAACACTTCCACGCCCAACTGGTGAAATTGCCGCTGCCTCCCTGCCTGTGGACGTTCATAGCGGAACATCGGACCGATGTACCACAGGCGCTGAACTCCACCTTGGGTATACAGACTGTGTTCAACCAACGCTCGTACCACTCCAGCTGTTCCTTCCGGTCGCAGAGTATTAGAGCGATCGCCCCGATCCTGGAAGGTATACATTTCCTTCCCTACCACATCCGTCGCTTCGCCAATCCCCCGCTCAAACAGCGCTGTCGCCTCAAAAATCGGGGTGCGAATTTCTTGATAAGCCGCTCTAGTTAGAATTTCCCGAGCTGCGGCTTCCACCCGTTGCCAGTACCCCACTTCTTCCGGCAGAATGTCCCGCGTGCCACGTAAAGCTTGAATTGCACCCATTTATTTTTCACTCTCAGGCACCGTAACGATTCTGATAGTACGCTAAAATCTTAGCCACTCGTGCCCGACTCTGTTGATCAGCTGTTTTGGGGTACTGAATCCACAAGCCCCCAACTTGGCTTTGGTTGTAATCAAATTGCTCAGATGGCGCCGAATACAGACCTGTTTCCACTCCTTCCACCTGACGCAGATGGGCGGCTATTTCCCTATACACCGCTAAAGGCAGATTAGGAAATTGAATTTCATCCTTCAATCGGTTGTCTTGCTTTGTCTGCATCGTCATCACTCTCGCGAAGAAGGCGCGCCTGGTAGGGACGGTGAGCCTGGGATAGCAGTTGTGGGTTTACCTGTTTTTGAGGGGTTGACGCCTGCTTCCCCTATGGGTCTTTTAACTTCAATCCCGTTTTGCTCCAAAACCACCAGCGGATCAGAGCCTTCATTCATTTCAATCCGTTTGACCCGCACTTGCCCGTTCGAGATCAACTGTCCCTCCCGAACGTACCGGCTCGTCACCTCATTAGGTACTTTTACTATTGCCTGGGCTTCGTTACCGACTTTAACCACACCCGTTACAGCAACTGCTTGCGCCACATCTGTTTGTGGTGGCGGTGGTAAGAACGATGGTGCTAAGGCAGGACTGGGAATAGATGGAGGCGGCAAGAGCTTGCCAATATTGATGTTCCTCGGTTTTGGTGCGATTTGACTTGGGGACCGGGGAGGCGTTGGGGTGCTGGGCAAACGGGAAATAATGCTTTTGGTCGTAGGGGCGGTATCCACGGTCGCCACCTCCTGCCCAGGAAGCGGGGCAAACGGGTCAACCCGCCCTTTTGCCACTTGTTTTGCCCGCCCTTGGGGATTTGTCGATTGAATTAAGCCAGGAACTGAGTAAGTTGCAGCAGCCTGTTGCCAACCCCCCACTAATGGCTTAGCCAACGTACCAGCAGGCTGTTTTTTTACCACTTCTGGGGCAGACGGTGTCGGAACAATATTTACTTCACTCTTCGATCCACATCCAGCGATCGCCAAAGCCAGCATGACCACAAACGCAACCGTTGAAACTCGGCGCATTGCCGTTTCCCCAAAACTTTAACCACTCCTATGGGGGTATCCATCCCCGTGAAAATAAGTATATATCAGTATATGTATGTCTTCAATCTGATTCATCACAACTTCATACTTGACGGCGCTTAAAAGGAGCTGGGCGAAGTCTAATCATCTGCCCCAACCATTAACTGCTTCAACAACTCCAGCCCCTTTTTGACTCTACGAGCAACCGTCACCACACTAATGCCTAAGCGTTCTGCCGCTTCTTTCTGCGTCAAGTCAGATAAAAACACAAATTCTAAGACTTGGTGGGTTCGCTGTTCTAACTGAACCAAAGCTTGTTGCAGGCGAATCTGGTCTTCTTGCACCAGCTCAAAGCTACTATATCGGTGATCAGGAACCATGTCTCCAAGGGAAGTTGTGCCCTCTGCTGCATCCTGCACCGGCATGTCTAAGCTCAAGGGGGCGCGATTAGCCCACGCCAGTTTAATTTCCTGCCATTCGGCTGGGGAAATTAACAGCTCTGCTGCTATTTCAGAATCGGTCGGTTGACGGTTGTACTTCTGGCGTAACTCTCGCGCAATTCCCACTGCCTGCTGGTGTAGAGCCAGCCAGCGCCGGGGAATTCGTACCGTGACACCTTTATCGCGGAGGTAGTGTTGAATTTCACCGCGAATATATGGAATGGCAAATGAACTGAAGGCATGTCCCTTAGACAGGTCAAACCGTTCAATCGCCTGAATTAAGCCGATACAGCCCACCTGAACCAGGTCATCGTAGCTTTCAGTGCATTGATTGCTCCAGTAGTGCGCTTCTTTTCTTACCAGTCCCAAATTGAGTTTGACTAGCTGGTTGCGGATAGTCCGAGAGCGAGATTGCTGATAGTCTCGTAGCAGAGTTGCGCTCTCACGCTTGAGTTCTTTATTTACTAGCGTACCCGATAGCACCATGGTTATTGGTCCAGCAAGTAATGGTAGCGTTACTACTAAGTCTCACAACGCTGTCAACCAATAATAGTATTAACTTTTCTACAACTACCACTACCGAAATTCCACTGAAATTTGTCCTGGGTTTGCGGTTGCTCTAGCTATAAACCCGGAGGGCGCGATCTCTTTATACCCACAAGACAAAAAAACAGGGGCGAGATGCCCCTGTTTTTGACCAGCCATAGCTAGACTAGCCAGCCGTCCACTCAGCAAGCATTACAGATTTATGCCTCTGCCGCTGGTCTAATCCGAGCGTAAAACAGGCCACGAATCTTGACCTCCTTGGGTTCAGCGTTCCCCAAATCAGTATCAGAGGGCTGTTCACTTTCGAAAGTCCCGGCAACTTCACCCGTGGTGTTATCCACCTTGGCAACTTGGAGAGAAATCCGACCCTTCAGGACTTCAGCCTGCTTGACATTGGCACGGGTGAGTTCTTCTTTATCCGATTGGGCAGGAAGTGCTACCGCATTGTCATAGCCAGCGGTGACGCCGCGACCTTTGGGATCGAGGAAGGCAGATCCACGGTAGGAGGGGACTTTGAATTCGCCTTCAAAGTCCGTAGATGTGTTAAGACTGGTCAAGCCCGGTTGAGATTGAGCAACCAGATCTTTAACAGTGAACAAAAAAGGCACTCGCTCACCACCAGGCAGTTGAACGGTGATCGCTTGGAAGTCTAGGCCATCTGCTTCACGGAAGGTCAGGCTACCATCCTTGTTTACTTTCAGGCTGCCTTGCACTTGCTCAATGGAGGAAGTATTGCGCGTCAACAATTTGCCAGCAATAAATTCTGCTTTTTGGCGTTTGTTGGTGGGTTCTTCTTTAATAAAGAAAGTGGTCGGCTCCAAGCACACGTCTGTCATCACATAGGACTGACTGGCATCAATCGGAATCGAACCGCGACTCGTTTCTGCCAGGAGCGGACATTTGTTAGCAAGGCCAGTACCTTTGATCTGGTCATAGGTGAGTAAATCCCTAGTCTCAGATGTCGGACCCTCACTACAAGCAGTTAGTACCCCGAGGCACAAAGCCAGGAGTGCAACAATTAAAGTGCGATACCGCATGGTCAACCTCAATGTCTAAATCCAATATCTAACTTGTAAAAATCCCCGCCAGCGCCGTTTAAAATCAAGAGCTCTGGGGAGCGATCGCCACCAGCCATTGAACCGCCAGGAACCAACTAAATTATTATGGTTTCTATTATGGTTCGACGAAAAGCCCAATACAGCATTTTACACAAGTTGGGAGCCTTTTCCTTGAACAAAGCTGGCAAATAGCTTTCATTCGCTCAGGATGTTGAAAATCTCCGGTAAATTTATGTTGACCGAATTTAGCAGAAAAAGTGGCATGAAAAGCGGCACTGGTTTTGAGTCAGGACAATTGGAGTATGAGCTGCAAGCCATTGGCACTGCTGTCCGTGCTTTGGCCGAGGGTTCTCAGGGAGATAGTCTGGCTCTTTTGGCTTTGCTGCGGCGCTTAGAGGAGCTACATCGAGAACTCCGGGATGGGATTTTCCAAGCGTCTTTACCAGATAACCGTCAGGCGCTCTACAAGCTGCTGAAAGATATTGAGGCTAAGGGTGGCTGGCCTTACATTGAGCGCATGAAGCTGCAATCCTTCTTAGCAAACTTGCCAGCAGATGCTGCTGGGGAAGCCAGCGCTTTGTCACTGGCGATGGGCGCGGGGGATCTCGGTGCCAATGTAGAATCACAAACTGGTTGAATCGTTGAGGTGAGCATTTTTACATGTAAAGTAAGTCAGAGCAAGCCAATCACTTCATATTCCCACCATTGAACGGTTAGGATGACCAGCATCGAAAGAGCAAACTTGACTCAGCCATCTCAAATGTTGCCTCGTGACAGAGCGATTAAACTGTTTCAGTATATTTGGCGAACTTTAGCCACCGGCGGTCTCTTGGGCGGTTTGGTCTGGGGGATGGCCCAACCGGTTTGGGTGCTACGCCAATCCCAGCAAGTTGTGATTTTGGGCAATCACCTTCTCTCTGCTGAGGCAATTCGGTCACTCGTACCGCTGTCTTATCCTCAATGGTTGCTACGAATCGAACCGGAAGCGATCGCGCACGCCCTGGAATCCCAGCCTGCCATTGCTGAAGCCACCGTCACCCGTCAACTCTTTCCGACTGCAATAACCGTACTCGTTAGGGAACGAGTACCCGTGGCGTTAGCCAAAGATACTTCCACCCCAACTCCAAAACCATCAGTGGGGTTGCTGGATGAAAATGGCGTGTGGATGTCGATACAAAGTTACACCTCCCTGTCTAAAACCCGGAATTTGCCTAGACTCCAAGTCATTGGTCGGCCCGAACTATATCGCCCCTACTGGCCTCAACTTTATCAAGCGCTGAGTCACTCTCCGATTAAAATTACTGAGATTGATTGCCAAGATCCAGCTAATTTAATTCTGAAAACTGAGCTAGGAATTGTGCATCTTGGTTCCTACAGTTCCCGGTTGGCTGAGCAAATCAAAGTACTCGCTCAAATGCGGCAACTATCTGCACAGTTAAATCCTAGTCAACTTGCCTATATTGAACTCAAAAATCCCGACGCTCCATTAGTACAAATGAACCACTCCACCGAAATAATCAAATCTGATCCGCCATAGGCTCGGCAGGGCGCTCATAAGTTAAACAAAATTTTGTTAAAAAGATTAATATATTTTATAAAGTGTGATGATTTTCGGGGGAAAATCAATAACACTCTAGTTCCCATAACATCTAGTAATGAACTGCAATATGTTGGAGAATTTTTATAGGGGGCAATTTTGATGATATATAGCACAAAATTCATGCTAGAACAAGCCTTTTTTCCCAAAAATTAGGCAACTTGAGGTTTTATTTGGGTTTTTCTTAAAGTAGATCCTCAAAAAGCCAACTTGTTCTCCCTATGCCTAAATCAGGCCACACCTAACCTGCAAAGCAAAAGCACAGTGAGAATGTCAACCTATACAAAAATTTTAGCCGGATCTTGCTTTAAAAAGAGTCGTTTATAAAACAGTCCTGATTCCCATGACGCTTGATATTAACCTTGGGTTTGCTCCTCAAAGCTCCCAATCTCTAGGTCAGCCAGAGCTGTCAGTAGCAATGAATTCCACCAATACCTTTAATAGCCCTAGGCTTAACTTCGGTCAAAATCACGACAGCAAGGGGTATCCGGGTGAAAACGCCTGGAATGATGATATTGTGCCCGGTAGGGTCGCCAACATCAAGGTGATTGGTGTCGGCGGCGGTGGCGGTAATGCCGTCAACCGCATGGTCGCTAGTAATGTGGGTGGGGTTGAGTTTTGGACAGTCAACACCGATGCCCAAGCTCTGACCCAAGCTGCAGCCCCCAGACGGTTACAAATTGGACAAAAGCTGACGCGGGGTTTGGGAGCAGGCGGCAATCCTGCCATTGGTCAAAAGGCAGCTGAGGAATCGCGCGACGAGATTGCTACCGCTTTAGAGAATTCCGACCTGGTTTTTATCACCGCTGGGATGGGAGGTGGCACCGGCACAGGTGCAGCACCAATTGTGGCGGAAGTAGCGAAAGAAATCGGCGCTCTCACCGTTGGTGTGGTGACGCGTCCATTTATCTTCGAGGGACGACGTCGCACCGGCCAAGCCGAACAAGGAATTGAAGCACTGCAAAGCCGAGTAGATACGCTGATCGTGATCCCGAACGATAAGTTGCTGGCGGTGATTTCTGAACAAACGCCAGTGCAAGAGGCTTTTCGCTTTGCCGATGACATTCTACGTCAAGGGGTGCAAGGAATATCGGATATCATCACGATCCCAGGTCTGGTTAATGTTGACTTTGCTGATGTCCGAGCGATTATGGCGGATGCTGGGTCGGCTTTGATGGGAATTGGAGTTGGCTCTGGCAAATCACGGGCCAGAGAAGCCGCTAATGCCGCTATTTCCTCTCCCTTACTGGAGTCATCAATTGAAGGAGCCAAAGGCGTTGTCTTTAATATTACCGGCGGTAGTGATCTCACCCTGCATGAGGTGAATACAGCGGCGGAAACCATCTATGAAGTGGTTGATCCCAACGCCAATATAATTTTTGGTGCAGTGATTGATGACAGACTCCAGGGTGAAATCAGAATTACGGTCATCGCCACGGGATTTAGCGGTGAAATGCAAGCCGCCCCAGTGAGTTCGGTGCGGGTGCTGCCCAAGGGGCAACCGACGGCAAAACCATCTGCTCCCCCTCCACCGCCGATTGAACCCAAAGAAAAACCCGGATTGGACATTCCTGAATTTCTCCAACGGCGGCGTAACCCACGCTCCTAAGCGCTCAGATTTCAGCTTTGGGCGGCTTCTAGTGCTACCCATTGAATCACCTGTTCACCCAGGCGGGTACCCTCCAGCCGGTCTATTTCCCGAATCCCAGTGGGACTGGTAACGTTGATCTCGGTGAGGTAGCCGCCGATGACGTCAATACCGACAAAAAATAAGCCATCCTTTCGCAGCGTTGGGGCTACTTGGGTGCAAATTATCTGCTCTTGCTGGGTAATTTCAGTCTTGGCCACCGTACCGCCAGCTGCCATGTTGTTGCGGAATTCGCTGCCCGTAGAAAGTCGATTCAGGGCACCAATAGGTTCGCCATTGAGCAGGATAATCCGCTTGTCTCCCTCCTTGGCAGCTGGTAAGTAGTTTTGAACCATAACCGGCACCCGGCCTTGAAGCGTACTGAGTTCGACTATGGAGTTGAAATTGCGATCGCCTGGTGACAAAAACAAAATTCCTTCCCCAGCCTTATTCCCCAGCGGCTTCAGAATTGCTGCTCCTTTTGACTCAACAAATTGCCGAATGAACTGCTTATCCGCGCTAACAATGGTTTCTGGAATCACCTGTGTAAATTGGAGGGCATACATTTTTTCGTTTGCCGCCCTCAACCCTTGAGGATTGTTGACAACCAGGGTTTTAGCTGGGTTGATGTAATCCAAAATGTAGGTGGCATAGAGGTAAGGAACCGTTACTGGCGGATCTGTCCGCATGAATACGGCGTCCATAGTTTCCAGAGGACAAAACGTGCGATCGCTCAACTCGTACCAAGGAGCTGACGCCACCCAGCGCCCCTCTACCAGCTGCACCGGCTTCAGCTGTAGCCGCTCTAACACAGCCCAAGCCTTACCTGCCTCCACACTTAACCAGTGAGCCTGAGTCACCCAAACTTCATGTCCCAGACCTTGCGCCGCTTCCATAAGGGCCACACTGGTATCGTGACCAGGATCAAGCTGATGGATGGGATCAATAATAAAAGCAAGTTTCACCGCAATATCTCTTGGGCTTTTGTTTTCAACCTTGTTATATTAAAGCGCTAAATCTGACTTAAGTTGAGATCACCAGTGCGTGGCGCGATCCGCTAGTCCCAGCTGTTGCCCTTACTCTGGACTGCCAAAGCACAAGTTAGCGGTCTATACTGCTTTGGCAGATGCTAGGAGTTGATCGAGCTTGCCTTGTGCGTCCAAATCGTAGATATCATCGCAACCACCAAGGTGTTTGTCGTTGACAAAAATCTGAGGCACAGAGCGTCGCCCATTCGCCCGCGCTTGCATCTTTGATCTTGCTGCCTCGTCCCCATCGATGCTGTATTCGATAAAATCAACGCCCTTCTTTTTCAGCAAGTCCTTGGCATGGATGCAAAACGGGCAGGTTCTCCAAGTGTAGATTTCAACTTTAGGAGCCATAACGTCCTCAACGCGAGAGTAATATTTCTTAAGTTTAGAACTCCACAGCTGGAAAAGTGGTTAAGATTCTTCGACGTCCTGATACAAATCCTGAAGTGCCTGCTGTTGACCGCGACGGGAAAGCCGACGATATTTTTTAGATTCCAGCTTAGGTTCGTACTGGCTCTGACCTTTGCTGTTTGTTTTCACCTTCAAGCTGGATTCTGGATCGGCTTGTTGGTTCAGATGCTCTTGGCGCGCTTGAGCCGATTCCAGAAATTCCAAGTAATGTTCGTAACGTTCCCAGTCGCCCCGGACGACACAGTTCGGCTCGTCTCGATGCAAACAATCACTGAACTGACACTTAGCAACGGCTAACCGCTGCCGTGCCTCGGGGAAATAATCCGCCAAATCCTCAGGCGCAAAGTCGAGATCCGGCTGATTGAAGCCAGGGGTATCCGCCAATATTCCACCAGATGGTATCGCAAATAGTTCCACATGGCGAGTGGTGTGGCGGCCCCGACTGAGTTTGCCAGAGACTTCCCCCACCCGTAGATTGATGCCTGGAATCAACTGGTTGATTAGACTGGACTTGCCGACACCCGAAAGACCAGCAAGGACAGTAATCTTGTGCTTGAGCTGGACACCCAGTTCCGCTAAACCCATGCCGGTTTTGACGCTGATAAATACTGGTTGATAGCCCCAGGATGCCAGTCGAGCCCGCTCTTGTTGCAGCCCAGCGGCTGTGACTAAATCACTTTTATTGAGGCACAGGCACACTTCCAAGCTAGTTGACTCGGCCTTAACCAGAAATCGACTCAGTTGGTAGGCGTCTAGGGGGGGGTCTGCCAAGGCAAAGACGAGCAGGATTTGGTTAGCATTGGCGACTGGGGGGCGGCTGAGTGAGGTTTGGCGCGGTAGGACTTGCGCGATCGCGCCTCTGCCACCAACCCAGTCCGGTTCTTCAATTTCCACGCGATCGCCCACCATCACCTGTTGCCCGATTTTTTTCAGGCGTGAGCGGCGAGTGCATAGGAGAATGGGAGAGGGGGTGACACTGGTTATGGAGGATTGAGTTACCGGGTCTAAGCGCACTCGGTAGTAATTCGCTTGCACCGCCAGCACCGTACCCACTAACGGTGTTGTCTGCCCCAACTGCTGAACGTCTACATCAGTTGTCCGACTCATGCAGTCGCAATCGGACGCCGCACTTTGAGGGCAAAATAGCCAGCGCAGTCTTCAATTTGCTCAACCTTGTAACCTGCCATTGTGAGGCCATCAGGAACCTGCTCGATTGGCTCTCCTGGATCGAGCCACACTTCTAGCAAGGCTCCTGGTGCCATTTGTTCCAACCGGAGTTTAGTCCGCACAAAATTAATCGGGCAAGGGGTGCCGCGCAGATCAATCTGAGCATTGGGAGTTGTTCGGGAGGCGTCACTCATCGCTGGAACAGATTTCCCAAGAATCCTTCTAGACCACCTTTACCAGTGCGATCCCCCTTAATTTTAGCCAGCTTTTCCAGCAGTTCCCGTTCCTCGGGGGTAATCCGGGTGGGAATATCAATTAAAATTGTGAGCAGGTGATCGCCCCGGCTTACCGGGTTGCCCAGGCGTGGTACGCCACGATTTTCCAACGTCATCACCGTATTGGGCTGGGTTCCGGCTGGAATCAAGTGCTCCACTGGGCCATCTACCGTATTCACCTCCAAGCGACAACCTAAAATCGCTTGTAAGTAACTGATTTTGATTTCCGAGTGGATGTTAATGCCATCTCGGTGGAATTCGGGGTCCTCATTGACGAGTAAATACACGTACAAATCCCCAGGCGGACCACTCCGTTGACCTGCATCACCTTCTGAAGAAATCCGCAAACGCGTGCCGGTGTCTACCCCAGCTGGAATGTTAATTTTGAGCTTCTTCGTCACTTGATGCGCGCCCTTACCATCGCAAGTATCGCACTTTTCTTCAATCATCTGTCCTGTACCATTACAGGTGGGACAAACAGATACTTGGGTGAAGCTGCCAAAGGGCGTTCGGGTGACGCGACGAACTTGACCCGAGCCAGTACAGGTCGAGCAGGTGCGGGGCCGAGTCCCCGGCTTGGCACCTGAGCCGCTACAGACTTCACAGGTTTCTAGATGAGAAATGCGAATTTCCTTTTCCCCGCCAAAAACCGCCTCCCGAAAGTCTAATCTCAGGTCTAGCCGCAGGTCATCACCCCGGATCGGACCGCTGCGCCGCCTTTGGGTTTGACCTGACATTCCGCCAGCAAAGCCGCTGAAGAAGCTCTCAAAGATATCGGCAAAGCCACCCATGTCACCCATGTCGCTGAAGCCTGCCCCAGCCCCAGCTGCCACACCGGCTTCACCAAAGCGGTTGTAGCGTTCGCGCAGCTCTGGCTCTGAGAGCACCTCATAAGCCCGGTTAATTTCCTTAAAGCGCTCCTCGGCACCGGGTTCTTTGTTCACGTCAGGGTGATACTTCCGGGCTAAGCGGCGGTAGGAGCGCTTAAGTTCTTCTTTGTCAGCATCACGAGAGACACCCAGAGTTTCGTAGTAATCGCGAGCCATAAAGCGCTGCTTTTTTGATGTTTAGGGGTTAGAAATAGCTTTGTTCAGGAGTTGTTCCTATCATTTAATCTAGACAAAGAACTGCGATTCCAGCAAGGCTGAAAAAAGTTTATAGCTTAAATCGTGAAGAAAGCTTTTGTCAATGGCCTCGTAATTAGCTGTTAAAAGCGTTCTTCCTCTGGCTTCGATTTTGGCACATTGTCAAGCTCTCTCGCTAGGAGCACTATCTGACGAGGCTGCGTCATTGCGCCTGTCGGGGTTAGCTCGCTTGTACACATCGGTACCCATGGCAAACAGCGTTTGTTGAAAGTTATCCAAATTTTGCTTTACCGCTTTTACAGTGAGGGCGGGATCAGCGAGCGCCGCTTGTAGCGCCGCCATTTTCTGACTTGCCTCAGCCTTGATGTCGTCGCTGATCAAGTAATCATTCTCCTTTAAGGTCGATTTGTAACTTAAGAGCAAACTATCTGCTTGGTTTCTCAGCTCAATCATTTGTAAGCGTTTCTTGTCTGACTCCGCATACATTTCGGCTTCTTGCCGCATGCGTTCCACTTCCTTGCCGCTCAAGCCCCCGGTATTCGTAATCCGAATACTCTGCTCTCGACCTGTGCCTTTGTCTTGGGCTGAAACGTTGAGAATCCCGTTAACGTCGATTTCAAAAGCCACTTCAATTTGAGGCACACCACGGGGAGCCGGGGGAATCCCAGTTAGCAGAAAGCTGCCTAGGCTCTTGTTATCCCTAGCCATTGCTCGTTCGCCCTGTATCACCTGGATTTCCACCGAATTTTGCCCATCAGTTGCTGTGGAAAAATCCTGGGACTTACTGGTAGGAATCGTCGTATTGCGTTCAATGATCTTAGTGAACACTTCTCCCAATGTCTCGATTCCCAGCGACAGCGGCGTTACATCTAACAGCAACACATCTTCGACTTCACCACCCAGCACCCCGCCTTGAATGGCGGCTCCCAGCGCCACTGCTTCGTCTGGATTCACAGAGCGCTCGGTTGTCATGCGGTCAAAAAACTTCTGCACCGCCTTTTCGACCGCCGGACTTCGGGTCGAACCCCCTACCAAAATAATCCGGTCAATGTCTATCGGTTTCAGTTCGCCGTCTTTCAGAGCTTGGGCCATGGTTTCGATCGTACTTTCAACCAAATGACTCACCATCTGTTCAAAGAGAGCGCGGGTGAGTTCCATCTCCAGATGCTTTGGTCCCGTCTCATCAGCCGTGATAAAGGGCAAATTTATCCAGGTTTTACCCATGCTGGAGAGTTCTATCTTGGCTTTTTCGGCTGCTTCGCGCAGACGCTGCAGAGCCATTTTGTCTGGGGAAAGGTCGATTTTCTCTTGTTCTTGGAAGCGCGAAAGCATCCAGCGCACGATCAAGTTGTCAAAGTCGTCTCCACCGAGGTGGTTTTTCCCAGCAGTCGCCTTGACTTCAAACACTCGGTCTCCAAGCTGCAGAATCGAGACATCGAACGTCCCGCCTCCCAGGTCAAACACCAGGATCTGCTGCTCAATTTCAAGCTTATCTAACCCGTAGGCGAGGGCAGCGGCGGTGGGCTCGTTGATGATGCGCAGCACTTCTAGTCCCGCTATCGTGCCAGCATCTTTAGTCGCCTGCCGTTGGGCATCGGTGAAGTAAGCAGGCACTGTGATCACTGCCTGCTTGACGGTTTCACCCAAAAAGCTTTCCGCATCTTGCTTAAGCTTTTGCAGGATCATGGCGGAGATTTCTTGAGGGGTGTAGGTACTTCCACCAATTTGGACATCAACTGTATCGTCTCGACCTTTGACACATTTGTAGGGAACCCGAGCGCGTTCCGCTTCGGTATCATCCCAGCGACGGCCAATAAATCGCTTGATACTGTAGACTGTATTTTCGGCATTGGTCACAGCCTGCCGCTTCGCCAGTTGACCTACCAGGCGGTAGCCCGAGTCGTGGGGTCCCCCAGCGCCACCCTTGCCAAATCCCACCATACTCGGAGTCGTTCGCCCACCTTCTGAATTGGCGATGACGATCGGTTGACCACCTTCTAAAATTGCAACACAACTATTGGTCGTGCCTAAGTCGATGCCAATGACTTTTCCCATAGTTAACGGTAGTATTGCGTTTTTTAAAGGTCGAGAGTCGCTTCAATTGTTTTTCCAGAGCCAATTTTTGCGGCGTTGCAGCACCGACTTCCTGGGGGAATAGGTGCTGCGCCCAAGAGAACGCGACTTAATTGTCTGCCGGACTTGGAGGATTTTCTGCTGGATCTACCCCGGACTCTGGAGCGGCAGCAACCTTGACCATGGCGTGACGCAGGACGCGTTGTTCGTCGCCCAGGAAGTATCCTCGTACTAACTCTTCTAATATCGTCCCTTCGGGATGTTCATTCGTGGGCTGGCGGATTAAGGCTTCATGCAAATTCGGGTCAAACTCCTTGCCTTCAGGTCGCATTGGCGAGACGCCCAGGCGCTTGAGGCTGTCTACCAATTGCTTGTAAACACTTTGGTAGCTTTTGTGAATACTGACTTCTGCGTCGGTTTGTGGTTTGAGCTGCGATCGCGCCCGCTCAAAATTATCAAGCACCGGCAGTAATTCAGTAATTGTGGCGCTCTTTACCTGCTGCTCTAAGTCTTCCTTTTCTTTGATTGTGCGCTTGCGGAAATTCTCAAAATCTGCTGCAATCCGCATGTATTGACTACTGCGCTCTTCCAGAGCAGTTTTGAGCGACTCTACCTGCTGGGCTAATTCTGACAATGCTGCTTGGTAGTCAGCCTCGGGCGTGACTGCCGTTGCCACGGTATTTTCATCGACCTTGTCAGTATTAGCCGAGGACTCATTAGTTTGGGCTGTCACTTGAGCGTTTGCCTCAGAATCGTCGTTCAAGTTGATTTGAGCTGATGTGTCGCTCGCCATTGCGCGCTTTACCTCTGAACTCTGCGCCTGTCGGTGCGCTGTATTGTCTATCTGCTTTTCCTCGTCCATTATGCACCAATCCCAGATGCTCAAAACTGCGTTTCAAGGCTTACCTATTTCACCCTGCTTCTTCTAGGATGCACCAAACCCTCGGCACAAAGCGGTTGGAGCCGGGAAATTTCCGGCTCTAATTTTGTTTTATATAGCAATTCTGCCCCAGACTTTTGGGAATACTGTGAACAGAGATTTTCACTCTCACTCAGTTTTTATGACTTACTCCTCATCACAGCGACGCGCCCTAATCGTTAAGAATGACTTTTCTCCCTTCGGCAACAAGCTGATCGAGTCGGGGTATGTGGACAATCAGCAAATGAAGCAGGCTCTCTCGCAAACCCGCAAATCCGGGCTTACTCTGCCGGAGGTTCTAGGATCGCTGACTGGGCGACAACTCTCACCCGATTTGCTCAGGCTTTACAAGAAACAGCAGCTGTTTGAACTCAAAATTCTCTACGGCGTTGAATTCATCGATCCTGAGAGCAGCCGAATTTCCACCACTCAGGTGCGAAACCTGATCGATAGCCTGATCCCGATTGATATTTGTCGTCGCCATCGCCTGGTGCCAGTATCAAAAAACAACACTCAGCCACCCTCGGTGTCAGTGGCGATGGTCGAGCCGGATAACCTGGCAGCTCAGGATGAGTTAAAGCGGATTCTGCGCCCCGGTGGTCTGGGGTTGCAACGTATGGTAATTACCCTGGAAGACTACCAGCAGCTGTTTTCCAAATATTTAGATCAACAGATTGAACTTCAAAAGCAACTCGATTTGCAAAAGGCTGTAGATGTCAAGCCGGATGTAGACGATATAGAACATCTATCCCCAGAAGGTACACCCGATCAGATAGATGCTGACCTGAGTGGAGCCATGAATGGCGAAGAAGAAGCTCCAGTAATCAACCTCGTCAACAAAATTATCGTTAAAGCACTGCAAGAGGGAGTTTCTGACATTCATGTTGAGCCACAGGAAGAAAGCTTACGCATTCGGTTTCGCAAGGATGGGGTGCTGCGTCAGGCTTTCGAGCCGCTGCCCAAGAAGATCATCCCAGCCGTCACAGCCCGCTTCAAAATTATTGCCAGCATGGATATTGCCGAACGGCGTTTACCGCAAGACGGTCGCATCCGCCGCCTGTTTGAGGGCCGCAAAATTGACTTCCGCGTCAATACCTTGCCCAGTCGTTACGGGGAAAAGGTGGTGCTGCGAATCTTGGATAACTCGGTAACACAACTCGGATTAGACAAGTTGATTACTGATCAGGAGAGTCTGCACATTGTGCAAGACATGGTCAGCCGTCCCTTTGGTCTGATTTTAGTGACGGGGCCAACTGGTTCTGGTAAGACGACCACGCTGTATTCCGCCCTGGCAGAAAGGAACAGTCCTGGGGTTAATATCAGTACGGTTGAAGACCCAATTGAGTATACCCTACCGGGCCTGACGCAGGTGCAGGTGATTCGGGAAAAGGGGCTGGATTTTGCCCAGGTACTGCGGGCTTTCTTGCGGCAGGACCCGGATGTGATTCTGGTAGGTGAGACGCGGGACAAAGAAACGGCAAAAACGGCGATAGAGGCGGCCTTAACGGGTCACTTAGTGCTGACAACGCTGCATACAAACGATGCCGCTGGTGCGATCACGCGCCTTAGCGAAATGGGCATTGACCCTTTCATGGTGTCCAGTTCCTTGATTGGTGTCTTGGCACAGCGCCTAGTGCGGCGTGTTTGTTCCGCCTGTCGCCTTTCCTATACGCCCAGCCCCACGGAACTCGCCCGCTACGGGCTTCAAACTTCCCAAGAAGTCTCAGTAACATTCTACAAAGCCAACAGCCTGCAACCGGAGGAAATTCAGGAAGCCAGAGTCAGAGACCAACTCTGCTCAAAATGTAATGGGGTTGGCTACAAAGGGCGTTGTGGAGTTTATGAAGTGATGAGAATGAGTGAACGGCTGCAACGCTTAATCACCGATGGGGCAGCGACGGAGCGCATCAAGGAAGTGGCTGTCGAAGAGGGCATGAGGACGTTGCTGGCTTACAGCATCGACTTGGTGCGCCAAGGCTATACGACTCTGGAAGAAGTGGAACGCGTCACTTTCACTGATTCTGGCCTTGAGGCAGAGCTCAAAGCAAAACGTAAGATCTCTCTCGAGTGCCGGACTTGTAACGCCGAATTAAAACCAGAGTGGCTAGAGTGTCCGTACTGTATGATGCCACGTTTTCAAGACTGAGGCAGATGGGGAGCGTTTTTTCTCCTGACTCCTGCCTTTTACACTATTACTTCAAAGGAGATAAAAACATGGAATTAATGATTGAAGACCTAATGGAGCAAGTGGTCACAAGAGGTGGATCAGACCTACACATCTCGGCGGGTCTACCGCCATACATCCGCATCAGCGGGAAATTAACTCCTACGGAATACGAACCGCTGACTTCGGAGGAGTGTCAGCGACTGATCTTTAGTATGCTGAACAACACGCAGCGAAAAAATCTGGAGCAGAACTGGGAACTCGATTGCTCCTATGGAGTCAAGGGCTTGGCTCGCTTCCGCGTCAATGTTTACAAGGACCGTGGTACTTATGCTGCTTGCTTAAGGGCGCTGTCTACCAAAATTCCCCAGATGAGTAGCCTCAACCTACCAGACATTGTCCGGGAAATCTCCGAAAAGCCGAGAGGACTGGTGCTGGTGACCGGACCCACTGGTTCTGGCAAGTCAACGACCCTGGCTTCCATGATCAACAATATCAATCAGACGCGGGCCGAGCATATTCTTACTGTTGAAGACCCGATTGAATTTGTTTACGAACCGATCAAGAGCCTAATCCACCAGCGTCAAGTGGGGGAAGACACCAAGAGTTTTGCCAATGCCCTCAGAGCTGCCCTCCGGGAAGATCCGGATGTCATCCTCGTTGGCGAGATGCGGGACTTGGAAACGATTTCTTTGGCAATTTCCGCAGCGGAAACCGGCCACTTGGTGTTTGGCACGCTGCATACCAGTTCAGCGGCTCAGACTGTTGACCGGATGGTAGATGTGTTTTCACCCGAGCAGCAACAACAGATCCGCGTCCAGCTGTCTAACTCTCTGGTGGCGGTTTTCAGTCAGACTCTCGTGTCTAGGAAAAATCCCAAACCCGGTGAGTTTGGTCGGGTAATGGCTCAAGAAATTATGATCGTTACACCCGCGATCGGTAACTTGATTCGGGAAGGAAAAACCGCTCAAATCTACTCAGCAATTCAGACGGGGGGAAAATTGGGTATGCAAACTCTGGAGAAGGTTTTATCAGATTTGTATAAAGCAGGAACCGTCTCTTTTGAAGCAGTAATGTCTAAAACTTCTAAGCCGGATGAACTACAGCGTCTCATTGGTGGTGTTCCCCCGGTCTCGGATGCAAAGCCTGGGCTCAAGGCTGGCGCTGCTGGCAAATATGTGAGTTAGACAAGAGAGCATGCATTGCCTGAGGCTCTCTTATTAAGGAAGGGGGAAAGGGGAAAATTGAATCCCTTCCCTTTTCCCCTTCCCTTTTCCCCTTTCCCCACCTTCCCCGACTTCTGCAAGAAGTATGATATGAGTTATGCCCACCTACGTTGCCCGTGTTCGAGACTCGAAAGGAAACGCTAAAAAAGAAAGAATTGTTGCCCAATCGCCGGGTGAAGCTCGTTCGGCTCTAAGACAGCAAGGTCTTTTCATTCAAGACCTCAAACCAGCTCAAAGTTTCAACTTCAAGACCAACTTTGACTTCAGTCAACTCCAGACAGCCCTGACGAGTGTCTCGGTCAAGGATAAAGCCGTTTTTTCGCGTCAATTCGCTGCCCTGGTCAATGCGGGGGTGGCGATCGTCAGAGGTCTCGGCGTGCTGGCTGAGCAGTGCAGCAATCCGAAATTGAAAAAAGCCCTGCTGGAAATTAGCGCCGATGTCCAACAGGGTGTGACTTTATCGGAGGCGATGCGCAAGCACCCTCAGTGCTTTGATAATCTCTACGTCAGCATGGTACAGGCCGGTGAAGTCGGGGGTGTCTTAGACGAAGTTCTGAACCGGCTCTCCAAGTTGTTAGAAGATATTGCTCGACTGCAAAATCAAATTAAGTCAGCGTTGGCTTACCCTGTCGTGGTTGGATTCTTAGCGGTCGCCATCTTTGTTGGAATGACCGTTTTTCTGCTACCGATCTTCGCTGGCATTTTCAAACAGTTGGGAACCGAATTGCCTGCTCTGACGCTGTTCATGCTGTGGGTGAGCGAAATGCTGAGAAGTTGGCGGGTTTTAATTGTAATTGGTATTATCGTTGCGGCTGTCATTGCCTATCAGCAGTACTACAAAACCAAGGTCGGTCGAGAAACTATAGACCGCCTTTCTCTCAAGATTCCTTTGTTTGGTGACTTGATTCAGAAATCAGCGGTAGCCCGCTTTAGCCGCACATTCGGTTCTTTGACTCGTTCAGGCGTGCCGATTCTAACTGCCTTGGAAATTGTTAGAGATACAGCCGGAAACCAAGTGATTGCGAACGCAGTAGATGCCTCGCGGCGAGACATTCAACAAGGCGGAATGATCAGCGTTGCCTTACAAAAAGAGCAAGTTTTCCCGCTCATGGCAATACAAATGATTAGTATTGGTGAGGAGACTGGTGAATTAGACAAAATGCTGATGAAAGTTGCCGATTTCTACGAGGATGAAGTGGAGCAGACAGTGAAAGCGCTTACCAGCATCATCGAACCCATTATGATCGTGGTTTTGGGGGGGATGGTTGGTACGATTTTGCTCTCGATGTATCTTCCCCTGTTTAAGGTCTTTGACAAGCTGGGCTAGTAGACACAAAAGGAGTCTTGAGAGTTACCTGATAGATGGGCTCCAGAGCCGCTGACAGCGATCCGGTGCCCTTGACGGCTGCGGAAAGTTAAGCGAAACTAAAAAATGAATCAGGCGCGCGTTCTCATAAATGAGAAGTTATGTTAAGTTTTGACTATATGTAATTCGATAGATGGAACAGTATTGAGCAACTGGCAACGTAGTGATTAAGCTGCGAAGGTTCCCAGGATGGCTTGAGCTACAGCAGTCGAGACCCAATAGTTAAGTCCAAGCATAATATCGTAGTTAGCTAAGAGCATGGAAACACTAGAGTTTGTGATTTATCCCGATGGTCGGGTGCAGGAAAAAGTAACTGGCATTGTGGGTGCCTCCTGCGCTGAGGTCACGGCGGCGCTCGAAGCCGAGCTGGGACAGGTAATAACAACTGAGCAGACATCAGAATTCTTTGCATCAGTGCTGCAGGAGTGTAACGTGGCGACGACACAAGCAACCCGCAGCGAGTGGTAAATTTTAATTTAGTTCAGATTAATTTAATTCTTCACTTTTCACCATGTCACACTTTAGCCAAATCAAAACTCAAATACGTAATCTTTCCTCCTTGGAATCTGCCCTCACAGAATTGGGGATTGACTGGAAACCTGGTTCGAGAATGGTACGAGGCTATCGCGGTCAGACTCGTAATGCTGAGATTACGATTGAGCAGGATAACGGTTACGACATCGGCTTTAGCTGGAATGGCAACGAGTACGAACTGGTTGCTGACCTGCAATATTGGCAGCAAAACTGGTCTGTTGACGGCTTCTTAAGCCGGGTAACACAGCGTTATGCATATCATACAGTTTTAAAGGAAACCGCTCGGCAGGGATTTCAAATTGCTGAGCAACAACAGAATCAAGATGGTTCAATTCGGCTGTTAGTGCAGCGCTGGAGTGCGTAATGTCTGATTTTGCTTCGCCGCTGGGGGAGCCGAATACCGAGCGATCGCATCTTGAGCCAGAATTAGGTGGCATTTTGCGGGACGCACCAGAATGTTCTGGTCTAGAGCCAGAATTAGGGGGTGTCTGGCGGCAAAAGGGTGTATATGTTGATGAAGTCACCTGTATTGGCTGTAAGCACTGTGCCCATGTTGCTCGCAACACGTTCTACATTGAACCAGACTACGGTCGTTCCCGTGTGGTACGTCAGGATGGTGATTCCCAAGAGCTGATTCAAGAAGCGATCGATACTTGTCCAGTAGATTGTATCCACTGGCTTGATTATACGGAACTGAAAAAACTTGAACAGGAGCGGCAGTATCAGGTTATCCCGATTGTGGGATATCCTGTTGAGGCTGCTGTCGTTGCCGCCCACCGGCGTCGCAAAAAGCAAAAATTACAGCGCAAGAACGCTCACTCTTGACAGGGCAGCGGTTGCGGTTGTTAAAGAGAAGGGCTGCTACCCAGCAGCCCCTTTGTTTTAGGAGTCAGGAAAAGCACTGACATCATGACTCCTAGTTAGAAGATTCGGGAAACGTCTGCACCTTGCCATTAGGGCTTAGAACTACTCGAATGATGGCAGTTTGTCCGCTCGCGATCGGGGAAACAAAGCGTTCACCGATCAGCGGTATGCCGGTGCGATCAACGTAGTTTCTCGCTTCCTGTCCGATGGGTTCAATCCGTTGAATGGTGCCATCAATATCCAGTACCAGGTTGTACTCTAGGGGTTGCTTCAAGCTTTGGGGGGGCTCCCAGTGCTGCTTGAAGTAGTCTCTAGCCTCTGCTACTTGGGGGAGGTTCAATGCTGTTGCTGTGCTTTTGGGTCGGTTAGGGGTGGTTGGGGTGCTAGGCGCTGGTGTCTGCGTACCCGGAAGTAAAACCCCTTCAAGGAAGGGGTTCCTGTTCCTTAAAGAAGTTTTCGGAGGGTATGGTAGGGTAGCCCCATGGCGCGAAGAAGTAGCCTTAGGCTTATTGCTTGACGTTTCAGTTGCCGGGGCAGTAGCAAGAGTTGCGACGGACGGGGGTGACACCAGATCAGGATTAGCAGGAGTGAGTTGAGGCGGGGTGCTGGGTAGGGTGGTAGCCTGGTGCGGGAATTTGGTTGGCGATAGCGCACTGCTCGTCCCAGGAACAGCGGGAGCGCCAGGAATAAATCCAGAGCGCTCCTGTCTTGGAGAAGGGTTAATGACAATTGGCGGCGGGGGTGCAAGTAACGGTGGCTGATTCGGAAGGGCTGGAGCCGTCCGGGGTAAAGTTACCCCAGGCGCGCTTTTAAGGGCTGTGGTTGTCGGGGGTACAGTCACTGATGGGAGACTGGCGCCATTAGACGGCACAGTTGAATCTAACGTCGGCAGCGACGGCATTTTTTCCGGCGAAGACTTTGGCTGTATTGGCGGCGAGGGTTGAAGGGCAATTTGAGGAACGTTTTTACTGCTTGACCCTTGAGGGGCAGTCGTTGTAGCTGTTTGCTTCTGCGGAGTTTTCCAGTTAAGGACTTGCATCACCGCTATCGTTAAACCCACACCTAGCAGAAGTATCGCCGCAATGTTAGCCCAAGCAGGCTGGGAAAAGGCCCGTTTAGGGTGAGAAACACCTGGCAATGATACCATATCAGCCGCATATTCATCAAGCGCGGTTGCCAAGTCAAACAGTTGCAGCACACTCAACTGTTTGACTGGTCCAGACTCGTTAGTCGCCAATGGCCCCAGGAAGAGATTGTGGGCTAGACCGCTACCCGGTTCTAGGAATATTTTCCTAGATGGTGCAGCGGTAGGCTGTTTGAGGCCGTCTAGGTTGAGATGGGCAGAGGATGGAGGTCCCCCTGCATAGACTGTTGCTTTGAAACGGTCAAGGGATTGGTTAAGCAAATCCTGCACGTAGGTTGAGACCGCTGCATGCAGGGCTTCGAGTTGGTCGCGATCGCCCGCAATTGTAACTCTTTCTTCATCTGGCAGTCGTGGGTCATTGAAGCGAAGCTGAAAGCTCAACAGCGTAGTCCCTGGTCGCCCCGCCCCGTGGGACAAGGGTGATGAGGTAGGGTCCACGATTTCCAGCGTGCAAGTGGGCGGAGTGTACCGGCGTAGAACTGAATTGGACAGAGCCATGGCAGCTGTGTTTGAGGTAGTAGGGATAGCCTGGGTTTTCAACCCTAGGGGGGAGTTTTTAACTAACTTTAGCCCCTAGTCCATTTTCTGAGCGAGCAAGCAGTGCTAACCAGAGGCGGCGGTGACCAGCAGGACCACTGTAGAACAGCAGCTCGATCAGGAGTTTCAGAGCCAGCTGAGTCAGTACATCCTTTGAGAGCTTGTCGTCCGACCTGCGTTCAGTGTAGATTTTGTCGAAGGCATCCAGATAATCTCCCAGTAAAGAGGCTTTTTCCGGTTCTTGGTTCTCTGCCGCCAGTTGTTCCATCAGGGCGATGGCGCGGCGAATCAGTTCCTGGTGCTGTTTTGCTAGGTAGCAACTGATTAAAACTAGCGATCGCGCTTCTTCCACATCCAGCTTTTTCTGCCCTCCCTCAGCCAAGGCGAGGGGATTCGACTGGCGCAGTCTCAACGAGGTTACGATGCGGTCTGGCACCCTCGACTCCAGATTCAGGTGGGTTGCCGCTTGGAGCATAGCATCATTATCAATCCCTGCCAAAGCTTCTAGCGCTAACATCACCAAATCCAGCTCGACCTTGATGTTGTCCAACTGGGCTGGAACGGGCATAGTATGGGTAAGCTCCTCCCACTGGGGAGTTAGACTGGGCGATTGTGGGGTAGAGTGCATAACTTTAAGCATAGGTGACATGCACTAGTATCTCCATTTTGAAACCAGAGTTTCTACATTTGGGGAAATCGTCACAAGTATTGATTGAGTATATCCAGGAGGAAAATATTACCCGGCGAAGAGGGCGGGGGTGAAACCTATGAGCAGGAAAATTCATTAATGCCTTTTTCGTGCGGGAGTGCGTCGGGATTTTTGGCACTGACTGAATTCATGCGACTTTTCTCTAACTTTTTGATGATTTTCTGCTGATGTTTACCGATTGTCAAAGTTGTTATGGGGTAGGTAAGCTTTATAAAAGCTACGTTACAGCTATTTCTTAACTCGTCAAATCCTTGCCCGCCTCTGCAAGGATTTTTTTTTGCTTGGGTTTTGCTGCTTCATCCATTCAATGTAATGTAGCGATCGCACCTCGCTAGGACTGGCTCAGACGTATCCGTTCAGAGGGGGTCAGGAAGCCAGTATTATTTGGTGTTGAGAATTC
>CAXUIG010000058.1:0-29536 GCA_964250845.1 uncultured bacterium | reverse complement strand
CAGAACCGGGGGTCAATTCCACAGCGACCACTTCCCCCCCCTGAACGCTTACGAAATATGTCTTTCCCTTTCTTCGGTGTTATAAATTTATTTAATTTTGTAATACCCCCAAATATAGCTATAGCAAATTGCCATGGTAAGACTAAGTTTAATTCTATTTCTTTGGTAAATTCATATAAATCTTGAATATTACGTTTTGCATTGTCCCGACTCATCGCTCTTTCAAGGATAATCATTTTAATCATTAATAAATATGCATAAATTGGATAAAGAGTTGCTTTTAGAGGTTCAATTGTTTCGACCACCTTTGAAATCCTATCATTTTGAGAATAGTGTCCAAGTTTCTTCCAAAATTGATTCTCATAATTAATAAGTTTCTCCTTGCTTACCTTTATAGTTCCAGGTGTGCTTGCACGTTCTAATAGTCCAGAAGCTGGCTGAACAGTAATATTAGACGTAGAAGAATAATTCAAAAAACTTTTAACTTTTGCCTTTTTCGTTGTATCTTTTAACGAATTATACTGAGTTACATGTGTGCAAACATTGTTGTCAGGCAATAATATAAATGGCCTTCTTTTTAAATCTGCATCTTTTATTTGTTGATAGTTGGGTGGTGAACATATAGCCTGAAAATTTAGAAAAAAATAACTTATTCTATCACTCATATACAAGATTTGAATAGTCAGGGTTGAATGCGCATACTATCATCGGGCTGTTTGTCTCTGACTTCCTGGAACAACGGCTCCTTAAAGCTGTGGGATACTTCTGAGGCTAAACAGTAGTAGGAATCGTCATACTGAAGAGCGATATTCCCTAGAGTTCCAGAGAAGTCAACGTTTATGTTATCAGATCTAATCTCATTATCGCTTACAATCGCAGCGCTTGAGCAGCCCCTAGTGCTCCAACTCAGCGGGTGGCTATCTGGGTTGAGTCATGGCGATCGCGGCGCTGCAAAAACTAGCTCAGAAAGAGCGATCGCATCTGCTTAGGGTTGGAGGCTGCTAGGATGAAGGCTGTAGCTATCCCTGCCTGCCCTAGGTCTTACTCTGTAAATGCAAATAGAAGACTACTTTGACTTTCAAAGGGACGATGATATCCGTCTAAAAGGAACCCGAATTGGAATCGAAACTGTCCTGTATGAGTACATCTACCAAGCTCGCACCGCAGAGGAAATTGCTTCAACCTGGACAACACTTACGTTGTCGCAGGTTTACGCCACAATTCTGTACTACCTGCAAAACAAAGAAGCCGTGAGTCAGTACATAGCCAATTGGTTAGAACACGGACACCGAGCAAGAGTTGAGCAAAGATTGAATCCTTCGCCACAGCTCCTGAAAACAGCAGTCCGGTTGAAAAAAATCCGAGAGGCCCAAGAGTTGTTGAAAGAAGCAGATGGCTCTGAAATTCTTAATAGATGAAAATGTTCATCCGGCCTATGCTACTCAAATTAGAAAACTCGAACCAAGTATTGTAACTCGGATAGTTGGTGAGCCTGGTACACCTGACAAAGGGACTCTAGACCCCGAAATACTGAATTGGTGCGAGAAACACAATTTTTTGTTGGTCACAAATAACCGCACATCAATGCCCGTACATTTAGCTGAGCATCTATCTCAGGGTGGTCACGTTCCTGGTATTCTTATTCTCAATCCAAATCTAACAATAGGCCAGAATCTTGCCGAGCTAATTCTGATTGGGTTGTTTTCGTTTGATGGTGAATATCAAGACCAGATTGTTAATCTCCCGTTGTCAAGATAAAAAAAATTCACAAAACTTGGGAGTTACGCACTGTGCATTAAATGTAAAATACTTCAATCTACACTGCTGCCAGCAGCAGGTATCCTACGAGTTCTGCTCTTGACAATTGACTGAAATTCTTGTAATGACTGAAGTTAGCTTTTTGACCGACTTAGGTTCTAGTCGCTGTAACCCTTGTTTTGACTGAATCACCACTTTTGCGGTTATTACTCTTGGCTGGCGAGCGATCGCACTCGTCACTCCCCACTGCGTACCCGCTGCACTTGTCTAGCGATCGCACCTGCTTTAGAAACAGCGATCGCATCGGCTCAGCATTGGAAGCTGCTAGGATGACGGCTGTGGCTACCTCTACTTATTCCAACTCGTGAGCAAAGTGACTTTCCTCTAACTTTTTGATGACTTTTTGATTATTTTTGCCGATTGTCAAAGTTTTTATGGATAGGTAACATTATATGAAAGCTAAGTTACGGCAATTCTCCAACTACAAATGTTTCTCCAATCCTTGCCAGCCTCTGCAAGGATTTTTTTATTAAGGATTTTTTGATGTGACTTTCCTCTGAATATTTGATGATTTACCTCTGATTTTTACCGATTGTAAAACTTATGTTGGGCAAGTTATATTTTATGAAAGCTAAGTTATCTAATTTTTCTCCTGAAAACGTTACCCAAATCCTTGACGGCCTCAGTCAAGGATTTTTTTTTCAACACATTGTTAATACATCTAGAACACCACCAGCCAGAGCTTTAACCGTAGCTCAGCACCTAAAAAAACGAATTGCAACAACCCTAACACAGAACCAAATTGAGTGTTAGGGTTGTTGCAATTCCGCCGTGAGGACGGTCGAGCAGATTGTTAGTGTTTGCTGTAAATTTCAGCTTTCATCTGCCCGAATTGAGTTCAAGCACTTTATCCAATAATTTTTTGATCTTTTCCAAAGAATTAGCTTCTAATGCCTGCTCAAATTCTTCAGCAACATCAAGTTCTTGGGCCTCAGATTGATATAGTTTCTGGGAAAAAGTCATAGGAGTGACGCATTTAATGTTCTGACTATTGGGGCTAAAAATTATATCGCAGCTAAATGTGACATCTGGAATTTGGGAGTTGACATTGCTATCGTCTTGAGTTCCTACTTGCTGATGCTTAATATTGAAATTCATCATTATACTCCTGGGATATCCTTTGAAAATATTGGTGCTGTTGCTTTGCCTAAAGCTGGTTGTGGCTTTGTGCAGTTCGCCAGCTTTTATAAAAGCTTACCTACCCACAACAACTTTGCAAAGCTGTAAAAATCACAGTTAAGTCATCTAAAAGTTATAGAAAAGTCATAATTGCTCAAAAGTAAATTTATAGTCGGAAAAGAAAAACTGCTGCCACGAGGGCAAAAGTATGAATTGGCACAAAATAGAGTGAATAATATGCCATATAGCGACTTTAGTCTCAGCAAAGTCAAAACAGATTTTGGTCTGACCTGAGACGAAACTCGCAATTTATTTGTTCTCACTTTTACAAGCGAGGCCAGCGATTAGCTTAAGCTAGCCGCTGGCCTCGCTTCGGGATACACTGATCTACAAACTTACGTTGCAGCTTTCCAGATCCTTTCCCAGAAATCTTGGCAGATCTAGAACATCTCACCGCGAGGGATTGGGGTCTGCGTTGTGGTCTGGTTATGTGTCGGTGCCACGGTGAAAGCGTAAACTACAGGAATCGACCCGACTGCAAAGGAGCTAAAAACAGCCACGAGCACCATCATGATTTTCTGGCGCAGAGCCAATTCAGGCGTAGTAGTAACAGAACCAGACGATTGACTTAAACGAACTTCTTCCTCTGGCGCAAATTTAAGCGGTTTGTCCCAGGTTTTCATATTTTTTGCCTCAAAAGTAATTAGGGTGGGTGAGGCGCGTTCCTTCGGGATGAACCCCTACTTCCGTCTCCCCAGACGTCAAAAAGCATGGCGGCTGGATATAAATGAGATGAACGCATTTGTTTCTGTATCTAATATAACAGAATTTTGGATTTTAGCAACCTCGAGGCAACTAAGTGAACGAAGCGCACGCTCCACCACATCGCCAAAAGCAGGTCGAGGGCGGTTATTATGTGCCTTACGCTGAGAAGCGAGTGATATCAACCAGGTAGGGAATTATGACGTCCGCGCCCCAGCTGTTGAGTGATCCATTTCTGCAACTGCCGACTGAAACCTCCGTGCGGGTTGTTTGGTTTACCGAGTTTGCTGGTGAGCATACCGTCGCCTATGGTCAAAATCTCAATCAGACTGCTGTTGCCACCACCACCAAGCTCAGCCGCACTCGTGAAGATCACAAATCCAGGGTAGGAAACCAGACTCAAGAGGGTGAGTACAAACAGTCCAGGATGCGTGACATCTGGCGGCACGAGGCAGATGTGACTGGGCTGACTCCTGGCATCCGCGTACCTGATCGCGTCACGAGTGTGCGAGAAGACGGCAAGAGTGTGAGCAGCGCCGAGTTTACCCTCGCCCCCAAGCCAGAGCCCGGCAAACCGCTGAAAATTCTGCTCACTTCTGACCACCAGCTCAAGCCAATGACGGCTGCCAACCTCCAGAAGGTGGTCGAGACTATTGGACGAGTGGACGCGGTTTTCTTTGCTGGTGATCTGGTAAATGTTCCTGATCGCGCTTCGGAGTGGTTTGATGACAATCGTGGCAGTGCCTTTTTTCCGTGTCTACAGGGTCGTGCCAACTATGAAATCGACAAAAACGGCGTTAAGACGTCTTACACGGGTGGGGAACTGATTCAACACGCTGTGCTGTTTACGGCAATTGGCAATCATGAGGTGATGGGACGCTTCTCAACCAGCCGCAGCTTGAACGACGAACTCGATGATGCTGTCCCCCGCGCCACTGCCCTGCAAATTTATCAGCAGAACTCCGGGCAAGTCAACCCAGATAATGATCCGATTGTACGCGATCGCTGGCTAAAGGACAATTCCTTCAATACCGATACCTACTGCGAGATTTTTACCCTACCCGAAACCAACCAAGGTGGGAAAAAGTATTACGCACTCAGCTGCGGTGATGTGCGCCTGGTGGTACTGTTCGCGACGAATAGCTGGCGGGTTCCAAGCCTTAATGCGGGGGCTAAGGGCAAGTACCGTGAACGCTCTAGCGACTTGAACAACCCAGAGCAGTGGGGGTATGGACAGCATATCTTTGAGGCGATCTCCAAGGGCAGTCCGCAGTACAACTGGCTGGAGCAAGAACTCAACAGCCCTGAGTTCCAGCAAGCATTGTATAAGGTGGTGATGATGCATCATCCGCCCCATTCTCTGGGGGACAACATTATTCCTGCCTACACTAACCCAGTGCAGATAATCGAGCGCGATGCCAATGGCAGCATCAAAGCAGTGCGTTACGAGTATCCGTTGGAGGCAGATTACATTATCCGTGATGTCGTGCCACTGCTAGAGGCAGCTAGTGTGCAGCTGGTGTTGTACGGGCATTCGCATTTGTGGAACCGCTTTGTTAGCTCAAGTGGGATGCACTTTTTGGAAACTTCTAACGTTGGCAATTCTTACGGTGCAGCTATTGGCGACAAGAAGCGAGAGGTGCCAGCTGGCTATCAGGAGGACTATGTTGAAACGGGCGATCCGAATGGGTTAGAGCCGATGGTGCCGACAATTGCGCCGCTACTAGGTGATGACGGTAAGCCGTTGCCATATATTGCGAGTAATGACATCACTGTTTTCAGTATTTTGAACACAGCATCTGGTACGGTGAGCAGCTACCGCTTTGATACACGGGAGCCGGGAGCTAAGGTAGTGAAGTTTGATCAGTTTAAGCTGCTTCCTCCAGTCTACGCCTTATAATCATTACGCTTTTGATAAAATCAAACTTATTGCCGTATCTAAAATTTGTGTTGGCTCAACCATTTTGCCAAGTTCCTCGGCTTCATAGCGCCCCTCAAATGCTTCTAAAGCAGCTCTTTCCAACCCTAATTCATAAGCCTCTTGTAAAGTTTCTGCTAATTCTTCTTCACTGAGATAAGTTCCTTTGGCTTTGTATCGCTGATTGGTGCGTTGAATTTGCTTAACGGCATTATGAATGGAAACCTCCCAAGAGCGGGTTGTGCGCTTTTGGGCATATTGTTTAATCAGATGCAACAGCAGAATAATTCCATAACTATAAATTTTATTAACTTTATCCGATTTACTCATTTCCTCTAATTCTTCCACCATCTCTAGGGCTTCGGTTACTTTGCCCTGGTAGAGAAGTTGCTTTATGGTGATTAATTCTTCCATTTGAATTCAATTGCTCTTCATGTTTTTTAACTGAACTGGAGCTCCAGAGCGATCGCTCTGGAACTCTACGGGGAGTCGGTTCTCCGATAAAAGTACGCGCTCGCGATCGCATCCACCTGTGGAAGTATAGTAAACGCCCTAGCTGAGAAAATTATGCTAGACTGTAAAGTCCTGTTGCAAACCTGTTAAAAATATTTAGAAATAGCCTACAACCCAGTTAGGGCTTTAGTCTAGAACATTAAGAGAATTTTGAAGGATCTGCCATGAATAATAACCAAAAGTATCGCTTCGTCTGTACCTTAACCTTTGGCGATATCTATGGTCAAATCATTGTCTGGCTCATCGCCATCACCTTGAGTTTGGCTTCGGCGATGGCACTGATGGGTGCCAGACGACCGTACTACGCCTTAGCAACCGTTGGACTTATTATATTGCTGTCGCTGCCCTTCTTGCTCTTTGCCTTCGTGACCACGTTGCTTAATCACATTGAGCTGGCTGCTGTAGATGCAGCGACAAAGATGGAACCTATGCCTGGGAATGTTTCCCAGCAACAGCCCGTAGAAGCAACGAGTTAATCATAAAGCTTGGGAAGGGGCGCTCGTGAGCGCCCCGAAGCCGGTACAAGAATAAAAACTTCCCTACCAAAAGGCAGGGAAGTTTTCATTTGGGTCAGGATAGAGCAAGAGAAATTCTAGATATCATCACAAATCATGTTAGAACACGATGTGATCATTATCGGGGGTGGATTGGCCGGGTGCCGTGCGGCGGTGGAGATTGCCCGAACTGACCCCAGCCTGAATGTGGCTCTGGTTGCCAAAACCCACCCGATTCGTTCCCACTCTGTCGCTGCCCAGGGTGGCATTGCGGCAACGCTGAAAAATGTGGATTCAGCTGATACATGGGAAGCCCATGCGTTTGATACGGTAAAGGGTTCAGACTACTTGGCAGACCAGGATGCGGTGGAAATTCTCGCACGCCTTGCGCCGGAAGTGGTGATTGACCTGGAGCATATGGGCGTCTTGTTCTCTCGCTTGCCGGATGGTCGCATTGCCCAACGCGCTTTTGGAGGACATTCCCACAATCGCACTTGCTACGCGGCAGATAAGACTGGTCATGCGATTCTGCACGAACTGGTCAACAATCTGCGGCGGTCTGGCGTTCGCATCTACGACGAGTGGTATGTCATGCGCTTGATTTTGTCAGATGGTCAGGCGCAGGGCGTAGTGATGTACCGCATGCTGGATGGGCAGGTGGAGGTAGTACGGGCTAAGGCGGTGATGTTTGCCACAGGTGGCTATGGTCGGGTCTATAACACCACCTCTAATGACTATGCCTCGACTGGGGACGGTTTGGCAATGACGGCTCAAGCCGGGTTGCCACTTGAGGATATGGAGTTTGTCCAATTTCATCCCACGGGGCTGTATCCGGTGGGGGTGCTGATTTCAGAAGCGGTGCGCGGCGAGGGAGCCTATCTGATCAATAGTGAGGGCGATCGCTTTATGGCGCAGTATGCTCCCAGCCGGATGGAGCTGGCTCCTCGTGATATTACTTCACGAGCGATCTCTCGTGAAATTCGAGCTGGTCGCGGCATTCATCCCGATGGCAGCTCAGGTGGCCCATTTGTCTATCTCGATCTACGTCACCTGGGGCAGGAAAAAATTATGAGCCGGATTCCCTTCTGCTGGGAGGAAGCACATCGGCTGCTGGGTATCGACGCCGTGCATCAGCCTATGCCAGTGCGGCCCACGGTTCACTATTCGATGGGTGGGATACCAGTCAATATTGATGGTCAAGTACGCAGTGGCGCAGATAGCCTAATTGATGGCTTCTTTGCCGCTGGGGAATCGGCTTGTGTCTCGGTGCATGGAGCAAATCGGCTGGGGAGTAATTCCCTATTGGAATGTGTGGTTTATGGACGCCTAACTGGGGCTGCCATAGCACAATTTGTCCAAAACCGCAAGTTACCGCTGTTGGACGAGCAGTTGCACCGTAGCGAAGCTCAGCAACAGATTCAAGCGCTGCTGGAGCAGTCAGGAGAGTACCGAATTGCCCAAGTCCGTCAAGCCTTCCAAGACTGCATGACTGAATACTGCGGCGTCTTCCGCACTAAGGAATTAATCACTCAGGGTTTACAACAGCTGCAACAGTTGCAGCAGCAGTACTCTCAAATCTATTTAGATGACAAGGGGATATGCTGGAATACCGAAATTATCGAAGCCCTAGAACTGCGGAATCTGATCATTGTGGGGCAGCTGATTCTGACATCAGCACTCAATCGCCAGGAAAGCCGAGGAGCTCATTTCCGGGAGGATTTCCCCCAGCGAGACGATGCCAATTTCCTCAAGCACACAATGGCTTACTATTCACCCGCTGGGATTGATCTACAGTATCGACCAGTAACAATTACTCTATTTGAGCCGCAAGAACGAAAGTATTGATTGGGGGTAAGGGACTAGGGGGACTCGGGAGACACACTTGCATAATTGGGATGCTCCCAAGTTCCCCTGCCCCTACCTCTTTTTGGCTTGAATCATACCATAATTTAAACAGAGAGATAATTAGATAGTTTGAAAAATATTATCAATGTGTGACTTAACACAGTTTACATTGGAGGACATAACAAAATGCGGCGCTGCTTTACGTCAGCTAGGCATGGAAGCCGTAAGTATGGAGGAAGTGGCAAATAAACTTGTTCGCTATCTCTACGACCATCTTATTAACAAGGACAATGGTGAAAATTCTTGTGCACTGATTCGTTTTTTTAGAACCTCTTCTTACAAGGAATTAGATCCGGAACTGCGGGAAGGCATTTCTAGAAAATTGGGTGATGCTGCTCAAATGCCTGAAATGAAGTGGATGTCTTTGCTGGCAACTGCTGGAGACAAACCGGAGTGGAACTCAAGGCAGGCATCTATTAATCATCAAGCGATTCCAGTTGTAGATGAGGATAATTTTACCAAAAAAATGCCGATGATGTCTCAACTGCTTAAGCAGTTTGGGTTGGATATTAAGATGGTGCTGACTCCAGATCCAAAGCTTTTAGTTGATTTAGAGCAGAAGACCTATAACGTTTTCTACGTGCCTGAAGCAGTTAACAGCCCATACATCCCTGATCAAGAGGAGTTTGTGATTCCTTATGGAATTAAGTCAGTATTGGGATTTGGAGGCTTGTTGCCATCAGGCAATTTATTCGTAATTGTTTTATTCTCTAAGGTTCATATTCCTGAAAACACTGCTGATATGTTAAAGACTTTGGGTTTAAATGCAAAGATGGCAGTGCTGCCGTTTGACCATTTTAAATCTAAAGATGAGGATATTCCCGATGGTGAAGTTGAGCTACTCAGAAGCCAAGTTGCTGCTTTAAAGCAATTACTGGAGGTGAACGATCTGACGGTACTGAAGCAAGCTGAAAAGCTGCATCAAGCAGCCCAGGAGCAAGTAGAGGAATTCAAAAAACTTAATCAACTTAAAGATGACTTTCTGAGTACGGTTTCTCACGAACTACGAACGCCTGTAGCCAGTATGAGAATGGCGATTCAGATGCTGGAACTCAGCCTGAGTCAAGAGCACACGTCTATTTCTGAAACCGCCAAGTTGTCTAAATACCTTCAGATCTTGAAGGACGAGTGTAATCGAGAAATCAGCTTGATCAATGACCTTCTAAACTTACAGCAGCTTGATACTGAGTTTCAGCCTTCCGAGTTGCAGGTAATTCATCTACAGCACTGGATTCCCCAGGTAGTAAAACCCTTTCAATCGCGCGCCCAAAACCATCAGCAAAGTTTGCAGGCTGAAATCGCTGCCGAATTGCCTCCCCTTCTGTGTGAACCCGCTATTCTAGGCCGTATTCTGTCAGAGTTGTTGGAAAATGCTTGCAAATACACCCCATCAGGAGAACGAATCACGGTGTTAGCTCAAGCTAAATCGGGAATGATTCAGTTGAGTGTAAGCAACTCTGGAGTTGAAATTCCTGCTGAGGAACTACCCCGGATTTTTGAGCGATTTTATCGCATTTCCCAAAACGACCCTTGGAAACAAGGCGGGACTGGTATTGGATTAACTCTCGTGAAAGGGCTGGTCGAGCATTTGAGAGGCTCTATTCAGGTTCAAAGTCAGGATGAGCAGACCCATTTCATAGTAATTCTTCCTTTGAATCGTTATGTACATTAAAATGAAGAGAAGTCAGGATAAAGGAGTCTCTGAGTCAGGATGAAGAATTATAATTCTGTCCAGGCAATGGTGTTATTCATCTTTTACCTCTCCTGACTCGTAACTTTACAGATATGTAAATACAATGAGGATTAGCTTAGTAAAAGAGATTATTAAAAAGATAATACGCAGGGCTTGCCGCATCTAGCCAGCACTCCTAAAAATTATGGTGACTAGGCTGAGCCTAGTCACCGGATTTTAGAGGCTCTGCCTCAATAGTAGAAACCATCACTTGTCCAGAGTGCATCAGGTCTGTCGCCTTCAATCGTAGACGAGGCAGAGCCTCCCCACCTGCATTCCCAGGTAGAACCTGGGAACGAGCACGAGCAAACCTGGGAACGAGCAAACCTGGGAACGAGCGAACCTGGGAACGAGCACGAGCAAACCTGGGAACGAGCAACACGAGCAACACGAGCAACTTTTCACCAAGTTTTTTCTTTAGAAACTAGATGAGGTAAGCCCTGCGATAATACGCTTTATTAATTAAGGCTTTTGAACCCACTCTATATTCATCTATAGGGCGCTCCTGAACTCCGGTTCTGAGGACGGCACTCTAGAAACTCCTAACTCTTGATTTATGATAAATAAAACTTCGACGGAAACAATACAGCTAGAGCATAGGTTAAAAGCCAAAAAATGGGCCAATGGGCTCTTTTTTGTAATTGCAATGTGGCTTCTCAGCCGACTGGTTATTGTCGTGTCGATGCAGATTATTGCTCCCTTATTACCCGCTGCTGTAATGCGACAGAAGGTTAATATGGAGGCGCAAGAGGCTTTCCCCGGCTTTGTTGCCACAAGTGGCTGGGAACTTTTCTCACATTGGGATGGTAACTGGTACCAGCGGGTCGCTACCTTAGGCTACGAATATGTTAAAGATGGAAATCAACACTCTATTGCGTTCTTCCCTCTCTTTCCGTTAGTCAGCCGTGCGGTTATGACCTTCGGCTTGCCGTTCGAAGTAGCAGGCACACTTGTGAACAACGTAGCATTCCTTGGTGCGCTCGGCCTTCTGTACTTTTGGGTAAAGGAGCGCCATGGCATCAGCACCGCCAGATGGGCAACTGCTGTGCTAGCTTGGTGTCCGTTCTCCCTATTCGGGACTGTGGCTTACACTGAGGGACTGTTTCTGTTGCTCAGCACAGCGGCTTTGCGATCATTCGACAACCGCCAGCATGCTTGGGCTGCCCTGTGGGGAGCAATGGCTAGTGCAACTCGGGTGAATGGAGCCGCGCTCATACCCGCCTTTCTCCTCGTGGCGTGGAGAGAACGCAGACCCGTGGTTGCCTACGCTGCAGCTCTGGCTACAGGTGGGGGGCTGCTTCTGTTCAGTGTGTATTGCGCTATTTATTTTGGAGACCCCCTAGCATTCGTTCATGCACAACAGGGATGGCAGCCACATACTGGATTCAATTGGAGGGTTTGGTGGGATCTATTTGCACAAGATTTGAGTTTGGGCAACGGTTGGAGTACGGCTTTCCTCTCTTTGATTAAAGTGGTTACGTTCTTTGGTAGCGGCTACGTGTTGTGGCGCTTACGCACCAAGCTCAGTCGTGTCACTGTTGCTTACGGTTTTTGCGCCATAGCGCTGGTTATAACCTCTGGAGCGATCAAATCTATCGCACGCTTCGCTTTCAGTATCGTGTCAGTATCAATCGCACTCGGCGTGTTACTTGAGTGCCATCCTCGTTGGGGATACGCGACTATGGGCTTGTTTGCTATATTGCTCGTATACTTCTGTGTTCGGTTTTCCTGGATACTCTGGGTGGCGTAGTGCTGATTAGTTACTAAAGAATTACTGTCTGCCCCGTCTCGGCAGCACGACGAGCCGCATCGGCGACCTTGAGGGTGTACAAGCTGGCAGCAGTCGTTACGTATAAGGGAGTACCTTCAAGCAGGTGCTCCAATACCATACCCATGTCGAGGGCAAACAAGCCACGGCGACTGCCAACCTCTATGGGTGTCGTTTCCTCTGCCTGCACTAGCACTCCTCGATCGCCATCAAAAATTAATCCGCCTTGATCCCCGTAAACTTCAAACTTGCGTTCGTTTTGCCACAGGGTTTCTCCTTTGCCATAAGTCACTTCAGCTAAAAGCCCACTGCTAAAGGTGAGCACAGCTGTACACAGACAAGCTTTATAAAATTCTGAATCTGTACCCCAAAACCGGGTTTGACAACTAACCGTGGCAACTGAGCCAAACAAATCGGTGAGGCGGTGGAGTCGAGATAGGGCACCGCTCAAGGGGAAGCCGAATAAGTCTGGCTGGTATGTCCACCGACGGGGTGCGGGGCGCTGGGGATTGATGGTGGTGTAGCGGGCATAAAACACATTGCCGATCGCTGGTAAAGATTGCTTCAGCGCTTGGTGTAAGCCGCCCAGCAGTTCAATATGCTCTACGTGCAAAAGTTTGCCCTGCCCTTTTGCCAAAGCGATTAGTTCCTCGCCCTCCCGCTCGTCCAGAGAAAGGGGATATTCGACGACGACGTGCTTGCCGGTTTGAAGGGCTCTTCGTGCGATCGCACCATGATCTCTATTAATCGTAGAGACAATCACCAAATCCAAATCGTCACGCTCTACCAGCTGTTGCCAGGAAGCAACTACCTGGGCTTGGTACGTATGAGCAAATGCCTCGGTTTTTTCTGGCTCATGACCTACAACAGCCACAAGAGTTGCTCGCTCATACGTTTTCAACGTCTCGGCTCTTAGCTTCGCGGCATACCCAGTACCAACCAAACCCACCCTGACTGGGCTAGTAGCAGATAAAACGGCAGAACTCTCCATCGTCTAAGTCGGTTGATTATTGCTGTGTTATATAAGCATAGCTTATTACTATTAAATTACTAAATCCCATTCCTAATCCATTGAATATCCGGGTCAATTCAGGGTTAAAAGCTTAAACTTTTCTCGTAGTATCTAAGATGAAGCGAACAAAACCCAAGCGGCTTTGGCAATTATCAAAGCCTTTTGTTTGCTTTAGCTTATCTTATTAGTGCCTTTTCAATGGAGAGGACTGCTGAATGGCGACTTACAAGGTCACGTTAATCAACGAAGCCGAAGGGCTTAACCAAGCGATTGATGTTGACGACGATACTTACATTCTAGACGCAGCTGAAGAAGCTGGACTTGACCTGCCCTACTCTTGCCGCGCCGGTGCTTGCTCCACCTGTGCCGGTAAGTTGAAGGAAGGTTCGATTGACCAGTCTGACCAATCTTTCTTAGATGACGACCAAATTGAAGCTGGATATGTGCTAACATGCGTGGCTTACCCCACTTCCGACTGCACTATCGAAACTCACCAAGAGGAAGCACTCTACTAACTATTGCTACCAAGTTGCTGACATTCGTCAACAACTAATAGAGGGGGAGAGGGGGATGAGTAATTCTTCTTTCCCCCTCTATTAGTAACTGGAAAAGAGGTGTGGGGTGTGGGGTGTGGAGGACAAATGTTTTAGTTGCAAGTCGAAGTCATAGCGAGTATGATTAAGAGATAAGCAGGAAATATGGAAGTGACAACACGCCATGGTAAAAGTACAAGAGATTCCCCTAAATGAGATTCACCGCCCCTTGCCGCGACAGAACGATCCAAATAAGGTAGCAGCCTTAATGGAATCGATTCAAGCGATCGGACAGCTGGAACCGATTGACGTGCTAGAAGTCGATGGACAGTACTACGGCTTTTCTGGTTGCCATCGGTTTGAGGCTTGCCAGCGCTTGGGCAAGGAAACAATCCTAGCCAAAGTCCGCAAGGCTCCACGCGCTGTTCTGAAGATGCACCTAGCTTAAGGAAACGTCACCGCTAGATAAAATTGAATGAACCAGTCTGGGCGTCAAAATTACACCGATTCTTTGCAAGCCTTAATGCAGGGGGTAGGTGTTTCCAGTTTTAAAGAACTGGCACGAACCGCTGGGGTTTCAGAGCGGCAGTTGATGCGGCTGCGGCACGGAGAAGTAGAGCAGATGCGGGTGGATGTTCTGCTGAAGCTGAGTCAGGCGCTACAGTTGTCATTAACTGATTTTCTGGCAACTTTTTCTCAGGGGCAGAATGCCGCACTGCCACAGGAATCAAAGCAAGCGCTTGCAGATTTAAAACAAGAGTACCAGCGGTTGCAACGGCAGTTGGAACAACAGCGACAGGCGCTTTGGCAAGAATTCCAGCAGTCGAGTCTCCAGGTGCTGGAATCCTGGATGCTGCAATGGCCTACAGCTGCTGCTGCCGCTGGGCAAAATCCTCAGCTACCGGCGGTGAGATTGTTGCCCTTACTGCGACCGATAGAACAGTTGCTGCAACAATGGGGGGTGGAGGCGATCGCATCGGTGGGGGCAGAACTGCCTTATGACCCACAACTGCACCAACTTTTGGCGGGAACGGCTCAACCAGGCGAGCTGGTCAAAGTACGCTATACCGGCTACCGTCAAGGTGACAACATCCTTTACCGAGTCAAGGTGAGTCCAATTCCAGATGGCTAGTATAGCCTGGACCAACTGTTGAAACATTTGTGCTCTATGATACGATCAGAGCAAAAGACTACAAACCCACTTAACAATCTCCCCTTTGGCCGATGTCCATTGTTGTGTAGATTTGTTCCACTGAGAATAGAACTCAGACGGAAAAAATAACGAAATTATGCGTAAGCTAAACATCGGTTTAAGTGAAGAGCAACGTCAGGGCGTGACTGAATTGTTGAATCGCGATCTCTCAGATGCTTATCTGCTGTTGATCAAGACGAAAAAGTACCACTGGGATGTAGTCGGACCGCAGTTCCGCTCACTGCACCAGTTGTGGGAAGAACACTATCAAGCTTTAACAGAGAGCATTGATTCGATCGCTGAGCGCGTTCGAGCCTTGGGTGGCTATCCCGTGGGTACAGCTGAAGGCTTCCTGAAACATGCTTCCCTCAAGGAACATGCGGGCGATATTCCCACAGCAACTGGAATGGTTGCGAACTTGGTAGAAGATCACGAGCAGGTTATCCGCAATTTCCGTCAGCACATAGACCAGTGTTCTGAAAACTTCCACGACGAGGGTACGGCTGACTTCCTGACCGGGTTGATGGAGGCGCACGAAGAAATGGCTTGGATGCTACGTTCGTTCATCGAAGGTGAATCGATCGAATCAGATGGTGACAAGCCAGGCTCAGGGCTTAAGGTTCCAGTAGAAATGAAGTAATCGGGTCGAGTCAGACAGATTAGACTTCGCAGCAGTTGTCGGGGAAGGGGGAAGGGGCAAGAGGAAACAGAAGATAGAAATTTCCTTTGCCCTTTCCCTCTTTCCTTTGAACCGAAAACGGTTTCCCCACACCCCACACCGCCCGCTTTTCGGATCCCCCAACATCTGCCAAAGCTGCCCTTTGCCACCTCTCTATTACAACTGGACTACGGGATTTAGCCACAACAGAATGGCACGTTTGAGCTGATTAAGGTCGCGGTAGACTTCTTGCTTGAACCACTGACCAAGGGCATCAAAAGGCGTGAACGTCGATCCGGTTTGCCAACTGACATCTTGTCCTAAAGGTGTGGTATGAGTTCCTGGCAACGTCTGCACCGTCACCATATCAGAAAAGCGTTGTTGTAACACCGGGGTCAAAGTAGTTGATTGGTCAATAGTGTCGTTGGTAAATTTAATTACCAGGTTGCGGCGAATATTATAGTGCTGTCGCACCAAGGCGTTGGTTTCTAGGGGGGAGGGAGTAAATTCGACGTTAAAGGCAGGAGTGAACTGTTGCACCAAGGGGATCGCGTCCCGTGCTGCGTAGTTATTAAAAGAAATCAGGATATTGCCTGCCCGTTCTACGGGGAATAGACTACCGATTAGCAAGTGGAGTTTGCAACCCATGCTGTGTCCCAGTCCGTAAATGGGAAGATAGCGCTTGCGTATAATAGCTGTTGAGTGTAGAATATCCACGGTGCTCTCAAAGCTGAGCAGAACAGACTTGGCGATCGCAGCATGATCCAGTGTGTTGACAAACGGTGTGGCAACAACGACATAGCCCTGCTCAACCAGCTGTTCTAATAGCCAGCGGTAGGTAAGCTGGGGTGCTGCAGCGACGAAGGCTCCCCCAAGGAAATGCACAATTGCGATCGGATGCCGGGGAATTAGAACCCAGTTACCAGATATTTCTTGCCAGTTCATGCCAAACTTGGATCATTAACACATCTTCATCCTAAACCTTGTTTTCTGTTGGCATAGTATGTTAATCTCTATGTAGACTCCCCAGACAGCAAAGTTGGATGCATAGCAGCTTAAAGGCTAGGAATACCTAGCACCGAGCAGGGGAAATTAGCACCTAGTTTCTGTACAACAGGATGATTGACGGATTGACAGCCAAGGAGCAGTAGAGCCGCAGCTTCTGATTCAACAACTTTTCTCAGTTCCGTAGAAACGCAACCAAACCGGAGATGAGCTACGAAGGCTCCCCCCCATTCATTAGCAAGACTTCGTGCTTGCCATAATATCTGGTCTGCTTGCTCGAACTGATTATCTTCGTAGAATATTGCCCTAAAGTAGCACGGATCTACTTCTGTCATCCGTGGGCGTGCTGCTAGCGGCTGATGTCTTGGTTGAGTTAAGACAGGTGTGGCAGAGCTTAATGTTGATGCTGCCGGAAAACCAGCACCAAGCTGATTGCTTGAGGGGCTGGTTTCATCAGCCGAGTTGAAAACATCTGGACGCTTACTGCTTTGATTGTCATCTACGACGTAGACGACGTGAACTGTGACTTGCTTCTGAGTGGCTAAACGAGTTTCATTGGCAATCCACAGGGTGATATCCAGAGCCGTTTGACTGCTGGGAGTTCTGTTGTACCCGACGACTAAATTAACTGATTTTGTAAATTTAGCCCCATCAGCATGTGGTGAAGCTGGCTCTGGCAGCAACACCAGTTGATCAATTAAGTCCTGACGACCCATTGCGCTTTGAAGGCGGGCTAACATTGGTTTGATATTCACAGCTTTAACCTACCGTCTGGATCACGACTGGGTGAACTCCACTCCAGGCTACCTGTCCAAAAATCGCGTTTAGGGTTGGCGCCACATCGTGGTTCACCAGCGTAACTAGCCGCAAAAAAGGGTCCCTCCGCTCTACTCATCACGTCAGACCTTTCTATTGGTGAAAATCTGGATTAGGATGATTAATGTCTAGTTAGAACCATATTTTATCACGAAAATTCAATGCAAGTAATCTGTCTTAAGAAATATATTTTTGTCCTCCCCCTCTGTACGGCCTCGCTTCGAGCGTTGCCCCGAACCGCTATCTTGACCTAATGTAGGGGGATGCCCTAGCCTAAATAACCCTTGCGTCTTAGCCATGCTAGATTTTAGTCAAGTCCTGATTGATAAAACTGACACGATTGTAGAGAAGTGGGTTGAAGCCGTTCGCCAAGATAGCCAAATTGAAAGCGCCAAGGCTCTACCCTACAGGGCTTTGCGTGATAGCCTTCCACTTCTTCTCCAGGCGATGGCGACAATGCTTTCACAATCTCAAGACAATGACGTTCAGACGCTAGTAGAGGCGAGTTTGGAGCATGGCGTTCTCAGGGCTGAACAAGGATTTGATGCAGGAGAAATTGCGCGGGAGTATCGTCTACTGCGACAGGTAACGTTTTCCACCTTGGAGGCAGAGCTGCTCGACGGCTCACCGGCAGAAGTGATTCGAGTCTTTCGTCTGATTGATGCTGTGGTAGATGAAGCGATCGCCCGGTGCTTCAACAGCTATACATCAGAGCGACTGCGGGAACTAGAGCAACTTCAAAGTCAGTTGACGCTTAACAATCAGGAATTGACAAGGCTGATTCGCGCTTCGCAGGATAACCTCTCTCTTCTAGCCCACGAACTGAAAAACCCTCTAACTTCAATTATTGGCTACTCGGATCTATTTTTGCGCCAACAACGACAGAAGACTGAGGTCAAGGATACGTTTGCCAATCTGGAACACATTGAGCGCGTACTAGGCAATGGCAGACAGCTACTCCGCCTGCTCAACGATGCACTGGAAATCTCCCGGTATGAAGCAGGGCAGATGCAACTGCAGCCAACACCAACCGATGTGCGCGCTTTAATCAACAACGTTGTGGAAATGTTGGAGCCGCTGGCTCGGATGAAAGAGCTACAGATAGTGGTTGATGGCGATCGCGCCCCCGCTCAAGTGCTGACAGACTACTTGCGATTACAGCAGATTGTGACGAATCTTGTCAGTAATGGAATTCGCTACACCAAGTCGGGAACCGTCCAATTAACCTGCCATGTGCTATCCGATCAGCAGTGGGCGATCGCTGTTACTGACACCGGCATTGGAATTTCGCCAGAAGACCAAGCGCATATTTTTGACCCCTACTTTCGAGTTGGAGCGAACGGCACTCACTTGCCCGAAAGCACTGGGCTTGGTTTAGCAATAGTATGTCGCCTGGTAAAACTACTGCAAGGCAAAATTGAGCTAGTCTCGCAGCCTGGAGTTGGCTCCACCTTCACTGTCATTTTGCCGTTAGAAGTCAAACTAGCAGAGGAAGTATTGACAGTAGCGTGTACTACGCCAGGTGCTCATTAATTGTCTATACACTATAAGGAGAAAATATGGATCAACGTGCAAAGGCGATCGCAGCCCTTGCAGCTCAACGCTGGCGAGTAGCGTTGTCGCTGACGCTGATTATGATGTTTATCTACTTCGGCTTTATTCTACTGATCGCTTTCAACAAACCGCTAATGGGGTCGTTGGTGGTTCCAGGACTCAGCGTGGGGATCTTGCTGGGTGCCTTGGTTATTGTCTCCGCATGGGTACTGATTTATATCTACGTGCGCTGGGCGAACAACAGCTATGACGAGAAAATCGCTCAACTGATGAAAAAGTAAATATGCATACAAGTCTCGGACAATTTAATCCACTAGCGATCGCTTTCTTCTTTCTATTCGTTGCCAGCTCACTCGGTATTACCTACTGGGCAGCAAAGCGCACCAAAAGCACAGCGGCGTTCTACACTGCCGGGGGTAACATCAGCGGGTTCCAAAACGGCCTCGCCCTCGCGGGTGACTTCATGAGCGCAGCCAGCTTCTTGGGCATTGCTGGGCTAGTGGCGCTCAACGGTTTCGACGGATTGATTTACTCGATCGGCTTCCTGGTCGGTTGGCCAATCGTGATGTTTCTGATTGCTGAGCCGGTACGCAACCTGGGCAAATACACTTTTGCCGATGTGGTGGCTTATCGCTTGCGCCAAACCCCAGTGCGAGTTGCCGCAGCGATTGGCACGCTGGCAGTGATCAGCTTTTACTTGATTGCGCAGATGGTGGGCGCAGGCAACCTGATCAAGCTGCTGTTTGGGCTGGATTATGAATTAGCCGTCCTGATCGTAGGCGGGGTGATGTTGGCTTATGTGATTTTCGGCGGCATGATTGCGACTACTTGGGTGCAAATCATCAAGGCGATTCTGTTGCTGGGCGGGGCTACGTTGATGGCTATTTTGGTACTTGCCAAATTTGGCTTCAACCCGCTGGCGCTTTTCGATGCCGCAGCTGTCAAATATAAAGCAGGTGTCCTCGCTCCTGGCAAACTGGTATCTGACCCGTGGAATGCCATCTCTCTAGGAATGTCGCTGATGCTGGGCACTGCCGGATTGCCCCATATTTTAATGCGTTTTTACACTGTGCCAGACGCAAAGACAGCTCGCAACTCGGTCACTTATGCAACAGCGTTCATTGGCTTCTTTTACCTGCTCACCTTTATCCTCGGCTTCGGGGCGATGATGTTTGTGGGTCAAGCCGATATCAAGAAAATTGACGCTGGCGGCAATATGGCTGCACCAATGTTAGCAGAAGTATTGGGCGGTAGTGCCTTCTTGGGCTTCATCGCTGCGGTTTCCTTCGCCACTATTTTGGCAGTTGTGGCTGGGCTAACACTCTCTGGAGCTGCAGCGTTGTCCCATGACTTGTGGGTGAATGTGGTGCGTGGTGCTGATGCCAATGAGTCAGAGCAACTGAAAGTGGCTCGTGGGGCGACGATTTTGCTGGGGATGGTGGCAATAATTCTGGGCATAATCTTCAAAGGGCAGAATGTAGCGTATATGGTCGGTCTGGCGTTTGCGATCGCAGCGAGTGCCAACTTCCCAGCCCTCCTGCTCTCGATGTTCTGGCGGCGCTTCACAACTAACGGCGCGGTGCTGAGTATGCTAGTAGGGACAATCTCGGCATTGGTGCTGATTTATTTTTCTCCAGCTATTCAAATTGACGTACTTAAGCATTCCTCAGCAGCGTTCCCCCTCAAGAACCCAGGGCTGGTGAGTATCCCCCTGTCGTTTATAGTAGGAATTGTAGTTTCTCTTGTCGCTCCTGAGAAGCTGGCTCAGCAGAAGTTTGCCGAGGTCGAGCAACAAATACACTTGGGACCAGCAGCTGAGTAAAATCAATAGTACATTAAAACCATGACTGCACTCTCGAAAACTGCATTTCCCCTGACAGCAGTAGTGGGTCAGGAAGCGATCAAATTGGCCTTGCTGTTGGCAGCTGTTGATCCGGGGTTGGGGGGAGTTGCGATCGCTGGTCGTCGCGGCACCGCTAAATCCGTCATGGCTCGTGCCCTCTACGCCCTGTTGCCACCAATTGAGGTGGTTAAAGGCTCCCTCAGCAACTGCGACCCCAGCTGCCCCGAAGAGTGGGATGACCAGCTGTTGGCAGAAGTATCTGACCAATCGACGCTGCCCACGGAAGTCATTCCAGCCCCGTTTGTACAAATTCCTCTTGGTGTCACAGAAGACCGACTACTCGGTTCGGTCGATGTGGAGAAGTCGGTTAAACAGGGGGAACCAGTGTTTCAACCGGGGTTGCTGGCGCTTTGCCACAGGGGTGTCCTTTATGTGGATGAAATTAATTTACTAGATGACCAAATAAGCAATCAGCTATTGAGTGTTTTAAGCGAGGGACGCAACCAGATTGAGCGCGAGGGCATTAGTTTTCAGCATCCCTGTAAGCCGCTGTTCATTGCTACTTACAACCCGGAAGAGGGAGCGTTGCGAGAACATTTGCTAGATCGGATGGCGATCGCGCTCTCGGCTGATGGTGTACTAGGCTTAGATGAACGGGTGCAGGCAGTAGACCAAGTTATCCAATACTCCAAATCACCCGAGCTGTTTTTGAATCAGTACAGCGAAGACCTGGATAGCCTCAAGACTCAAATCATCCTAGCGCGGGAATGGCTCAAGGATGTGCGCATTAACCATGAGCAAATTGCCTATCTAGTTGACGAGGCAATTCGAGCGGGGGTGCAGGGACATCGAGCAGAGCTATTTGCCCTGCGTGTAGCCATGGCAGCAGCTGCAATGGAAGGACGCACACAAGTGACTGCTGAAGATTTGCGCCGTGCTGTGGAGCTGGTAATTGTGCCACGGGCGACAGTTGTGCAGACCCCACCGGAAGAACCGCCAGCACCGCCACCGCCGCCTCAGAGTCAAGATGCCCAAGATGAATCTGAACAAGAGCAGGAACAGGAAGAGAACGAGAATCCCGATCAACCTGATCAGGCACCGCCCAGTATCCCGGAAGAATTTGTCTTTGATCCTGAAGGGGTAATCCTTGACCCCAGTGTTCTTTACTTTGCCCAGCTTTCTCAGCGGCGCGGCAAGTCTGGTAGTCGCAGTCTGATTTTTTCGGAAGACAGAGGTCGTTACGTTAAGCCGATGTTGCCCAAAGGGCAAGTAAGACGTATTGCCGTCGATGCTACGCTTAGGGCAGCTGCCCCACATCAGCTAAGTCGGCGTCAGCGCCAACCTGAGCGGCGGGTGATTGTAGAGCAGGGGGATATTCGGGCGAAGCGCTTGGTACGCAAAGCTGGGGCGCTGGTGGTTTTTGTGGTGGATGCCTCTGGCTCGATGGCGCTGAACCGGATGCAGTCGGCTAAAGGGGCTGTGCTGCGGTTGTTGACAGAGGCTTATGAAAACCGTGACCAAGTAGCGCTGATTCCTTTTCGGGGAGAACAGGCGGAGATACTGCTGCCTCCAACTCGTTCAATTGCAGCTGCGCGGCGGCGTCTGGAGCGTATGCCTTGTGGGGGTGGTTCGCCTCTGGCTCATGGTCTGACTCAGGCAGTCAGGGTAGGTAGTAATGCTCAGATGAGTGGAGATATTGGTCAGGTGGTGATTGTAGCGATTACTGATGGGCGCGGCAATATTCCCCTGGCGCGATCGCTAGGTACACCAGTTCAAGTTGGGGAAAAGCCAGATATTAAAGGGGAACTTTTAGAGATTGCTGCTAAGATTCGAGCGCTGGGAATGCAGCTGTTGGTGATTGATACGGAAAATAAATTTATTTCCACTGGGTTTGCCAAGGAATTAGCGCAGCAGGCAGATGGGAAGTATTACCACTTACCGAAGGCGACAGATCAGGCGATTGCGGGGGTAACAAGGGGGGCGATCGCGGACATCAAATCCCGCTAAAAGACTGGCTCACCGCCCATTGCCCATTTGTCAATAACTGGAGTTCAATCAGTTGCTTATGTGTCAGCGACTTCACCCACTAAATCAGGAACCCGCCACTGAGTCAGATTAATGCAGCGCGGCTCGCCCTGTTGCCAACGCGGGTAACCTTGCACCAATTTACAAAACTAAATCTGGCGATCCAGCTTGCTTGTTCGGCTTTTCAATTAAACAACCGCTGAGAGAATCGAAAATTTGTCAACGAAAAGGTAGCCCTGATTAAAAGACAGCCTTACCTTCTCTGGGGTAGGGTCGTCACGATCAGCCAAGTAATTTTCCCGTCTGGTGGGTTGCCGCCATAGTGGGATTGTATCAGATCGGGTGCGGATGGCTACCTGGCTCGAGCTGGGTAGGAGTATTGGATTGTAAACGCGACTACGCGTGTAAGTAATTGCTGGGTGCGACACCATCTCCATGAATTTCTTTGCCGTCAGGCATATCGGCAAATTTGGCAATTCATTCTGCTGCTTTGCGGATAAATTCAACTAATTTTAGGTAAAATACTATACTAAATCTTCGTAAGTATTTAATTCCTGAGGGGGTAAGGTTAAGTGGAAAACTTCCAATTTCTCTCTATTGATCTATTTGCTGGAGGTGGGGGTATGACCCAAGGATTTAAGACAAAGGGGTTTAAGCCGCTGTTTGCAAATGACCATGAGAAACCAGCCTTGGCAACTTTTTCTCACAATCACCCTGAAGCTATTACCTCGTCTGACCCAGTTGAGAGACTAAACTCGGCAGAAGTGCGTGAACGGTTAAAGCTGAAGAAAGGAGATTTAGATGTGCTTCTGGGCGGTCCTCCATGCCAAGGCTTCTCCACTTATGGCAAGCGTGACCCCAAAGATGATCGCAATCGACTCTACAAGCGTTTTCTGGAGTTCATAGAGGAATTTCGGCCTAAAGTTTTTGTAATGGAGAACGTGGTGGGAATACTCTCGCAAGATCGAGGTAGTGTAATTGACGACATCGTAACTAGAGCCGAGCGGCTGGGCTATGGAGTATCAGTTGTTACGCTCGATGCCGTGGCATTTGGGGTTCCCCAGTTTCGGAAGCGCGTCTTCATACTTGGTGGAGCGAATCAGCAGAAACTTCATCAACCCTTGCCCACCCACGCTACCCCCTTCAGTAAAAAGTCTAAACCAACCCAAACGAGTTACCAGACATCACTTTTTCAACACCACGCTTACTGCGTACTGAAGCCAGCAATCACAGTATCTGAGGCGATTACGGATCTGCCCAGAGAAGTTTTGCCGCCTAGCCTGACTCACAAAGAAATGCCATATCCTCCTTGGCATTGTCTTACTCTATACCAGAATGAATTGCGGCTCGGCGCTGAGGTGATCCTGCATCACTCTGCTAAACGGATGCTCGGAATACGTCGTCTTCGCCTAGCCCTTATGCACCCCGGAGATTACGGCACTAAGATCCGTTCTCGGCTAATCCAAGGTGGGCTTCCCAACGAACTCATCGAGGAATTGCTTTGTGGCGGTAGTAGCTTTAGGGACTTAGGTGAATGTAGGCGCGAAGATCGGGCAAAGGAAGAAGATCTTCGCAGGATTCTACAGCAAGGTCACTTGGACATTGAGGAGGTTCTGCAATCTCTAGATTCCGGCGGATTTGCTAACAAGTACCGTCGCCTTGAATGGAACGAACCTTCTCACACCCTTGTTGCTCACATGGCACGGGATTGTTCAGACTTCATTCATCCAGAGGTTGATCGTTTCATCTCAGTGCGTGAGGCGGCTCGGCTCCAATCTTTTCCCGACAGTTATTACTTTCATGGCTCTCAGTTTCAACAGTTTAGACAAATAGGGAATGCTGTTCCACCTAAACTAGCTCAGGCGATCGCAGGAGAGGTTGCTAGATTTTTGGGCGATGTCGCTTAAGCGACATCACTCAAGAGGTTGTGTTTAGAAGAAAATGAACGAAAACGTCGGGATTATCATTTAAATCAACAACATAAATTCGTTTACCACTCTGAGTGGTCTCTGGGGATGGAATAGTGCGACTGTTGTAACTGAAACAAGCGCTAAAATCACCATGTTTCTCGACATAGCGACGCTTATCAGAAGGGTTAGTTGGGGAGCCTAGCTCTCCTCGGTTCACCAAATCACCATGAGGCGGTGGGAAGGATTTTACGTCCAGAGTTAACAAGATACTCAAAAACCCTTCTGCCATCATAATGAGGCTGGCTGGAATGTCATCTGATACCCTTTCAGCTAGGCTGACTTTCGCATGTATGCCGCCGATGATGCCATATCCATCTTCAATACCTCTGCCAGCCCCTCTCTTCTCAATCGCCACGTCAATTTTGCTAGAGCCTACTCTATCTACAAGAGCCATACGTGTCAAGATTTGCCGCTTTTGAGTTTTTGAGAATAAAGGCGTGAGCCTTATTCCTTCTTGTGTAAGAAGAGGGTTATATTTCTGTGCCAATGCCAGCTCGAAAGCTTCACCTGAAGTTCGCACCCAACTTTGAGGGGCGTTCGTACCCTTCTTCTTGCGGCAATAGATGCGGTAGAGGAAATGGTGCCATAAATCAGATGGGTTTTCATAGGGACACCTGCCTACGGCGAAAGCGAATGCATCGGCAATCGCCTCCCTCAATTTAACCTGGGTCGAGTTGATTAGGGGTGTGAAGTATGCCTCAATCGCAGCGTAATCTTCCTCGGTCGTGTTCGAAAGTTCGACAGTATGCGCGCCAATCCCGTTGCCAAAATCGAGAGACAGCTTCATTGACCTGTCCTCCTGGCTTCGCGATCTATGGCTTGCCCAAACTCCGTCCAACTTACGTCCAGAGCATTAAGTATCCGCCAAAGGCTCTGGAAAGATGGATTACGCTCACCGCGTTCCACACTACCAATGTATGTACGGTGCAAATGCGCCCGCTCAGCTAGGCTTTCCTGGGAAAGTCCCTGCCGAAGGCGAAAAGCACGGATAACCGCTCCCAATAACCCAGGGTTAGACACTTTACAATTCATGTTTAACCCAATATCTGGATTGAAGACTATCAGTCTACAGACTATAAGTAGAGTAGAGCTGGGATGACCAGCTGTTGGCATAAGCATCTGACCAATCGACGCTGCCCACGGAAGACATCCCAGCCCCGTTTGTACAAATTGATCTCGGTGTCACAGAAGACCGACTACTGGATTCGGTCGATGTGGAGAAGTCGGTTAAACAGAAGGAACCAGTGTTTCAACCGCTCAAATGAGTGGAGATATTGGTCAGGTGGTGATTGTCGCGATTACTGATGGGCGCGGCAATATTCCCCTGGCGCGATCGCTAGGTACACCAGTTCAAGTTGGGGAAAAGCCAGATATTAAAGGGGAACTTTTAGAGATTGCTGCTAAGATTCGAGCGCTGGGAATGCAGCTGTTGGTGATTGATACGGAAAATAAATTTATTTCCACTGGGTTTGCCAAGGAATTAGCGCAGCAGGCAGATGGGAAGTATTACCACTTACCGAAGGCGACAGATCAGGCGATTGCGGGGGTAACAAGGGGGGCGATCGCGGACATCAAATCCCGCTAAAAGACTGGCTCACCCCCCATTGCCCATTTGTCAACCACTGCGGGTCTTCACTGCTGAGTGCCTCTGCTTGCCCTGGGTGGAGCCCCGCCACAATTTCTGACTTAAGGGTGCGCAGAGCAGCAAACGGTGCTGGGAAGTAGCAAACGATATCTGCAAAAGATGTGGTAAAATGCCAATGGCGATCGCCGAGCAAGCGGCGATAATTTGCGTCTCCTTTGACAATAACTAGGGTGGCTTGAGTTAACTGCTGCTGCAACGGCTCAGGCATCTCCCAGAAGGCTAGGGGCGATGTCCAAAAATAATCTTCGCACAAAAGCAAACGTCCTGAAGCAATATGGTCTTGCAGGCTAGCAGCTAGGGCTCTTACCTCACCTTCGCCATCAGCAGCTAAAACTTCTAAAGTGTGGTGGACATCCTTAATCATCGCATCAGATACGAAGGTGGGATGGGGTTTCAGGTGCAGGCAAACCATCCCAGCAGCCGCACTTTCTAGAAGAAAGTCCGCGACACACAGATCGCATACAAGTTCAAAACCGGCATTATCTACGATAAAATCAATCCGTACCCCATGAAAGCTAGCAACCCTGTCAGCCAAGATAGATGTATCGTCTACCAAGATGTGGGACTGTTGGGGGTGAGTGTCTTGGCTGCTGTGGTCAGCCTGTCCTACATTAACAGGCCAAAGACTCAAGTCAGATCGGTTGCCCCATAGCGCTAAATAAAGCAGTGCAATCAAACTTGTTGGATTCCCTATACCATCCCCCTGCAATTGAGTATCGCTCCAGGAGTTGACGCGGGTGCTAAGTGGCTGGATAGAATCCATTGCAGTCTCCAAGCCCATGCGTTTTTGGCGTTCAAATGGATCTACGCCATGCGACGCTCCTGGTAGGAAGTAATCTGTTGCCTCAAGTATACGACGGTAGAAGTATGCCTCTGCAAAGTACCATGGAACGTCCAGCCAGCGCTTTTCAAGCATTGGTTCGACATATGTGCTCCATGCTGTCAAATCGGGTCCCTCGTCGTCTTTGAGCCGTCGCACAATTCCATCAGGCAATTCCTGGACTAGTGTTTCCAGGTTTTTAAAAATTGATGGGGGGAAGTCGTTTTCAGCGATTACTCGCCGAGCGATCGCTGGTAGTCTCTGGGTAAGTGTGATGTGGGCGAAAGAGCCTGGTTCCGACATCATCAGCGGTGGAGGGAGCGGTAATCGAGGTTGCTGAAATTGAGTCAACAAAGAATCCCCCCAAAGAGTCAAAAATTTGCCCGGGTATGCGACTAAACCAGATGAAAAACAGCATTGTGAAGAGTTCACGAAATCTGGCGTGGTTAATTCCTTCTGAACCCATGTCAACGAAAAGGTAGCCTTGAGCAAAAAACAGCCTTACTCTCTCTGAGGTGAGAGCGTCACGATCAGCTAAGTAATTTTCCCATGTGGCGGGTTGCCATTGTGGGATGGCATCAGTTTGGGTACGGGTGGCTGTGGGGGTTGGATTAGTCATATAATTAAAGGTTGGCGGAGGCAGGCAGAAATCTCCTGTTCCATCACGCGATCGCGCTTGGTCAGTTAACCTCAAGCCCGAGTCTGTAAAACTTGAGATTGCAGTAAGGATAGCAATTGCTCTGTACCCTTTTGCAGGTATCGTGTTACCGTCATCGGGCTGATACCAATTTGCTTGGCTGCTTCTTTGCGAGAAAGTTCTTTCAAGAACACAAACTCAACAGCTTTCCTAGTTTTTTCTTCCAACTGGCTCATAGCCCTTTGCAGTTGTTGACGGTCTTCTTCTTGTTGCTGGAGGACATTAGAGCGCGGACACTGAAGCGCCTCACCCAAGGTTATTGGGCACTCAACGTGCTGAACCAGGGTAGCATCCAAACTCAAAGTTATACCGTTTTTAGCTGCTAACTTGATCTCTAGCCATTCGTGAACGGATATCTTGAGTTCCCGGGCAATTTCAGTATCTTTGGGGGGGCGATCTAGGACTAAGGCCAATTCTTGGCCAATCTTTTGCCCCTCGTTGTAAAATTCTTGCCAGCGGCGGGGAATTTTTACCATACTACTATGATCGCGCAAAAAATGGAGAATTTCACCTCTAATGTAGGGAAAGGCAAAGGAACTAAAAGCATATCCTTGGTTAGGGTCAAAACGCTCAATGGCGCGAATCAAACCAAAGTAACCGATTTGTTCTAAATCTTCATAGGGCTCATTGCATTGATGGCTGAAGTGATGAGCCATCTTGCGTACCAAACCAGTATGTAACTCTACCAATTGATTTCGAACTTCAATACAAGGATTGTGGTAGTAGGAAACTAATAATTCCATCCCATCGGAACGAATACAGGACTGAGTTGCCATCATAAAAAATCCCTACTTTGTGAGCATCTCTTCCCTTTGGACGAGCGACAGTATTTGCTTAAATTTGATCAAAGATGAGATTATTGTCTGTAGGAAGAGTCCGATTAACCATCGTCTTTACACGGAACTTGTGAAGGGGCTCCCGAGCTAACTCGGCATTTTCACGTACATGTTTGGCTCCGAGGTCTGGCTGGGTTTAGCTTTTCCTAAGGTAGAGAAGTGGCAACTGCTCCCAAATACCCCCTTAGCCTCTGGCTGATAGTTGAGGATCTAAGTCACAATGGGTGTAAACAGAAATCTTGTCTCTTTAGCACAACCTGTAAATTTAAGAAAGTCCTATGAGTAGCACCAGCAACTTCCGTGACGCCATTCGTGAGGCTAAAACCCATGGAATCGTCGGCCCCAATGTGATTGCGAACGCCCTGCCCTATGTGGGTGGGGGTCTGGTCTTAACGGCACTGGGCACCTACGGCGGCATCAATGTTATCGGCACCAATCCAGGAATTTTCTTGCCCACATTCTGGGGTGCCTTGATTTTGCAGTTGATTCTTTTCTTTGTCGCCAGCGGTGTTGCACAAAGGGGGAACAACCAGGTCGCACTGCCCCTGCTCGCAACCTACAGCCTGCTAACGGGCTATACCCTAACTGGCTTGGTCTTTGTGGCATTGAGAAGTCAAGGTGTGGGCATCGCAGGAATTGGTTTTGCCGCTCTTGGCTGTGGTATTACCTTTATTGCCGCCCGTCAAATCGGCTCCAATCTCTCTGAGCGCGACGGGATGGCCTTGACTAGAACGATAGGGCTAGGCGTGATAGCTCTAATTGTTGTAGTATGCGGTCAACTGCTGTTGGGATTGTTTGGTGTCCACACGCCAACATGGCTAGAGATCGCCATTTCTGGTCTAGGGGTGCAGGGCGAACGCATCTTAATTTCTTCAGCAGCTTAAGATCAAGTAAGACTCCT